>CAZTMA010000030.1:0-28376 GCA_964614645.1 uncultured Anaerolineales bacterium
ACCAGGCCATTGCCCTGCGCGTTGAGCTTGGTGACAAACACATCTGTTGTACCCTTGCGCGGGCCAGGCGCACCCGGGAAGACGCTCGAATAGGTCCTCCCGGCGACGATGACGTTGCCCTGGTCGTCCACGTCCACGGCGTAGATATCATCGGTGCTGTTGCCGCCCAGATATGTGCTGTACACCAGGCTGGGGTCGATCACCAGCGAAAGCCGGGCGTCATACGCACCCACGCTGAAACCAACCTCGTCGCCGTCCAACTCATACTCCACCACAACGGGCACGCGGCCGCCGGCGGTTTCCTGCCAGGCGACAGGTGCATCCTCCGTCACCGTCCGTCCGTCGGACAGTGTCAGGCGCAGCGCGCCGGTCTCATGGTCGAGCGTCACCTGTTGCGCACCGGTGTAGCGCGACCGGATGGCTGAAGGGTCGGCCCCGGGCGCCACCGTGTAGGTGCCCTTCAACGTGCCCAGCTGCCCCTCGTAGCGCAGGTCGATGCCGTCGTAGAGGCCGTGATAGATGAGCGCCGCATAGGTGGGCGCGCCGACCAGCCATCCTGCCGGGTCGCTGCCTGCATAGCGATTGACGACGCCTGCGCCCTGCTGAGAAGCAGAGAGTCGCACATCCGCACGGGCCTGGAGGAACTCTACTTCCAATTGCTCCGCTTGCGGCAGGGCCAGGGTAACGCCGCTGGGCCGGAAGAAGAGCGCGGCGCTACGGTCGTAAGCTGCGAAAGGCGCCTGCGCATCAGCCGCCGCGACGAACGTCAGCGCTGGGCCGGCAGCTGGGGCTGCAAGCCGCACGCCCGGCACGGCCGCGCTGGCGGGGAGCGCAGCCGGCGCTATCAGGAACAGCATCATCAGCAGGCATACAGATCGGAAGGCAACCGGGGCGTGCAATCGGTCAGACAACATTTCCATCTCCTCTCACGCTCGATACGTACAACACCGCAGCCAAAGTAAGTTGAACAACCTCCTGCGTCTGTAAGTCCGCGTTCGTTTGCGCTCATAACCCACCCCGATTTGCCCTTTCGCAGCGCGCGCCTTAGAATCCAGGCTATGACCGCCACACACTATCTGCTCGCCCATGACCTGGGCACGACCGGCAACAAGGCCACCCTGTTTGATGCGTCCACCGGCCTGGCACGCGCCGCGGTCTTCGAGCCGTATCCCGCTGCCTATCCGCACGCGAACTGGGCGGAGGAGGACCCGCTGGACTGGCGTGCGGCCGTCTATGCGGGCACGCGGCGGCTGCTAGACCAGGCGCACATTCCCGCCGCATCGATCGCCGCGGTCAGCTTCTCGGGCACGATGAACGGCGCGGTGTTCCTCGACGCAGCCGGCGAACCGACGCGGCCTGCCATGCTGTGGGCCGACCAGCGCGCCATGGACGAGGCACAGCACCTGGGTGCGACCTGCGGGTTCGAGACGGTCTACCGGCGCACCGGCCACCGCGCCAGCGCGTCCTACACCGCAGCCAAAGCCCTGTGGGTCAAGCGCCACCAGCCCGAAGTGTATGCGCGGACAAGCTGGATCGTGCAGGCGAAGGACTACGCCGCGCTGGCCCTGTCGGGCGTCATTGCCACCGACCTGTCCGACGCCTCGGGCACGAACCTGTTCAACCTGGAAGCGCGCACCTGGGCCGACGACATCACGCAGGCCATCGGGCTGGACCCGACCATGCTGCCGCCGGTGCATCCCTCCGCCACGGTCATTGGCAAGGTGACCTCGCAGGCGGCGGCCATCACCGGCCTGGTCGCAGGGATGCCGGTCGTCATCGGCGCAGGCGACGGCGCGTGTGCGACGGTCGGCTCCGGCGTGGTCGGCGCGGGCGATGCCTATACCTACATCGGCTCGTCCGCCTGGATTGCGACCGCACTCGAACGCCCGCTATATGACCCGCTGATGCGCACATTCACGTTCGTCCATCCCGACCCGCGGCTCTACTTTGCGGTCGGCGCGATGCAGAGCGCAGGCGGCGCGCTCGACTGGCTGGTGCGGCTGCTGCAGGACGAGGGCACGCAGGCGGCCACGCGCAACCTCTACGCGGAGCTGGACCGTCTCGCTGCGGCCGAGCCGCCGGGAGCCCACGGCCTGCTTTTCCTGCCCCACCTGCTCGGCGAACGCAGCCCCCACTGGAATCCGCTGGCGCGCGGCGCGTTCGTCGGACTCAGCATGGCGCACAGTCGCGCGTCGGTCAGCCGCGCGGTGCTCGAGGGTGTGGCGTTCAATCTGCGCGCCATTCTGGATGCCTTCCGCGCGCAGGCAGACATCGCGGCCATGCGCGTCATCGGCGGTGGCGCGCGCAGCCCGGTGTGGCGGCAGATCCTGGCCGATGTGTATGGGGTGCCCGTGCTGCGCCCCCAGTTGCTGGGCGAGGCAACCTCGTTTGGCGCAGCGATCACCGCGGGCGTGGGCATCGGCCTGTATGATAGTTTCGAGGTCGCGCGGCGTTTCGTGCGCACGGACGAGACAGAGCAGCCCGACCCAGCCCGCCATGAGGCATATGATACGGTGTACGCGCTGTTCCAGGACGCCTACCGTGCGCTCGAACCGCTCTTCCCGCGCTTGAACGCGCTGTAGGGGCCAACTGCACTCACCCATGCATGTGACCCGGGCGACGACGCCCCCTGAAAGGCACACAAACACCTTCGATGGCTGAAATCCGACTCGTCAATGTATCACGCACGTACGATCCCGCCAGCCGGTTTGACCGGGCATCCGGCCGGCCGCGCGGGGAAGCCGGGGAGCAGTACGACCGCTCCTTCGCGGACCGAATGGCCGCGCAGGCCGAGATCAACCGGCCCGCAGCCGGCGGCCGCGTCACAGCGCTCGACAACGTCACCCTGACGATTGCCGATGGGGAGACGCTGGCCGTGGTCGGGCCGTCGGGCTGCGGCAAGAGCACGCTGCTGCGCGTCATCGCCGGGCTGGACTCTGGCTATACGGGTGAGATCTACTACGGCGAGGAGAACGTGCGCGAGGTGCCGGTGAAGGACCGCTACATCGGCATGGTGTTCCAGAACTACGCGCTCTACCCCCACTTCCAGGGCAAAGGCAACCTGCGCTTCTTCTTCCAGGTGCGCGGTGCGCCGGACGCCGAAGCCGATGAACGCATCCGCACCACCGCGGAGATGATGGGCTTCGGCTTCAGCCAATTGCTCGACCGCAAGCCGGGCACGCTCTCCGGCGGCCAGCAGCAGCGGCTTGCCATCGCCCGCGCACTCGTCCGCAACCCCAAGCTCTTCCTGTTCGATGAGCCGCTCTCCAACCTCGATGCCAAGCTGCGTACGCAGACCCGCATCGAGATTCGCCGGCTGCTGAACCGCTTCGCTATCACGGCGCTCTATGTGACCCACGACCAGATCGAGGCCATGGCGCTGGGCGACCGCATTGCAGTGATGCGCGACGGCCGCATCGAGCAGGTGGGGACATACGAGACGCTGCACAACGACCCAAACAACGCGTTCGTCGCGGGGTTCCTCGGCCCGCGGCCCATGAACCTGCTCGATGGCACGGTGGACGGCGACGGCATGCTGCACGTGGACGAGTTCAGCGTCGTGCTGCCCTCCGCCATCCGGCTGAGCAGTCCGGCGGGCCGCCGCATCACCCTGGGTGTCCACACGGATGACGCAGTTGCTTACGAGCCGCCCCTGCCTGCACCCGCCGGTCTGCGCGTCAGGGGCACGGTCGAGATGATCGAACCTGATTTCGGCCGCCACCAGCAGTCCATTCTCTTGCGTGCGGAAGCATCGACCTTCTCCGTCGTCACCGGCCTGGATACCGGCTGGCATGCCGGCGAGGAGATGGAAGTCGTGCTGCCTGAGGACCGGCTGTATTTCTTCGA
This sequence comes from uncultured Anaerolineales bacterium, assembly GCA_964614645.1. Lineage (GTDB taxonomy): Bacteria > Chloroflexota > Anaerolineae > CG2-30-64-16 > CG2-30-64-16 > MWBF01. Next base: position 3,847 of record CAZTMA010000030.1, read on the forward strand.
CACGGAGAGCGGTGCGCGGCTGCGCTAGATTTCGCTCGTTGCTCATCACTCGTTCCAATAACGAGTAACCAGTAACGAGCAATGAGTAAAGGACCCCCATGCCCAAACCCATCACCATCACCGATATCAAGGTCATCCTCACCCAGCCGGCAGGCTCGCGGCTGATCGTCGTCAAGGTCATCACGTCGGAGCCTGGGCTGTACGGCTTGGGCTGCGCGACCTTCACCCAGCGCTGGCACGCCGTTGTCGCTGCGCTGGAGCACCACCTGAAGCCCTTCGCCATCGGCCGCGATGTCGCGCGCATCGAGGAATTCTGGCAGATGGCGATGGTGCACTCCTACTGGCGCAACGGGCCGGTGCTCAACAACGCCATCTCCGGCATCGAGCAGGCGCTGTGGGACATCAAGGGTAAGCTCGCCGGGATGCCCCTTTACGAGCTGCTCGGCGGCAAGTGCCGGGAGGGTGCGGCAGTCTACAGCCACGCGGACGGCCGTGACCCGCAGGAGGTAGAGGACAATGTCCGCCGGCTCATGGAACAGGGCTACCGTCACATCCGCATCCAGATGGGCGGCTACGGCGGCAAGACCAGCATCCTGCACCCTCCGGAAGGCGCGCCCGCGGGTGCCTACTACGACCCGCGCGACTACTGCCGCAACATGCTGCGCATGATGGAACATGTCCGCAGCGCGGTCGGCGGCGTGGTGGAGCTGCTGCATGACATCCACGAGCGCCTCCAGCCCATCGACGCGGTCCGCTTTGCGAAGGACGTCGAGCCGTTCAACCTCTTCTTCCTCGAGGATGCACTTGCGCCGGAGGACATCGACTGGTTCCGGATGATGCGCGGGCAGTGCGCAACCCGGCTGGCGATGGGCGAGCTGTTCGTCAACCCGCGCGAGTGGCAGCCCCTAATTACCGAGCGCCTCATCGACTTCATCCGGATGCACTGCAGCGACATGGGCGGCATCACGCCCGCGCGCAACGCCGCGATTCTCGCCAACGCGCACGGGGTCAAGACGGCGTGGCACGGGCCGGGCGATGTCTCGCCGGTCGGCCATGCGGCCAACCTGCACCTCGACCTGTGGGCCCCGAACTTCGGCATCCAGGAGTGGTGCCGCTTCCCGGACCTGGTCTACGAGATGTTCCCCGGCATGCCGGTCGTGCGGGACGGCTATATGTACGGCAACGACCGGCCCGGCCTGGGCATCGACATTGACGAGAAGCTGGCCGCGCGTTATCCTTGCACCGACGAAATCGAATGGTGGACCCAGACGCGCCTGCCCGATGGCACGCCCGCGCGCCCCTGACATAGCTAATGGAGGTACCGATGCCTGATCTCTTTCCCCGCACGACGGTCGGCGGCGTGTCCGTCTCGCGCCTGATTGCCGGCACGAACTGGTTTCTTGGCTACTCGCACACGAGCGCGGCGAAGGACCGTTTCATCAAGAACTTTCAGACCCGCGACAGCATTGCGGATATCCTCGAGGTATTCCTGAGCTACGGTGTGGACACGGTCATGGGGCCGCAGAACCAGCTCCTGATCGAGGGCATCCAGGAGGCGGAGCAGCGGACGGGCCGCAAAGTCATCCTCGTCCTGACGCCCTGGTTCAACATCCTGCCCGACGGGCCGGAGGAACTCGACCCGCAACGTGTGTTCGACCTATGCATGCGCATGGGTGCGACCTTCTGCATGCCGCACCAGGGCATGACCGACGCGCTGCTCGACCGGATGCACCGTAAGCTGCGCGACATGGACAAGTACAGTAAGATGATCCGTGACCGGGGGATGATTCCCGGCCTGTCCACGCATGCGCCGGAGACCATCACCATTGCGGACGAGACGGGCGTGGACATCGAAACCTACATTCAGATTTACAACGCCATCGGTTTCCTGATGCAGGTCGAGGTGGACTGGGTGATGCGGCTCATCCGCAACGCGAAGAAGCCCGTGATGACCATCAAGCCGCTCGCAGCGGGGCGACTACTGCCGCCGGTCGGCCTGGCCTACGTCTGGAACACCATCCGCGACTGCGACATGGTCACCATCGGCACGACCACACCCGACGAGGCGCGCGAATCCATTGAGCTGTCGCTCGACTTCCTCAACCGCCGCCTGCCCGAAAACGCGCTGCAGACGACGCGCAGCAAGCGCGTGATCACAGGCTGATGACTGATTGCAGGTTCGAAGGTTGCAGGTTGAAGGTTACGGACACGGCTGAACAGCTCAACCTGTAACCTTCGACCTGCTAACCTGCAACTATAGCGCGCAGCAGCGCGCCGGTGTGCGAGCCGGGCGTGCCAGCGACGACCTCAGGCGTGCCCTCTGCGATAATCCGCCCGCCGGCCGCACCCCCCTCCGGCCCCAGGTCGATGACCCAGTCGGCCACCTTCACCATGTCCAGATTGTGCTCGATGACGATGACCGTGTTGCCCGTAGCGACCAGCCGCTGGAGCAGGCGCAGCAGGTGGGCCGTGTCCGCGGGATGCAGGCCGGTTGTCGGCTCGTCCAGCAGGTAGAGAGTGCGGCCAGTCGCGCGGCGCGCCAGCTCCCGCGCCAGCTTGACGCGCTGCGCCTCGCCGCCTGAAAAGGTCGAGGCGGACTGACCAAGCTGAAGATACCCCAGGCCTGTCTCGACCATCAACGCCAGCCGCGCCCTCGCCGCGGGGACCCCTTCAAACAGCGGCAGCGCCTCCGCAATGGTCATGTCCAGCACTTCAGAGATGTCGTGGCCGCGTCCGGTGTCGCCCGCGCACTTGACCTCCAGCACCTCGCGGCGGTAGCGCCGGCCGTGGCACGCCGGGCAGCGCACCAACACGTCAGACAGGAAGTGCATCTCCACGGCCAGCACCCCCGCGCCTTCGCATCGTTCGCAGCGCCCGCCGGCCACATTGAACGAGAAGTGCTGCGCGGTCAGCCCGCGTGCGCGGGCCGCCGGCTGCGCCGCGAAGGTCTCGCGGATAGGCGTAAACGCATCAGTATATGTGGCCGCGTTGGAGCGCGTGCTCCGGCCGAGGGAGGTCTGGTCGATGGTGATGACCTTGTCCAGGTGCTCCCAGCCGGTGATGCGATCGTGCGCGCCCGGTCTGGCAGACGCACCGAAGAACCGCTGCCGCGCGGCCCGGTCCAGGATGTCGAACATCAGCGTGGACTTGCCCGAACCGGCGACGCCGGTCACGGCCACCAGCATCCCGGCGCGGCCAGCCTCGCTGCGCAGGGGGAACCGGACGGTGATGTCATGCAGGTTGTGTTCCCGTGCGCCGTGGACGATCAACCACGGGCCATCTTCCGGCCCGCCCTCTGGGCGGCGCCGCACCGGAGGAACGGCGATCACGCTCGCGCCGCTCAGGTAACGTCCGGTCTGCGATCCGGGTACAGCCGCGATCTGCTCCGGCGTCCCCTGCGCCACCACTTGGCCGCCGTTGCGCCCGCCGCCCGGCCCGAAGTCCACGATCCAATCTGCCACGGCAATCATCTCCAGGTCGTGCTCGATGAGCAGTACGGTGTTGCCCAGGTCGCGCAGCGCCCGGAGCATGCCGACCAGACGCGGGGTGTCGCGCGGGTGCAGGCCGATGGTCGGCTCGTCCAGCACGTACAGCACGCCGGTCAGTCCGGAGCCAAGCAGCGCGGCCAGCCGCAGCCGCTGGCCCTCGCCCGCCGAGAGGGAAGGCGTGGCCCGCTCCTGTGTCAGGTAGCCCAGGCCCACCTCTACGAGCCGCCGCACGCGCTCGCGCAGGTCGGTCACGATCGGCTCCGCGACCCGCCAGTCCTCCGGCGGCAGCCCGTCCCGCATGCCCTCGATCCACTCTGCCAATTGGAGGAACGACAGCCGGGCGATTGCTTCGTCCTCGGTAATCGAAGGACCCTCCCCCCGAACAAGGTGGCGACCCAACACGGTCACCGCGCGCGACTCGGGGCGCAGCCGCGCGCCGCGGCAATCCGGGCAGGTCGTCTGGATCACCATGCGCTCCAGCTTCTCCCGATACTCGGTATCGCTTGCGCGCTCCGCGTGGCGGCGTAAGAGGTTGGTGACAATGCCCTCGAAGCGGCCCTTCGCGACGGTCGGCGGCGGCTCGACGCCGGGGACATGGCGGCGAAACGCTTCACCCATCACGCCGTATAGCAGCAGGTCGCGCTGCACCAGGCCGAGGTCGCGCACCGGGATCGCCAGGTCGAACCCAAAGCCGTAATGGCGACCTGCAGCCTGCAGCGTCTGCGTGTAATAGGGGATGGCCGCCTGACTCCAGCCGGTTACTGCGCCGTCGAGGATGCTCTTGTCCTCATCCAGCAGCCGGGTCACATCGGCGGTGTAGACCGTGCCCAACCCCGTGCAGGTGGGGCACGCGCCGGCCGGCTTGTTGAACGAAAAGTGTGCCATGTTCATGGCCGGCAGCCGCGCGCCGCAGTGCGGGCACGCTACCCACTCACCGTCTGCCTCGGTGGGCTCACTCACCACATTTGAGCCATCCGCCTCCGCCAGTTCATCCGACTCCTCATCCCACAGTCCCTCATAGCCGCTTTCATGGTTGGGCGGGACATCGGCGCCGCACCGCGGGCAGGGCCGGTGACCCACCCGTGCATACAGCACCCGCAGGTAGGTAAAGACATCGGTGGCCGTGCCGACCGTCGAGCGCGGCGAGCGGTTGGTGAGCCCTTGGTCTACGCTGATGGAGGGCGAGAGGCCGGTGATGCTATCCACGGCCGGCTTGCTGCCGTAGGTCACCATCCCGAGCGACTCAAGGTACTGCCGCTGGCCCTCCATGTGGAGGGTATCGAAGGCCAGAGTGGACTTACCCGACCCGGACACGCCGGTGAAGACCACCAGCTTATTCCTGGGGATACTCAGCGTCACATTCTTGAGGTTGTGCAGCCGCGCACCCCGTATTGTGATCTCAGACATCGTCAAATCCCCCAGTACTGCGCAATCGAAGCGCGACGTCCGCTTTCGCAGCCCGTCGTAACTGCCGCCGGCAGGAAAGCCCAGGTTTTGCGTTCAAATTCCTTTCAATATCTCCTGTGCGATGTACCACGCCGTAATCATCGCTGTCGGAACCCCTCCGGGACTGTGAACGTAATGCCCGATGGCATAAAATCTCTCAAACGGCAGGTCTTGCTCCAGGTTGATGCGGGGTGCAGTTTCCGGGTTCCAGTTCCAGCCCGCGGTGCTTCCGCGCCAGTTCGAAGTGTACCGCTCGAAGGTGAGCGGGGAAGCTGCCTCCTGGACCTCGATATGCGCGCGCAGGCCGGGTATGAACTCCTCGGCCGCGGCGATGACTTCTTCTGCGAAAGCTGTCTTGCGTGCGCGATAGGCCGCCTCGTGCCCCTTTACGTCTTCCCAGTCCTCGTAAGGCGTCAACTTGGCAACATACAGCGCGTGTTTTCCGGTTGGGGCAAGAGATGGATCGTCTTTGCTCAACATCACAAGCCGTATGTGCGCGCCATTGGCGCAGCTGTAGGAGACATGGCTCTCGCGAAAACGTGCCATGCGGTCCGCAAGCTCCGGGCTATCGTGCAGGCCCAGGTAGACCACGAAGAGCGATTCCGAGGGCCTCGCCTTCTCCAGCTTTGTGACCATCGAGGGAGGGAGTTGAGCCGAGCCAATCAGATCGACGCACGTATGGCGCAGGTCGGCAGCGGAAACTACATACGCGGCCGGAACCTCCGTCCCATCGCCCAACAGCACACCCACCGCTCTGCCGTCCTTCAGCCGGATGCGCTTAACTTGTACACCAAGATGAACGGCGCCGCCGTGTCCGCGGATGAAGTGCACGAGCCGGTTGGCAAAGATCTGCATGCCGCCTGCCGGAACCCAGGTATCGTGAAAGTAGGTCGTCCACATGCCCAACGTGTTCTGCCCGGACATCACGGGATAGCCGAGCTGGTTGAGCATTTGGCGCAGCAGGGGGTCGCTAAAGTAGCGTTCGTGCAGGCTGCGGTTGGTCTGCCCGCGTGCCATCAAACTCGCCCAAGGAAAGAGCGGATGGCGCAGGATAAGCCGCAGGATCGTAGGGAAGACGCGCTTCCCGAACATCATCTCGCTTTCCAGCATGTCGCGGAAGCCAGCCCCGCCAATCTCCACCCAGCGGAAGTATCGCGCCAACCCTCGCCGATCGGCAGGGAACAGGTCTGCCAGGTCGAGTTGGACCTGCTTCGGCGTACGGAGGGGGACATCGTGCTGGCCCCAGCTGATCTGGTGCGCGGCAGGTAGAAAAGGCCTCTTCGCCGCAATGCCAAGATCTTCCAGGATCGGAAACACAATCCCGTTGGAACCGAAAGAGGTTGGTCCCGCAGGAAAGGTGAAACCGGCCCGCACAAAGGCAGAGACGTAGCCACCGGGCAGCGTATGCTGTTCATAGATGACGACTTCCTTCCCCGCGCGAGCCAGGTAAGCAGCGAGGGTCAGGCCCGCCATTCCCGCGCCAATGATTACAACCGGTTCACTCATTGCACCTCACCATGAATTATACGCTTTGCCTTCTTTCACTTTTCTAGTCGTTCGGTGGCTCCGCCGGCACGCCCAGTCCCGTGGCTCCACGCTCCGAAGTGCGGTACTCTGCGCCCGACCGGGACAGTAGTTCCAACGCAATCGCGGCGCGGCGCACGCGCTCGCGGCCCGTGGCGACCGCCGCGGACTGCAGATGGAGGCCGCTTGGATAGATGTTCGGCGCGTTGCGCAGACCGAACTTGAGATAGAGCGGCGCGCCTACGCGCACCAGCTCGGGCACCTCGTAGTAACGCATGAACCCGCCCAGGCCGTCCGGCCCTTCGATATAGATGTCCACCGGCAGGTTCACGACCTGGCGCAGCGCGGCCAGCTTCGCCAGCGAGATATCGGAAGCCACGTTGACCGTCGTCAGCCCCGCCTGCTCCAGCATCCGCACGCTGACCGGATTGGCAGTTGAGCCCATGACCGCCGACGCCTTGATAACCAGGTCCGCGGGCAAGAGGCCGCGCTGCTTCGCCTGGCCGGCCACCCACAGCAGTCCCTCGTCGGCCACGAGGATACTGCGGATGCCTTGCTCCACTCCCCGCAGCACATCGGCCAGCGCATACGCGAGTTGATCCATCCCCAGGTGCCGCCAGCCGAAGTGCTTGCCGTCAGGCGTGAGCGGCTGTGCTCCACCGTCCCAGCCCGCCCGCGGTCCGACGAACAGGCAGACCTCGATGCCTGCCGCGTGGCCCAGCCGCGCCATCTCGCGCAGTTCCGCGTCGGTCAACAGCATCATGCCGCTGCCCTGCGAGATTCGCTGGACGGGTACGCAACGCCGCTCCGCCTCATCCAGCACCGCGGCCAATGCCTCCGGCCCTTCGACGCTAGGAATCTCGATGCGATAGTGTGCGCCATCGGGGAACCGCTTCCCGGATGTGGGCAGGTCGTGCCGGTCGCCGGGTGGCAGCCCCAGCGTGGTCAGGATATCCTGGGCATGAGTCATGTGGCACCTCCTTGATGTCCAGAAACATAGCACAGTCCACCACAACCGCCAAGCCCGTTCGCTCGTTATAGGCGCTTCAGCGTCCGATCATGCACGGGTGCTGAAGCGCCTACTGGAACCGATATCTACTCCGGTTGTTTTCACTCGCGCTCTCACGGCAATTTGACACGCCCTCCGCCGTGCGTTACAATCGACGCGGAAACGATTTCATGATATGCGTATCACGCGCATATCCGATACCTCCAGGCCCGCCGGGCCACTTCTTGCCTGACTGACCGCTTGAGCCGCTCGAGGAGGAGTGTTGACCACGATCACCGATGTGGCACGCCGCGCCGGTGTCTCTCCGGTCACTGTTTCGCGCGTGATGAACGGTGCGCCGAACGTGAACCCGGCCACGCGCGCGAAGGTCGAGCAGGCCATCGCGGAGCTCGGCTATCTCCCCAGCACCGTCGCCCGCAGCCTCCGCTCCAAGCGCACGCGCTCACTTGCCCTGCTCCTGCCCGATATCACCAATACCTTCTGGACCACCGTCGCCCGCGGCGTCGAGGACACGGCTCAAACGCTCGGCTACACGGTGTTCGTCTGCAACACGGACGAAGATTGCCAGAAGCAACAGCGTTACCTGGAGCTGGCAGTCAGCCAGCGCGTGGATGGCGTGCTCATCGCGCCCTGCCAGCGCGACGCCGCCGCGCTGCGCCTGCTGCGCGAGCGGGGCGTCCCGACGGTCGTGATCGACCGGCGCATCGAGGGCTGGGACGTGGATACGGTGCACGGCGACTCGGTTGGCGGGGCACGCGCCCTGGTGCAACATCTCATCGCTTTGGGCCACCGCCGAATTGCAGTCATCTCCGGCCCCGCCACCACATCTACCGCGGAGGACCGGGTGGCAGGCTACCGCCAGGCGTTCGCTGAAGCCGGGCTGCCGGTGGACGACAGCCTGATCCGACGGGGGGCATTCCGGGCGTGCGCCGGCGAGGAACTCGCCCGCAGCCTGTTGGCTGAGGCCGCCGGTCTGACGGCAGTCTTTGCAGCGAACAATGCGATTGCCCTCGGCGCCATCGACGCAGTCACAGCTACAGGCCGGCGCATCCCGCAAGACATTGCCGTCGTTGCCTTCGATGATTTTGTCGATGCATCGCACCTGTTCCCGTTCTTGACCGTGGCGGTGCAGCCCGCGTACGAGCTGGGCTGCGAGGCCGCGCGCCTCCTGCTCGAACGCCTGGCCGGGACAAGCTCTGCCCCGCCCCAGCATATCGTCTTGCCGTGCCGCTTGGTGGTGCGCCACTCGTGCGGCAGCCGCCTGGCCGCAGGAGAAGCGACGCTCTCCCTGCCGCTGACTGTTGAAGGTTCAAAGGTTGCAGGTTTGAAAGTTGATGGTTGAGGGAGGGCAGTTGAAGTGTATCCGCAACCTGTAACCTTTGAACCTGCGACTTGCAACCCGTCGACAGTAGGATGATGAAAATGACCAAGAGACTTTCTTCCCGCGAGCGTGTCCTGATGGCCTGTGCGCACCGCGAGCCGGACCGGGCGCCCTGCTGGCTCGGCGCATCCCCTGAGTGGAAAGACCTGGCCCGTCAATATCTCGGCCTGCCCGATGACGAGAGCCTGCTCGTCTACCTGGGCGACGACTTTCGCCGCGTCCATGCACGCTATGCAGGCCCAGACCACGCACATCCGACCAAGAACCTGACCCACCCGGAGGCCACCTACCGCACCCCCTTCGGCGTGGAGCGTTACGGCTACGGCTACGGTATGCCGCTCACTGCACCGCTGAGAGACGCGACGACCGTCGCAGAGGTGGAGGCCTACCCCTGGCCGGACCCGGAGTGGATGGACCCCTCGCAGGTGCGCGCAGACGCGCTCCAGCATGGCCGGGAGTACGCCATCCTCGGCGGGGATTGGTCGCCCTTCTGGCACGACGCAATCGACCTGGTCGACTTCGATGGGCTCATCTTCCTGATGCACGACCACCCGGAGGCTGCCGAGGCGGTGTTCCGGCACTGCGCGGACTACTATCTGGCCGTGAGCCGCCGCATCTTTGAGGCAAGCGGCGATGCCATCGATATCTTTTTCATCGGCAACGACCTGGGCGCGCAGACCGGCCCCATGGTCAGCCCGAAGATGTTCCGCCGCTTCATCCTGCCCCAGCTGCAGCGCTTCGTGGACCTCGGCCATGAGTTCGGCAAACGCGTCATCCTGCACTGCGATGGCGCGATCCGCCACTTCCTCCCCGACCTGATCGCCATCGGCCTGGACGGCGTGCAGTCGGTCCAGCCCTACTGCACCGGCATGAGCCTGCCCGGCCTCAAGGCTGACTTCGGCAGCCAGTTGACCTTCATGGGCTGCATCGACAGCCAGGCGCTCATCGAGGGGACGCGCGAGGCCGCGCGGCAGCTCACCATCGACACGCTCAACGTCATGATGCCGGGCGGCGGCTTCATCGCCTCGCCCAGTCACGATTACCTGCTGCCCGAGACACCGGTCGAAAACGTCATCGTCATGTACGAGACGATCAAGGAGTGCGGGTGGTACAAGTGAGTTAGGAATTGGCCGTTCGTAATTCGCAATTCATAATTCGCAATTCAGGAGGCTTTCCCATGCAGCGCATCGGCCAGATCATCGGCGTCAAACCGGAGAAGTTCGAGGAATACAAGAAGTACCATGCTGCGGTATGGCCCGGCATCCTCGACATGATTACCCAGTGCAATATCCGCAACTACTCCATTTACCACAAGGACGGGCTGCTGTTCGCCTATTTCGAGTACGTAGGCGACGATTACGCCGCAGACATGGCGAAAATGGCGGCGGACCCGCTCACGCAGAAGTGGTGGGATGTCATGATGCCCATGCAGCAGCCGGTCGCCAACCGCGCCGAAGGCGAGTGGTGGGCGAACATGGAAGAGGTGTTTCACCTGGATTGAGTGTTGATGAGGTTGAAAGTTGAAGGTTGCAGATTCGAAGCTATCCACAACTTGCAACCTGTAACCTGCAACCGGCTACGGAGGTAACATGACCACGAGCACCACCGCCCGCACGACCAACTGTCTCGCCAAGCTCGACCGGATGAACACGACACTCCGGCACGAGGAGGCCGACCGGGTGCCCATCAGCGACTTCTACTGGGGCAGCTTCCTCGAACGCTGGCGGCAGGACCTGGGGCTGCCCGCCGGCACGGACATCTACAAGCATTACGACCTGGACTGGATCGTGACCACCCCCAACCTGGATCCGCACGTCAAGCCGTTCGACATCCTGCGCGAGGACGAGAACGAGGTCGTGGTGCGCACGGGCTTCGAGGCGGTCATTCGCAAGAAACTGGCCGACCCCATGCCTGCGTTCCTGCATTTCGAGACGGACACCATCGAGAAGATGGCGGCGTTCCAGTTCGATGATGCATGGGACGAGCGGCGCTGGTTCGCGGCGGGCGACAACCAGCTCGCGGGCGTCGGCGACGGCTTTGCGCGCAACTCCCCGCCGTGGATCGAGACCGTGAAGTCGCTGCACCCCGACATTCCCGTCTACGGCAGCGTGGCCGAGGCTCACGAGATGCTGTGGCGCATCGTCGGGTCGGAGAACGTCATGCTGTGGATCGGCCTCTATCCCGATGAGCTGGGCCGGTTCGTCGAGCGCCTCGGTGAGTTCTGCATCGAGCTGGCAAAGGCACAGATCAAAGCGGCCGGCGGCTTGATCGACGGCATGGTCATCTGGGGCGATGTAGCGTACCGCAAGGACGTCTTCTTCTCCCCCCGTTACTGGCGCAAGTACTTCAAGCCGGTCGTCACCGAAATCACTCGCCTCTGCCACGAGGCCGGCCTGCCCGTCATCTACCACGGCTGCGGCAACGTCAACCGCATCTTCGAGGATTACATCGAGACCGGCATTGACGCGTACAACCCGCTGGAGGCGAAGGCCGGGCTGGATGTCGTGGACCTGCGCCGGCGCTACGGCCATCGCATGGCCTTCTGCGGCAACCTGGATGTGCTGACCTGGGCCAACGGCACGCTGGACGAGCTCAAGACGATGGTCCTCACCAAGCTCAACGCTGCCAAGGGCGGTGGGTTCATCGTCCAGTCCGACCACTCCGTACCGAGCAACGTGACCGGAGAGCGGTACGAGTACGTGGTGAATCTGGTGCGCGAGTTCGGCAAGTACCCGCTGCAACTGGGAGAATATGACTTGCCTGACCTGGGCTGAACGGATCAGGAAGGAGGTGGTGCGCAGGACATGCAACAAGCGCATCGACGACAACAACCAACACTGCCACATCGTTCCCATCGTGATAGCCAATCGTGGCCGTAATCCGTACGCTCAAACCAAGGAGAGTCCAACCATGGCTGAGAGAATTTCCCGACGCAGCTTTCTGAAGTTCGCGAGCCTGGCTGCAGGCGGCGCCGCCCTCGCCGGCTGCGCACCGCCCCCGGCCGCGCCCGCCCCGGCCGCTGTCCCGGCAGAGGAAAAACCGGCTGAGAGCGCGCCCGCGCAGGCCCCCGAGGCCACCGGCGCAAGCCTCGCCGGCGTGACTGTCAAGATGCACGCCATCAGCGGCGGCAACTACGAACAACTGTATACGACGATCCCCGCGTGGGAAGAGGCCAACGGCGCCAAGGTCGAGATCGTCTTCAAGGGCAACGGCTTCGAGACCGACAAGCGCCTGGTGCAGGACTTCGCCGCCGGGACGGTGGACTACGATGTCTGCTGGGACCACACCAGCTTCTTCTCGCAATATGTCAAAGCGGACGGCCTTGAGCCGCTCGACGGCTACTTCACCGCCGACGAGCTCTCCGACTTCATCCCGCGCCTGGTCGATGCCGGCCGTCGCGACGGCAAGCTGTGGCTGATACCGCGGCACTACGACATCTCGCTGATGCAGTTCCGGACCGACATGGAGGGCCTGACCGCGCCGGCCACCTGGGACGAGTTCAAAGAGACGGCGATCAAGTACACCGACCCGGCCAAGGGAGTCTACGGCACGCAGTTTGCGGGCAAGGAAGAGGCGCTGACCGGGCGGTTCTACGAAGTGTTCACGGCGGAGGGCGGCTCGCTCTTCGACGACAAGTGGGAGCCGACCTTCAACAGTGCAGCCGGCGTCAAGGCTGCAACCATGTTCGCAGACCTGTACAAGGCGAAGGCCATGCCGCCCGGCATGACCAACTTCGTGTGGGACGATGTCGCCAAGAACTTCGCCAACGGCACCATCGCCCTGTATACCGAATGGCCCGGCTGGTACGGCTACTTCCAGGACCCGGCCAGCAGCCAGGTCGCCGGCAAGTTTGACTACGAACGGCAGCCGATGGGAGATGGCGGCATTCACGGCGGCTGGGCCGGTGTGCACGGCTTCTCCGTGACGAAGGCCAGCCAGAACAAGGATGCGGCCGTCTCGCTCATCAAGCACCTGACCAGCCCCGAGAGCCTGACCATCGAGTCGGAGACGGGCCTGCTCGTCGTACGCCAGAGCGTCTTCGACAAAGTCATCGAGAAGGCGGCCGGTTCGGGCGTGCCGCTCGACAAGAAGCGGCTGGACCTAGTGCTGCTCGCCGCCCAGGAAGACCTGAAGACCCCGCCCCTGATCGCAGAGTGGCTGCCGATGTCGAACGTCTTCTACCCCATCATGCAGAAGATCATCCTGGGCGACGTGGAGCCGAAGGCCGGCCTGGATGACGCGGCTGTGCAGGTGCGGAAGTTGATGGAAGACGCCGGGTACTATTAGGCAGAACCCCGCCGCTGTGGCCGGTCTCTGACCGTGCCACAGCCTGAGACGATGCCAGGGGTGAGAGCCCCTGGCATGCATCGGGAATCCGTCGCAATGGAGGATTCATGACCGCACAAACCCTTGCCAGCAACAAGCAGGTTACCCGGACCCGACGCGCGGGCTCGGCAGAGAGTCGCTTGCTGCCGCTTGCGCTCCTGCTGCCCGGTCTCGCGGTGCTGCTGGCGGTCATCGGATTCCCGATGCTCTACTCGCTGTATCTGAGCTTTACGAACTACACGTTGACCACCGCGCGCAGCTTTCACTTCGTCGGGCTGGAGAACTACCTTGCCCTGGTGCAGGACCCGATCTTCTGGCAGGCGTTTGGCCGCACCGTGCTCTTTATGACGTTGTCCGTCAACCTGGAATTCCTGATTGGCCTCGGCATCGCCCAGCTCATGGCCAAAGCTATCCACGGCCGCGGGGCTCTGCGGACCATCATCATGATGCCAATGATGTTCGCGCCTATCCTGGTCGGCTTCATGTTCAAGTGGGCCTTCAACGACCAGGTCGGGCTCGTCAACAACGTCCTGTTCAGCCTGACCGGCCGCCCCCAGATCATCCCCTGGCTGGTCGACGTGCCGCTCGGCTTTATCGCGCTGCTCGTGGCCGAAATCTGGATGAGCACGCCTTTCATGGTCATCATCCTGGAGGCGGGCATCCTGTCGCTGCCGACCGAGCCGTTTGAAGCCGCCGAGGTCGACGGAGCGTCCGGCTGGCAGAAGTTCCGGATGCTGACCCTGCCGATGATTATGCCGTTCGTCTATACAGCGATGGCTATCCGCTCGCTGGACCTGGCCCGCGTATACGATGTCGTGCGTATTATGACCGACGGGGGGCCGGGCAACCGCACCGAACTTATCTGGACCTACGTCTACCGCCTGTCGTTCTCCGGGCACAATTTCGCCCTCGGCAGCGCCATGTCGTATGTAACCGTTATCATCAGCTTCCTGTTTACGTGGTATTTGTTCCGTAACGTCCTGAAGAGCCGGTGGGAGGGTCAACGATGAAGGGCGCGCTCGCACAACCGCAGGTGCGTGACCGGGCCGGCCGCCGCCGCTACTGGACCGACACGGCCCGCGACGTCCTGCTGTATATCATCCTCCTGTTCTTCTTCCTGCCGGTCGTATGGATCGTGTTAACCTCCATCCGGCCCAACATCGAGATCAACTCGCGGCCGCCGGTGTGGATCCCTGCGCGCCTCGATTTCGACTCCTACAAGATTCTGCTTGGCATGCCCGTGCCCGAAGGCGCTTTCGGCATGGGCTCGCAGATTCCCTTCGAGCGTTACGCGGGCAACTCTGCGGTCATCGCCCTGACCAGCACGTTCTTCTCGCTCATCCTGGGCGTGCTCGCGGGCTATGTCTTTGCCCGGTTCCGCTTCCGGGGCAAGAACGGCGTCTTTCTGTCGATGATGCTGATGCGCGCGGTGCCCGGCGTCGCGCTGAGCCTGCCGTTGTTCATCCTGTTCGCGCGGCTGGGCCTCTCCGATAAGCTTGTTGGCATGATTGTGGCGTATACTGCGCTCAACATCCCGTTCACCGCCTGGTTGATGGATGGCTTCTTCCGCGCCATCCCCGAGGAATTGTCGGAAGCCGCGGTCATCGACGGGTGCTCGCGCTGGGGCGCGCTCGTCCGGGTGGACCTGCCGCTCGCGCTGCCCGGCGTCGCAGCCAGCGGCATCTTTGCCTTTCTGACCTGCTGGAACGAATTCGCGCTGGCGTCGGTCATCACGCGCACGCCCGCGTCGCGCACGTTCCCGCCCGCCCTTTACGAATTCACAGGTTCGTTCGTCACGGACTGGCGCGGCATGACCGCCATGTCCGTGATGATGCTGATACCGTCGATCATCTTCGTCGCGCTCGTGCAGCGCCAGCTCGTCCAGGGCCTCGCCTCGGGCGCGATGAAGGGGTAATCTACAGTCTTGAGGAGGCACTTTCATGGGAAAAGCAGTTGCATTGTCCGGATCAGTCGAGAAGTTCGAGCGTAACGCGCCCGCCATTGGCGTCTTCCTGCCGGGAGACTTCCGCATCGCCGAGCAGGACCGCGAGCGCTGCCGTAACATCTGCCGCATGGTGGCTGAGACGCTGGCCGAACGCGTCAAACTGCCCGACGGCACACCGGCGAAGGTCGTCTGGTCGCCCATCCTGGTGGACGGCGAGCGCGAAGCAGATATCGTTGCCAAGCAGTTCCAGGATGCCGGCGTCAAGGTGCTCGTCTGTGCACCGGACACGTGGTCATTCCCCCAACTGACCGTCATCTCGCTGCTCCAGCAGTTCCCGAAGGACACCCCGATCAACTTCACGTGCGGCAACAGCGGTCCCAGGCCGGGCGTAGTGTTCGCACACGCCATCAACGGCGCGCTGGCTCAGTACGGCCGGATGTCGCACCTGAACGTCGGCACCTGGCCGGACACGGGCATGAACCCGGAGATGACCGAGAGCACCGCGCAGGCGCTGGTTGACTGGTGCCACGCCGCACTGACGACGCAGGCCCTCAAGGGCCGCCGCGTGGTCATCTTCGGCCATGACAGCATGGGCATGGAGACCGCGCTCGGCCACATCATCCCGACTCGCCAGCAGTTCGGCATCGAGATCACCCGGCTGGACATGAAGCTCCTGGCCGACATGCTCAACAAGAGGTCCTACAATGCCGAAGAGCTGAAGGCCTTGCGCGCCTGGGTGGATGGGCAGTTGGGCTCCCGCCTGGAGCTGCGCGATGACGTGGATTCGGGCCGCTTCGACCAGAGCCTCGCCCTCTATCTCATCACCCGCGACCTGCTGAAGGACCTCAACGCAGTCGGCGGCGGCTTCATGAGCCAGCTCGAATGGGGTTCGGACCGCCGCGGCCTGCCCCTGCCCGTGGCCGATGCGATGGAGTCGTTCTTCAATTCGACCTTCGACCACAACGGCCGCAAGATGCCGCTTCCGTTCGCGACCGAGGCCGACGTGCAAGGCCTCCTGACCATGCTGGTCTTCTCCTCGCTTACTGCAGGCCAGCCGCCCCTCTTCATGGACTTCCGCAAGGTGTGGGAGCCGTGGGAGCTTAAGCAGCTCGCAGACAGCATCGGCTACAAGCTGCCCGCAGATACGTTGTGGGCGACGAAGGGCCTGGTGGACGGCGACAACTCCGGTTCCGCGTCCCTCGACTGGGCTGCACAGCCGGGCGCGAGCGTCGAAGAAATCCTGGCGGGCGTCAGCATGCCGCTGGCTGACGAAGGCTATTTCCCCGGTATGGGCAACTCCGTTACCTTCAAGTCACCGGGCGGCCTGACCGGCGTCGCCGGCCGCATCACCTACAGCGCGCTCAGCGGCCTGTTCAGCCTGAGCTGGGATGAAGCCGAGACCGCCGAGGTTCCCGAGCCGCTGGCCTCGTCCCTGGCGGATCTGACCAACAACACCTGGCCGCACACGTTCGTCGTGCCGAAGTACGCGACCATGAGCGAGTACAAGCACCTGCCGCCCGCGAACCACTTCCACATGGTGCAGGGGCTCACCCCCGCGCGGCTGGAATACTGGATGGACCTGAACTGCGTCCTCTCGCAGGCGAACTGGGCCGCCCGGCCTGCGTACATCGAGGGCGTTGACCGCCCGCTGCCCCTGCTCTACGCGGCGAACGGCGGCGAGAACAACGCGAAGCTGATGCTGGGGAAGAAGCTGTAGGAATTAGGAATGAAGAATGAAGAATTAGGAGTTAGGAGCGAGTAACCAGTAGACACGGTGTGCCGTTGGCTTACTCATTACTTCTTACTCGTTACTCATTCCTAATTCTTCATTCGTAATTCCTAATTCCAGAAAGGGCCATTCATGACCATGACGCGCAACTACGTGGCGCTCGACCTCGGTGCATCCGGTGGCCGCGCCATCATCGGGCGGTTCGACGGCAGCCGGCTCGCGCTGGAAGAGGTTCACCGCTTTGCCAACGGCCCCGTAGAGGTTCCCGTGGCCGGCGGTTCCGACCTGCACTGGGATATCCTGGACTTATTCGCACAGATCAAGCAGGGCATCGGCAAGGCCGTGGCCTGCTGCGGCTCGGAGCTGTCCGGCGTGGGGCTGGACACCTGGGGCGTGGACTACGCGCTGCTGGACGGCCAGGACCGGCTGCTCGGCAACCCATACCACTATCGCGACAGCCGCACAGAAGGGATGCTCGACGAGATATTCCGCCGCGTACCGAAGGCCGAAGTCTTTGGCGCGACGGGCATCCAGTTCATGGACCTGAACACCCTCGTCCAGCTTTATGCCGCGACCGTCCGTCGCGAGCCGGCGCTGGATGCGGCAAAGACCCTGCTGTTCGTGCCCGACCTGCTGAACTTCTGGCTGGCCGGCCGCAAGGTCAACGAGTACACCATCGCCAGCACCAGCCAGGCGCTAGACCCGTTCAAACGCACCTGGGCGACCGGACTGCTCGAACGCCTCGGCATCCCGACGCACATCTTCAGCCCGGAAATCGTCCCGCCCGGGACCGTACTGGGCGAGCTGCTGCCGTGGGTCGCCGAGGAGACCGGTGCGCGGGGCGTCAAGCTTGTCACGCCCGGCACGCATGACACCGCATCTGCGGTGGCTGCGGTGCCCGCGGAAGGCCACGACCACGCATACCTCAGCTCCGGCACGTGGTCGCTGATGGGCGTTGAGACGCCGCAACCGGTCGTCAATGAGACCGCGCTGGCGCTGAACTTCACCAACGAGGGCGGCGTCTGCGACACCATCCGCCTGCTCAAGAACATCACCGGGCTGTGGCTCATCCAGGAGTGCCGGCGCAACTGGCAGCAGGCGGGGCAGCGGCTCTCGTGGGATGAGATTGTTCAGCTCGCGACGGCCGCGCCTGCGTTCACCGCGTTCGTGGACGTGGACGCGCCGGATTTCGCGCGGCCGGGCGACATGCCCAGCCGCATCCGCGCCTATTGCGAGCGGACGGGGCAGGCCGTGCCGCAGGACAACGGCACGATAGCGCGCGTCGTGTTCGAGAGCCTTGCGCTGAAGTACCGCAGCGTCACCGAGATGCTGGAGACGCTGACCGGCAGACGCGTGGGCGTGCTCCACATCGTCGGCGGCGGCACGCAGAACCGCCTGCTCAGCCAGTTCGCGGCGAACGCGCTGGGCCGGCCCGTCATTGCCGGCCCCATCGAAGCGACTGCCATCGGCAACCTGCTGATGCAGATGCTGGCGGTCGGCGACATCGGCTCGCTGGCCGAGGGTCGCGAGGTCGTCCGCCGCTCCTTCCCGACGCAGACGTTCGAAGCGCAGGATACACCCGCGTGGGACGATGCGTATGGGCGATTTGTCGCGCTGACGGGCAAGGCCGCAGGCTGAGGCGGCAACGCAACGGATTTGAACGGATAAACGGATGATAGCGCCATACCCGCAAATCGTATCCGTTTATCCGGTGCGAACGGAGTTCGCGTTCATCCGTTGCACCGCAGGACCGACACGGATCATGATATGACAGACTTACAACTCGCACTCAATAGCTTCGACCTGGACACGCGGCGTGCGGCGCTGGCCGAGCTGGCCGCACGGGCAGAACGTGGAGAATTCGGGCAGGCAGAGGAACACCCCATCGTCAACATGCACTGCCATACGTTCTTCTCGTTCAATGCGTACGGCCACTCGCCCGCGTCGCTGGCATGGCTGGCCCGGCAGCAGGGCTTCCTGGCCGCGGGCATCGTGGACTTCGACGTGCTGGACGCGGTGGATGAGTTCCTCGCCGCGTGCGACGTCGCAGGCGTGCGCGGTAGCGCGGGCATCGAGACGCGCGTGTTCATTCCCGAGTTCGCGACGCGCGAGATCAACTCACCGGGCGAACCGGGCGTCTCCTACCACATGGGCATAGGCTTCGTCACCGGGCAGGTCCCGCCCGAGGTCGCGCCCATCCTGGCTTCGATGCGTTCCCGCGCGGAGCGGCGCAACCGCGCGATGCTGGAGCGGGTGAACGCTCACCTCGCGCCCGTCGGCCTGGACTACGAGGCCGACGTCCTGCCGCTGACGCCGGCTGGTAACGCGACCGAACGCCACATGCTCGCCGCGTACATCCACGCCGTCGCGGAACGCTACCCTGACCCGGCCGACCGTGCGGCTTTCTGGGCGGATAAGCTCGGTACGCCGCTCGCGCAGGTCGAGGGCATGCTCGGAGATTACGCGAAGTTCTCCAACCTCGTCCGCGGGAAGCTGATGAAGAAGGGCGGCGTTGGGTATGTCACTCCGACGCCGGAATCCTTCCCCACGGTCGAGGAGTACCACCGCTTCATCATCGCGTGCGGCGCGCTGCCCACGGCCACCTGGCTCGACGGCACATCCGCGGGCGAACAGGACATCGAGGAGCTGATGGCGCTGCTGATTGCGAAGGGCGCGGCTGCAGCGAACATCATCCCAGACCGCAACTGGAACATCGCAGACCCGGCGACGCGCGAGCTCAAGGTGCGCAAGCTCCACGAGTACGTGCAGCTGTGCCGCGACCTGGACCTGCCCATCAACGTCGGCACGGAGATGAACAGCCCCGGCAACAAGCTGGTGGATGACTTCAGTGTACCGGAGATGGCGCCTGTGCGCGATGTCATGCTCGAAGGCGCGCACTTCATCTACGGCCATACCGTCATGCAGCGGCATCCAGGCCTGGGCTACCAGAGCGCGTGGGCGCAGGCTCACATGCCCACGCGGCGTGCACGCAACGAATTCTACACCGCTGTGGGGCGGAGCGTTCCGCCGGGCATCGCAGGTGCAGCACAGCTCGCGCAGGTGACCGCCGAGATGGATCCGGCACAGATACTGCGGGCGTTGGCGTAATATGCTGGGCCCCAAGACTTCACCCACCTTACGAGCGACACCGCGCGTGATCTGCGTCGGCCGTCCGGCGGAAATCCGCATCCGGCCGGCCGACCCGGCCGCGCAGTTCGATCCTGCCGCGACCTATCGCGTCGCCCACTACCCTACCGCGCATCTTGACAGCGCGGAGTGGCCATGGCCCGGCCGGGCCATGCCCGCCCGCGTGGAGGACGGCGCGCTCGTCTGCACCCTGACCCCCGGCCAGGAGGAGGAACACCTACTGGCAGTCGAGCAGGTGGACGGCAACACGGTGCACAGCCTGGGCCGCGTCTCGCTGTACGCGGTCGAGGCAGACCTGTTCGGCCGGACGCCTTACAAGGGCGACCTGCACATCCACTCGAACCGCTCCGATGGCCGCGAGCCGCCCGCGCACGTCGCGGCGCGCTGCCGCCAAATCGGGCTGGATTTCGTCGCGCTGACCGATCACCACCAGTATACGCCGTCGCTGGACGCCATCGCTGCATTCGCCGGCGCGCCGGTCGACCTGGCGCTCTATCCGGGCGAAGAGGTCCACGCGCCGGGCAACCCCATCCACATCGTCAACTTCGGCGGCCGGTTCAGCGTCAATGAGCTGTTCGCAGACCGCGCAACGTATGACCGGGAAGTAGCCGCGCGACAGGCGGAGTTGCCTCCGCTGCCGCCAACACTGAACCCGTTCATGGTCGCGTCATCTGAGTGGGTCTTCGCGAAGATTCGCGAAGCTGGGGGTCTCAGCATCTTCTGCCACCCGTACTGGTTCTCAAACCAGAGCTACGCCATTCCGGAAGCCCTGGCGGATGTCCTCATCGAACGGCAGCCATATGACGCGCTCGAAGTCATCGGCGGGTACTGGCCGCATGAGATGTGGTCCAACGGGCTGCAGGTGGCGCGCTACTACGCGGAAGTCGCCCGTGGCCGGCGCATCCCCATCGTGGGCGTCAGCGATGCCCACGGCTGCCACCGCGAGTTGTTCGGCTGGTACTACACGCTGGCCTTTGCGCCGTCGGCTGCGCTGCCCGATCTCACGAGCAGCATCCGGGACCTCTACTCGGTCGCAATCGAAGACATCCCGGGCGAGTATCCGCGCGCCCACGGCCCGTTCCGGCTGGTCAAGTACGCGCACTTCGTGCTGGCCGAGCTGATGCCCGGCCACGATGCGTTGTGCGAGCCGGAGGGCGCCGCCATGCTCCGGCTGAACGACGACGACCCGCAGGCTATCGACGAATTGGCCGCGCTGCAGGGGCGGGTGGCCCATTACTGGGCGGAGGTCTTCGCCCGCTAATCTGTAATCATCCAGGAGGATTCATGTCTCGCACACTGAAGGTAGCCATTATCGGCACGGGCGGCATCTCCCGGACGCACATGCCCGGTTGGGCCGCCTCACCGCATACCGAAGTCGTGGCTGCGGCAGATGTCTACGAGCCCGCAGTTATCAAGTTCGGTGATGATTTCAAGATCGGCCGGGTTACCACGCACGCCGAGGAGATCATCAGCGACCCGGACATCGACATCATCGATATCTGCACGCCCAACATGTACCATGCGGAGCTGGCGATTGCCGCGCTGGATGCGGGCAAGCACGTCATCTGCGAGAAGCCGCTGGCCCCCACCCCCGCGGAAATCTGCAAGATGATCGAGGCGCGCGACCGGTCGGGGAAGATGCTGATGACTGCGCAGCATTTCCGCTTCCGCGGTTCGAGCAAGGCCATGAAAGCCGAGATCGGCACGGGCGTGCTGGGCGACGTCTACCACGCGCGCAGCTGGATGCTCCGCCGCTACATCGCGCCGACTCGCCCCGGCTTCATCCTCAAGGAACACAGCGGCGGCGGCCCCACCATCGACATCGGCGTCCACATCCTCGACCTGACGCTGTGGTTCATGGGCAACCCTGAGCCCGTCTCCGTAACGGGCGTGGCGCGCGCCGAGCTGGCCCACCAACCGGGCATGTTCACCGCGTGGGCCGGCGGCGGCCTGATTCCGCCGGAGTATAACGTGGAGGATTTCGCCGCGGCGTTCGTGCGCTTCGCCAACGGCGCAACGCTGGTGCTTGAGGTGAGCTGGCTGCTGCACCACGACACGCAGGGCGAGGACATGCAGATGTGGCTCTATGGCACGCGCGCAGGCTCTCACTGGCCCAAATGCGAGGTCTATGAATCCAACCTAGCCACGCGGCAGCAGTACAACAAGACCCTGAAGCTGACCGCAGACACGATGGAGCCGCACGCGCTGGAATGCTTCGAATTCGCGCAGGCCATCGTAGATGGTGCGCCGTCGCCCGTCCCGGCGGAACAGTCGCTCCAGGTCATGACCATCCTGGACGGTATCTACCGCAGCCAGCAGACCGGCGCAGAAGTCCGGTTGGGCGGCGACCGGTCATAGGAACATACTCTGGTTCGTAGTAGGCGCTTCAGCGCCCTGCATACACGAAGGCACTGAAGCGCCTACTACAAACCAACTGGAAAGGAACATCATGATCGAACTGGCATTGGTTGGCTGCGCACACATCCACACGCCGGGCTTCGTCAAGCGGCTCAACGCGCGGACGGATGTGCATGTCAAATACGTATGGGATCACCAACCAGCCCGCGCGCAGGTGCAGGCCGAGGCACTCGGTACGCAGACCGTCGCTGACATCGATGCGGTCTGGTCTGACCCGGCGATCTCGGGCGTCATCGTCTGCTCGGAGACGGACCGGCACGAGACCCTTGTGCTCGCCGCGGCAGGGGCAGGCAAGCACCTCTTCGTCGAGAAGCCGCTGGGCATGGGCGCATCTGATGCGCACCGCATGGCAGACGCGATCGAGGCGGCGGGCGTGCTCTTCCAGACGGGCTACTTCATGCGCGGGGAGCCTGCGCACCAGTTCCTGCGCGAGCAGATGGCCGCGGGCAGCTTCGGCACGCTGAGCCGCTTCCGCCACACCAACTGCCATGCCGGCTCTCTGCGCGGCTACTTCGACACGGAGTACCGATGGATGGCCGACCCTGCGCAGGCAGGCATCGGCGGGTTCGGTGACCTTGGCACACATTCCCTGGACATCATGCTCTGGCTGATGGAGGCTACCGCCCCTGCGCCGTCCAGTGTCACCGCGGTCACCGCTGCGGTCGGCGTGGCAACGGGCAGGTACGGCGACTGCGACGAATACGGCGAGGGGTTGCTGAAGTTCACAGGCGGCGTGTTGGGCAGCCTGGCCGCCGGCTGGGTGGACATCGCCCATCCCGTCCGCCTGCTCATCAGCGGCACCGAGGGCCACGCCTATCTTGCCAACGGCAAGCTCTTCTTCCAGAGCAGTTACGTGCCCGGTGCGGATGGGCAGCAGCCATGGGAAGACCTGCCCCCCGCCTGGCCGCACGCGTTCGAGTTGTTCCTCGATGCGCTCAACGGACAGGACGTTCCGCTCGTTACCGCACGCGAGGCGGCCGTGCGCAGCGAGGTGATGGAAGCGCTCTACCGCGGCGCGCACACGCAGTCCTGGGTGGCGTTGCGCTGATCTCCCCGTATGAGACGCACCCTGAGGGTGCGTCTTATACCCTCATTGTTATGTCACCTTGCCAAAAGCCCCTTATCCGGCATAATCAATCGTGCTCGGACCTCAGGGCCCGGGCATGATGCTGATTGATAGGTGACTGCTATGAACGAACTATTCAAACTTCGTGAACAACCGGCCGCCCGCGAGCTGTACCTGCTGGCGGGCTGGGAACAGTGGGCGGATGCCGGGAACATCTCTTCCGGCCTGCCGGAATATCTGGTGGAAAAGACGGGCGCACGCCTGATCGGTGAGTTGAACGTCGGCGGTTGTTATCTCTTCCAGGTGCCAGGCACGCACCACTTCCTGCGCCCGGAGATCAAGCTGGTCGAGGGCCACCGCGAAAGCCTGACCAAACACACGAACCGCTTCTACTACACCGAAAGCGGCGACCGCGGACTGGTCATCTTCGTCGGGGATGAGCCCCATGTCGATGTCGAGCGGTATGCGGAAGCGTTCTTTGGGATGGTCAAGAAGCTGGGCGTCCGCCGGGTCGTGGCCCTCGGTGGCGTCTATGCGCCGATGCCCTTCGACAAGGTGCGCGAGATTCATACCATCTACAGCTTGCCGCATATGAAGGAGGAGCTGGAGAACTACGCGGTAAAGTTCTCCGATTACGAGGGCGGCGTGACCATCGGCAGCTACCTCGTGGACCAGGCAGAGAACGAAGGCATCGAGCTGCTGTCCTTCTACGGTTTCGTGCCTGCCTATGACCTCTCGCAGCTTTCGCAGAAGCTGGAGGGCATCCGCATCGAGACCGACTACCGCGCGTGGTTCGAGATCATGCGCCGCCTCAATCACATGTTCGGCCTGTGGATCGACCTGTCGGACCTGGAGGACAAAGGGGACGAACTGACTGAGGAATTTGCAGCTCGCCTGCGCGAGCTCGACGGCAAAATGCCGCAGCTCAAGATGAAGGAGCACCTGGCGAGCCTGGCCCCGGACTACACCGAACTGCCCTTCATGCAGCTTGACAGCATGTGGGAGACCGAGCTGGATGACATCCTCGGCCACCTGGACGACGAGACGTGAC
>CAZTMA010000030.1:28476-42098 GCA_964614645.1 uncultured Anaerolineales bacterium
CGTGATGTCGTCGGGATCGAGGAAGTAGCACGTAAAGCCGCCCTTGTTGATGCCGGCCTCGATCGCCACCGGCTCGCTGCGAAAGCGCACCCCCAGGCCAGCCATGCGCTCATACTCCGCATGGATGTCGTCCACCTCGAACGCCAGGTGTGCCGTGCCGGTATTTTTTGTCCGCGTATCCACCTTTGTGCCTGACGGCGCCACATACTCCACCAATTCAAGCATATGACCCGAACGCGACGGCGGCCCGGCCTCGATACGTAACTGCGCGACCTTCAGATGCGCATCCTCATAACCGACCAGCTTGCGCGTATACGCATTCGCCTGCTCCTGCGTGTGCACCAGTTCCATGCCCAGGACGTCACGGTAAAAGAGGATGGATTGCTCGATGTCTGAAACGGTGAAGCTGAAGTGCCAGGTATTGATGAGCATCGGAGACTCCTTATAGGAACCGCGAAGACGCGAAGACCGCTAAGTTGTACTGATTTCTCTTAGAAGCTGTTTATGAGGCGGAGTCCGCATCCTCAGTTGCGGACGGTCGGGACGCCTTCACCCGGCTCGCTCCGCGTCTGAGGACGCTCCACTCCACAGCTTTTCAGACAGCTTCTTGGCGTTCCTCGCGTCTTCGCGGTTCAATCCTTGCGTGCCGCAGCAAGCACGCGGTCGGTGAACAGTCCAGCTAACCCGGTATACGCCTCGGGCCGCAGGAGTTGGGTGATTTCCTCGGCCGTCAAATGTGCAGTGACCCGCGGGTCGGCCAGCAGCAGGTCGACCAGCGGGCGGCGCTGCTCGAAAGCGGCCATCGCGGCATCGTAGACGATATCGTGCGCGACCTGCCGGCCCACGTGCTCGCCCAGCGCCAGCATGACGGCCTCGGATAGGATCAGCCCGTGCAGCGCGTCGACGTTCGCGGCCATCCGGTCGCGGTAGACGTGCAGCCCGCGGATGACGGCCAGCGTCTGGCTGACCGCCGCGCCCGCGGTGAGGCAAATCTCCGGCAGCGCGGCCCACTCGGTGTGCACCGCGGCCCAGTCGCGCTCATGCTCCGCGGTCGCTGCGGATTCGAGCAGCGCAGGGGCCAGGCTGCGCGCCAGCCGCGACAGGGCCATGATGCCCTCGCAGCCCATCGGGTTGCGCTTGTGCGGCATGGTGCTGGAGCCGACCTTGCCGAGGTGGTGCGGCTCCTCCAGCTCCATCACCTCGCTCTTCTGGAGTAGGATGACCTCATGCGCAATCTTGCCGCACGTCCCGGCAAGGAGCGCCAGTAGCAGCCCGAGCTCCGCAAAGCGGTCGCGCGCTGCGTGCCAACCGATGGCCGGCACGCCGAGGCCGAGGTCTTCCATCAGCCGCCGCTGCACGGCCAACGCACGCAGCGGATCATCGCTCAGCGAGGCCAGCGTCGTAGATGCACCGGCGAACTCGCCCACGAACACGCGCGGCTCGGCCTGCTCCAGCCGCTCGATGTGCCGCGCCACCTCGTCCAGCCAGACCGCGACCTTGAACCCGAAGGTGATGGGTGTCGCGTGCTGGCCGTGCGTGCGGCCCGCCTGCAGGGTGTTGCGTTCGCGCTCTGCCAACTCGGCCAGCGCGGCGGCCAGGTTACACAGGTCACGCAGAATAATGTGGTAGGCGGCCTGCGCCTGCAGCATCAGCCCTGTGTCCGTGACGTCCTGCGTCGTTGCGCCCCAGTGGACGTACCGGCCCGCCTCGCCCTCGCATAGCTCAGCCAGTTGCCTCACCAGGGAGATGAGCGGGTGGCCAGTGAAGTTGACCCCGTCGCGCAGCGCGTCCAGGTCGATCAGCTCCGCGCGGGCGACGCGGGTGATCTGGTCTGCCGCGGCCTGGGGGATGTTGCCCTCTGCGGCCTCGGCCCGCGCGAGCGCAGCCTCAAAGTCCAGCCAGCACTGCAGCTGGTACGTATCGGCAAAGATGGCGCGCAGCTCCGCGCTGCCGAAGAGATCGCGGAGAAACGAGGAGTCGATGACGTGGGCGGAGACGGTCACGGCTGCGCCTCACGGATGCAACCCAGATGAGCCAGCCCGAAGAAGAGGCTCGACACATGCAGCGCGCCTTCCAGCCCGCCGGTCTTGGCCATCTCGACCAGCACGTCGAGCGGCTGCAGCATAACGGCCACATGCTCGGTCTCGTCGAGCGCCTGCTCCGCCTGCAACTCTACATCCAGCGCGAGAAAGCAGTGCTGGATGTTCGTGTGGCTAGCTGCGTTGGGGGAGACGCGGCCTGTTTCGATGAACTGACCACCGCCGTAGCCCGTCTCTTCCAGCAGTTCGCGCCGCGCCGCGGCCTCCGGTGATTCACCTGCATCGTGCATCATGCCGCCCGGCAGCTCGACCGCAACGCGGCCGCTGCCGGGACGGAACTGGCGCACCAGCACTGCCTGACGCTCCCGTGTCAGCGCGAGGACCGTCACCCAATCCGCGTACTCGATCATATAGTACGGCCAGATCTGCTGGCCGTCGGGCAGGCGATACCGGCTGGCCGTCAAGGTGAACCAGGGCCGCTGCTCGATGACATACTCGGAGCTCAGGCGCTCCCACTCCAGGTTTGCCACCCGCGTTATTCGAAGTTCTGGAGAGAAGCAGTGGCCGGGCGCGTGGCGCCGGGATGTTCGGGTCGCGACGAGTGGCGCTCAGCAATCCGCCACTGGCCGTCCTGCTGCACCCAGATATCGGTCAGCATGAACTGCGCGGAGCGGTCCTGGCCGCCGAGGGTGGCGAACTGGTGCCACAGCATGACCACCACCGCCACGTTGCCGTACACGCGCACGGTGATGTGGTCGATGTGCACATCGCTGATGTCGTAAGCATCCAGGCTCTCCAGCCACGCGTCCCGCGGGACGACCTGCAGAGGCATGCCTTCCACCGCGATGACAAGCTGATAGCCATCAGCCATGAATTCCTGCAAGGCAGGGATGTCCTTCTTTTGGAAGGCTACGGTCCACTGGCGTTCGAGCGCAGAGATTTGCGCTTCGACTGGCATATCACGATTCGGGTTCACAAGTACCTCCGGTGCTAATCCATCTCGAAACCGCCGTCGACGTTCAGCGCCTGCCCGGTGATGTAGTCGGCATCGGGCGAGCAGAAGAACGCGACTGCCGCGGCAACGTCCTCAGCGGTTGCCGCCCGCTTGAGCGGCACATTATTGATGAACGCGGCCATGGCCTCGCCCGGCCGCGAGCCGAACTACTTACCCCGGTCCTCGTCGATCTTCTCCCACATGGGCGTCGGCACGATGCCGGGACAGACCGCGTTGACGTTGATGCGATACGGCGCAAGCGTCAGAGCCGCCGATTGGGTCAGGCTGATGATGGCCGCCTTGCTGGCTGCGTAGTGCGTCTGCAGCGGGCGGCCGCGGCGGCCCGCCACCGACGACAGGTTGACGATTTTGCCGTAGCTCGCCGCGAAGCTCTTCGCAGCCTCCTCAGCTTCGACCGAAGCCGCAGCCTGCGCAACCCGCACGATATCCGCGGGTCGTGCTGCAGCCTCGCGCAACGATTGTGGCAACTGGCGAATCATCTGTTGCGCGACCGCCTGAACCAGGAAGAATGTCCCGCGCAGGTTGACATCGAGCACGCGGTCCCAATCGGCCTCGGTGAGTTCCAGCATGGGCTTGGTCTGGACGACGCCCGCGTTGTTCACCAGGATGTCGATGTGGCCGAACTGCGTAACAATATCGTCCACCATGCGCTGCGTTGCCGAGGTATCGGAGATATCGACCCGATACGGGAACGCCGCGCCGCCCTGCTCTATGGCTTCCGCACTGAGCTCCGCGGCAGTCGCCCCGGCAGCCTCCAGGTTGTACTCCGCGATGAGCACCTGCGCGCCCTCGCGCACCAGACGCCGTGCGATGCCCCTGCCGATCCCCTGCCCCGCGCCCGTCACGATCGCGACCTTCCCGGCAAAACGCTCCATTTCCTACTCCTGAATAGGACACTGATCTGACTGATCTGACTGATTGGACTAATTTCTTTATAAGATCAGTCTAATCAGTTAAATCAGCGTCATCAGCGTTCTATTGTCAATCTCTACAAGGCACTGCCTCGCATTCGCCCAGGTTGACGGTGCGGTTCTCGGCCGCCGAGAGATAGCAGGCCTCTACCACGCGCAATGTCTGCAGGTTGTCGTAGCCGTCGGTCTCCGGCGTGCCGTCCTCCTGGATGGCCTGCATCAGCGACGCGGTCGGGCCGATGAAGGAGTCCGGGATCCATTTCCCTTCCAGCTTGGCCTCGAACCGCTTGTCCGCGTGATACTTCCGGCTGCTCCACTCCAGCGTGTCGGGCCGGCCCTCGGGGTAATTGTACATCGCCCCGAGCGTCCCGGAGATGACGCCGTCCGTGCCGATGAAGCGGAATACGGCGAAATAGTCATCGCTCTGGTTGTAGTGGTTGTCTGCGATGAACGCCTGCAAGCCATCCGCGTAGTCCAGGATCGTGATGGTCTTGGTCTCGCCCTTGACCTCGCCCTGCAGCGGCGACCGGCTGTGCCGGCTGGTGATCCATTCGGGATCACCGAAGAGCGACCGGATCGCGTCGATATAGTGGATGCTGTGATACAGGATCTCGAGGCGCGGCTGCGAAGCCAGCCACGGCCACATGCCCCAGGGGGTGTTCGTGCTGACCTGGATGGATGCATCCGTCACCCGTCCGGCCCAGCCCTTGCGGATGAGGGTACGCGCCGCGCGGATGCCCTGCCCCCAGCGCAACTGTTGGTTGACGGCGAGCTTGACGCCTGCCTCGCGCGCCAGCCGGACAATCTCTGCCGCCTCGGACAGGTCGTTTGACAGCGGTTTCTGGCACAGCAGGTGCTTGCCCGCGGCGATGGCCTGTCGCGCAATCTCGAGCTGATGCCACGGTGGCACCGAAATCTCGACGATCTCGATGGCCGGGTCGGCCAGCAGGTCATCCAGCTCCCGGTACACCTTCGGGATGCTGAACTCTTGCGCGGTCCGCTCCGCAGCCTCGTAGCGCACGTCATAGCACGCGACAACGTTAAGTTCATGCTTCTTGTACGTCGGCAGCGCGGCGTAATTCACGATGCCGCCACAGCCGATGATGCCGATGCCATAATCCCGCTTCGGCGGAAGGTAAGGTTGGTAATCCAGATCGAGCAGATCGTCTGCCATGGTCAGCTCTCTCGTTAGGAGTGGATGAATAGGACGCTGATTACGCTGATAACCATGATTAGCGCTGATTTTCTATACTTAACCAAATCAACAAAGATCAGCGAGTATCATGCTGATCAGCGTAATCAGCGTTCTATTCAGCCCACAATCGCCCGGAGCGCATCCAGGATATGGCTCTTGCCGGGCAGCACCACGTCTTCGAGGGTCTTGCTGGCAGGGATGGGGATGTCCATGGCGCCAACACGCGCAATCGGCGCGTCGAGATAGTCAAACGCCTGCTCCTGGATGAGCGCGGCAATTTCCGCGCCGATGCCCAGGCGCCGGTGCGACTCGTGCGCGATGACAAGCCGGCCTGTCTTGCGCACCGACTTAAGGATCGTCTCCAGGTCCAGTGGCACGGTGGTGCGCAAGTCGATGACCTCCACCGAGACGCCATCCTGGCTGGCTTCCTCCGCCGCCTCGAGGGCAAAGAGGGTCGTGCGGGAGAGGCTGACAAGCGTCACATCGCTCCCCTCGCGCTTAACATCTGCCACGCCGAACGGGATGGTATACTCGCCCTCGGGGACGGGACCCTTCGTGTTGTAGAGGAGCTTGTGCTCGATGAAGATGACCGGGTTGTCCTCGCGCAGCGCGGTCTTGAGCAGGCCTTTCGCGTCATGGGGCGTGGACGGCAACACGACCTTCATCCCGGGAATGTGGGTGAAGATGGTTTCGAGGCTCTGCGAATGCTGCGCGCCGTTGCCGCGACCCCCGCCCTGCTGCGTGCGAATGACCATCGGCACCTTCACGCGGCCGCCCGACATGTAGCGCATCTTCGCAGCCTGGTTGAAGATTTGGTCGCTCGCGACCCAGAGGAAGTCCATGAACATCAGCTCGGCCACCGGCCGCTTGCCGGTCATCGCCATGCCGACCGCCGCGCCGACAAACCCGGCCTCAGAGATGGGCGTCTCGCGCACGCGCTCCGGCCCGAACTTCGCCATCAACCCTTCGGTGACCTTGAACACGCCGCCATAGAGCCCGATGTCCTCGCCCAGCAGGATGATGTTCGGATCTCGCGTCATCTCCTCGGTGAGGGCCTCGCGCACTGCCTGAGCATAAGTCAATTCACGCATGATTAGTTAGCTCCATCTTCAAACGGACAACCCGTAGAATGCACGCGACGTGCCGTTACAGACCTGCGCTTGCACGTCCGCCGGCCAGCCTGCCGCGACCTCCCGGTACACCGACCACGCCTTAACATAGCCGCCTGCCAGTACCGACACCGGCCAGTCGCCGCCGAACATGCACCGCTCCGGCCCAAACACTTCCAGCACATGGTCGATGTAGGGCCGCACATCGTCGGCAGACCAGGCCTCCGGCCTCCCGCTTGCGGTGCCCAGCCCCGAGATCTTTGCGTACACATTGGGATTCTCGGCTGCGATCCGGATGTCTTCGCGCCAGCGGCCCGATTGCCCCGTGCTGATGGGCGGCTGACCGAGGTGGTCGATAACCATCTTCAGCTCCGGCACGCGCTCGCCCACGACCGGGATGCACGCCATATGCTCCGGCAGCGTCGCGACCACGTCGAAGGTCAGCCCCCGCTTCGCCAGCAAATCCAGCCCCTCGATAACCCGATCCTGCAGCAGCCAGCGCGGGTCCGCCTCGTTGTGAATCAGGTGGCGGATGCCCCTGAACAGCGGATTGGCCGTGAAGCGTTCGAGCACGCGGTCCGTCACGTCGGGATACAAAAGCGGGACCCACCCGACGACGCCGGCCATCCATGGATAGATGGCAGCCTGCTCGAACATGTACTCGGTGTCAGCGTAGCTGTTGGCCGACTGGACGAGCACGGTGTAGCTGACCCCGGCGGCGGCAAGCTGCGGCTCCAGCTCGGCGGCCGTGTACGTCCGCGCAATTGGGCCGAAGTCGGGCGTCAGCCACGGATAGGCAACCTGCCCCAGGTCCCACAGGTGCTGGTGGGTGTCAATAATCATCGGCGCCATATCTCACACTCCGTTACGCCCACACATCCTCGGTGGCCTCGTGCGGCTCGGGCCAGGGACTTTCCTCGGCGTAGCGCGCAATCTCCACGACTTCGGCTGCCACCTGCGCATCGATAGCCTTGATTTGCTCCTCGCTCACGCCAAACTCCTCGACCAGCCGCCGCGGGAACGCGGCAATGGGGTCGCGCGTGCGCCACTCGGCCACTTCCTCTTTGGTGCGGTACGGCTCGGAGTCGCCGACCATGTGGCCAACCAACCGGTAGGTCATCGCCTCGATGAACGTCGGTCCGCCGCCCGCGCGCGCCCGTTCGACTGCGGCCAGGGTTGTCTCATACACGGCAACCGGGTCGTACCCGTCCACGACCGCGGTCGCCATGCCAAAGGCCCCGGCGCGGCTTGCCAGACTGTCCGCCGCAACCGTATCGCGGATCGGCGTCATCTCGGAGTAGAGATTGTTCTCGCAGAAGAAGATAACGGGGAGTTTCCAGATAGCTGCAAGATTGAGCGCCTCAAAGAAGACGCCCTGGTTCGTGGCGCCGTCACCGAAGAAAGTCAGGCCCACCTGGTCGGTCCCGTCGAGCTGCGCAGTCAGCGCCGCGCCGTTGATGATGGCAGCGCCCGCGCCTACGATCGCATTCTCACCGAGCAGGCCAATGCGGGGATCGGTAAAGTGCATCGAGCCGCCCTTGCCCTTGCTGCAGCCCGTGCGCCGGCCGAGCAGCTCTGCCATCGCCTCTTTCGCATCCAGCCCCTTCGCGAGCGACTGGCCGTGCCCGCGATAGGTGCAGGTCATATAGTCGTCCTGGCGTAGGGCGAAGCAGCCGCCCACCGCGGTCGCCTCCTGGCCGATGCACGGGTGAAACGAGCCCCGTATCTGGCCGTTCATGAAGAACTGCGTCGCGCGCTCCTCGAACCGCCGGATGAGGAGCATCATGCGGTACATGCGTATCAGGTCGTCTTTTGTCAGCGGCATTGAGCTATCCCTTTCGAATCCCCCGGCCGGGTTTGGCAGTTGCCCGGCACAGTGCTACACTATCTCAAATAGATTACCCCACGGAGGCAATTGAATGCCTGGACAACTCCCCGTCTACATTGGTTCGGATGCTGTTAACCAGTTAGTCGCTTTCTGTCGTACCAACAAACACACCCGTCTCGCGCTGATCGCCGATGACAACACCTACCGTGCGCTGGGCGAA
This sequence comes from uncultured Anaerolineales bacterium, assembly GCA_964614645.1. Taxonomy (GTDB): domain Bacteria; phylum Chloroflexota; class Anaerolineae; order CG2-30-64-16; family CG2-30-64-16; genus MWBF01. Next base: position 36,794 of record CAZTMA010000030.1, read on the forward strand.
CGGGTTGAAACCGCCTGCAGACAAGCCGGGCTGGACGTGCGGACGGTTATCGTCAAGGGTGATGACATCGGCGCAGATGATGCTGCAGTTTATCAGGTATTGCTCGGTTTGGACAAATCGCCCCGCACGTTCCTGGCCGTTGGCTCCGGCACGTTGACCGATGTCACGCGCTTCGTCAGCCACCGCTCGAATGCGGACTTCATCTCCATCCCCACTGCGCCGTCTGTCGATGGGTTCACCTCCATCGGCGCACCGATGATTGTAAACGGCGTCAAGCTCACTATTACGACGCAGGGGCCGCTGGGCGTCTTTGCAGATCTGCCGACACTGTGCGCAGCACCTGCGTCCATGTTGGCTGCGGGCTTCGGTGACATGATTGCCAAGCTGACCTCGGTCGCGGATTGGGAACTGGGCCACCTTTTCTGGGATGAGCCGTATGACCCTGCCATTGCGGCCCGCGCCCGCAAGGCTGCCTGGGCCTGTGCGCAGAGCATCGACGCGCTCGCAACGCGCGAGTGCGATGGCGTCGAGACGCTCATGGCCGGGCTGATTGAGTCCGGGCTGTGCATGCTGGACTTCGGCGAGACACGGCCTGCTTCCGGCTACGAGCACCACATGTCGCACTATATGGAGATGAAGCTCATCTGGGAGGGCCGCCACTCCGTGCTGCACGGCGCGAAGGTGGGGCTCGGCGTGCTGGCGAGCGCGCGGCTCTACGACCAGGTGCGCCGGCTCAGCCGCGAGGAGGCAGTTGAACGCCTTGAAGCTGCGGAACTGCCTGTTCGGGAGGAAGAGATTGCGCGCATAGAGGCTGCCTACGGCGAGCAGGCCGGCGAGATCGTCAAGCTGCACGCGCCGTTCCTGGACATGACGCCGTCGCAGTTCGATGCCCTCAAAGCGCGTATCCTGGAGCAGTGGCCTGCCGTGCAGGAGATTGCCGCGCAGGTACCCCCTGCCGACGAAATTGCCGGCTGGCTGGACACAATCGGCGGTGCGACCACCCCCGCGCAACTGGGTCTGAGCGACCAGGAAGTCGCGACCGCTAGCTCGATCGGTCACTATTACCGGAATCGTTTTTCCGTGAAGAAGCTATCCCGCATTCTGGATTTGTCCTGATCCATCATGAAGGAGTCCACCGATCCCATGAGCGCCAAGACCAGAGTCGCCATCGTCGGCGCCGGCGGCATGATGCGCTGGCACATCCGCCAGATGCTGAAGCAACAGGACACGACTGAAGTCGTGGTCATGTGCGAGCCGTCCCCCAAGCAGTATGAGCTCAGCAGTTGCCTGTACGTCGATGCCGGGCTCACCCCACCCCCCAATCAGCCGGATCTGGAGCGTCTGCTCCACGATTATGAGGGCCGGCTCGACGCCGCGTTCATCTGCACCCCGCATGTCTATCACCACGACCAGACCGTTGCCTGCCTGCAGTCCGGGCTGGACGTGCTGCTGGAAAAGCCGATGGTGATGAACGCAGAGGAGGCGCGCAGCCTCATCAAAACGCGTGACGAGTCGGGCAAGCTGCTCGTTGTCGCATTCCCCGGCAGCCTCTCGCCCAACATCCGCACCGCGGTCGGTCTGCTTCGCGAGGGCAAGTTTGGCCGCATCTGGGGCATCAGCGGCACTGTCTGGCAGAACTGGGGCACCGCCCAGGTCGGCCAGTGGCGCCAGGTGCCGGAAATCAGCGGCGGCGGCTTCCTGTTCGACACCGGCGCGCACATGCTCAACACGGTCGCGGACCTCGCCGGCGAGGACTTCGTGGAAGTGTCAGCGTGGCTGGACAACAACGGCCGACCCGTGGATACCCGCGCGACCGTCATGGCAAAGCTGGCCTCCGGCGCGATGGTCACAATTCACGGCTGCGGAGAGGCCATCCCCTCCTGCGCGTCAGATATCCGCGTCTTCTGCGACAAGGCCATCATCAACACCGGCGTCTGGGGTGAACGGCTGTCCATCCAGCGTCACGGCGCAAAGCGCGCCCATAAGGTGCCGGTGCCCGCGTCGCTGGGCGTATGGGAGCAGTTCCTCTCGGTCTGCGAGGGCAGCATGGCGAACCCGTGCCCACCCGAAGTGGGGCTGCGCATGGCAAAGCTGTGGGATGCGATCCAGGCGTCGTCTGCCCAGGGTGGCACAGCAGTCCGGCCGGTCTAGAACGGAACCACAAAGACGCGAAGCACGCAAAGAAGCAGATTTCTTCGCGCACTTCGCGTCTTTGCGATTGACGCACCTTTCATTTTCTTTTGTTTGATTATTGAATGAAGGTTGGTCGAGTTCGCTTTTTGACACAACCCCGCTTTGCACTTAGAATGACCTCCCGACAACTTGCAGATTGATGCGCATGATAAGGACACAAAAGCTGACCACTTATTCCGACCTCCGGCCCACCCGGCTCTACGACGGCTACGTCTTCGACCTAGATGGCACGACCTATCTGGGCGAAGTGCTGTTGCCGACCGCCGGCGAAACCATCACTCGCCTCCGCAGCCTCGGCAAGCGCACCCTCTTTCTATCCAACAACCCGACGCACACGCGCAAAGAGTACGCTGCGCGCCTGACCCGCCTGGGTCTGCCGACAACCGTGGATGAGGTCATCCACTCGTCGCTCGTCATGGTGAATTTCCTCCAGCGGCGGATGCCCGGAGCACGGCTCTTCGTCGCAGGCGAGGAACCGCTGAAGTCGGAGCTGACCGCGGCGGGCTTCACGCTGAGCGAGGAGCCGGGCCAGATCGACGCGGTCATTGCCAGCTTCGACCGCACCTTCACGTACCATAAGCTGCAGGTGGCGTTCGATGCCATTCGCGCGGGCGCGCGCTTTTTCGCGACCAACGGTGACCGGTACTGCCCGGTACCCGGAGGCGGCCAGCCCGACGCTGCCTCCATCATTGCGGCCTTCGAGGCCTGCACAGCCACGCAGGTCGAGGCCATCGTCGGCAAGCCATCGCGCTACACCATCGAGGCCATCCTGGACCTGCTGCGTCTGCCCGCCGAGCGCTGCGTGATGACCGGCGACCGGCTGGAGACCGACGTGGCAATGGCCCTGAATGCGAGCATGGCCGGCGCGCTGGTGCTGACCGGCGCAACCAACTCGGATATGCTGGCGGCATCGTCCATCCGCCCGACTTATGTGCTGGAGCGGTTGGGGGATTTGCTGCCGGATTCGACGCTTTCGTAACGACACCAAAGGTTCCACAGGAGATGATTATGTCCATTACTGACACCACATCTGACAAGCTGACCGAGTATCGCGCGGGCGGGGTGCCCGAGGGAGACACCAATAGCGTATGGCCGCTGTACGGGGCCGGGCTGGAGAACCTGGGGCAGGACGGCCAACCGATCGAAGTCCCCCTGCCGCAGATTGGGCCGGATGAGCTGCTCGTGCGCCACGACGCCTGCGGCATCTGCTTCTCTGATATCAAGGTCATCCGCCAGGGCCAGGAACACGCGCGCATCACGCGTGACATGCGCCAGGAGCCGGTGGTCCTAGGCCACGAGGTCTCGATGACCGTCGTCGAGGTCGGGGAGAACCTGAAGGGCCAGTACAAGCCGGGCGACCGTTACATCATCCAAGCCGACATCTGGACCGGCGGCGTCAACCTCGCCTACGGCTACATGATCCAGGGCGGCCTGTCGGAATACGGGCTGATCGACCAGCGCATCCTCAATGGCGACCACGGCAACTATCTCATTCCGGTCAAGCCGGAGACCGGCTATGCCGAGAGCGCGCTGACCGAGCCGTGGGCCTGTGTGACGGCCGCGTACGAGCTCAAGTACCGCACCGGGCTGAAGCCCCGTGGCACCGCGTGGATCATAGGCGGACCGGATGTGACCGACAGGGGCTACACCATCAGCGCGGGCTTCGACGCGACCTCTCACCCGGCGCGCCTGCTGCTGACGAACGTGCCGCCGCAGTTCGCCGCCTGGCTGCGTGACCGGGCCGCGACGCTCGGCATTGAGGTCTTGGACGCGGCCGATCCCGCGCAGCCGCCCGTCAAGCCGGTGGACGACATCATCTTCCTCGCGCCGACGCCTGAGTTGATCGAGGCGGCCAGCCCGTTCCTGGCGGATTACGGCGTCGCATCGGTCATCGCAGATGCGCCGCTGCCCCGCAAGGTCAACATCGACGTGGGTCGCGTCCACTACAACCGCTGGGTCTATGTGGGCGGCAAGGGGCCGGACGTGGCAGCCGCATACAGCGACACGCCGGTGCGCTCCACCCTCAAGCCGGCCGGCAAGACGTGGTTCGTCGGCGCGGGCGGGCCTATCGGTCGCATGCACGTCCAGCGCGCGCTCCAGGTCGCGGAAGCGCCCGCGGTCATCGTCTGCACCGACGTGAGCGACCTGCGGCTCAACGACCTGTACGAGACGTTCAACCCGGAGGCTCAGGCGCGGGGCATCGAGTTCATCTGCCTGAACCCATCCCAGCGTGAGAGCTATATTGAGAGCATGATGCGCTTCCAGGACGGCGGCTTCGATGACATCATCGTGCTGGCCCCGGTTGCGCCGGTCATCGCGGATGCAGCGACCTGGCTCGCGCCGGGTGGCGTGATGAATGTCTTTGCCGGCGTCGGCCGCGGCACGATGGTCGCCGTCGACCTGGCCACGACTTATTTGCACGATGCACGCATCATCGGCCATACCGCGTCGAGCATCGAGGACCTGCGCTTCATGCTCTTCCAGGCGGAGACCGGCACGCTCTCCCCGAACCGATCGGTCGCAGCCATCGGCTCGCTTGAAGCGGTCAAGGATGGCATGCAGTCCGTCATGGACACCGTGTACCCGGGCAAGGTTGTCATCTACCCGCACATCAAGGAGATGCCGCTGACCGCAGTGCCCGACCTGAAGCACACGCTGCCGACGGTGTATGCCAAGCTCAAGGACGGCCGCGAATGGACCAACGAGGCCGAGGCGGAATTCCTGAGGGTCATGCTGAAATAGGACGCTGATCGGACTGATTGAACTGATCTATATGATTAAGAAGTATCATGTTGATCAGTCAAATCAGTCCGATCAGTGTCCCGTTCTTCCTTGGAGGACGAGATGAGCGAGTTTGAGGGGAAGGTCGCGCTGGTCACCGGCGGCGCGCAGGGGTTGGGACAGGCGCTCTGCCAGCGGCTGGCGCGCGAGGGCTGCGATGTGGTCGTGGCCGACATTAAGATCGAGCAGGCGCAGACCACTGCAGACGAGATTGCGCAGTCGACCGGCCGGCGCACCCTGGCCCTGCGCATGGACGTCACCGACGAGGCGTCGGTACAGGCGGGCTTCAGCCAGCTCATGGAGATGTTCGGCCGGCTAGATATCCTCGTGT
>CAZTMA010000031.1:0-40253 GCA_964614645.1 uncultured Anaerolineales bacterium
GCTGATGGATTATTGGCGTGCAGCAGGGCAAACGCCAGGCTGGTGATGAGCGCGGCGAGCACCCGGTTCAGTCCCTCCGAGAGGTTAACCAGCCAGTAGCCCCGGTTGAGCAGTTCCTCGTACCAGCCCACCATCAGGAAGACCGCAATCCAGGAGATCACATCGGGCAGCCAGCGCGAGGTGGCTGTCTGCCAGCCATATCCGTCAAAGCGCGTCCAGCCCAGCGCCAGTTCGCTGCCATAGATGAAGGCCATCATCGCACCTGCGATGCCGATACCGAAGAGCAGATCGCGGCCTGCCCGTGCGCGCTGCAAGCCCAGCCCGGCCATGCTCCGCCGGTCGATGAACCGCCGCGCCAGCTTCACAGAAAGGGTGATGGCCAGCAGCGCGGTAGCCGACTGCAGCACCATACCCTCCGTGCTGTCGAGGCCGCCCACTGTGACAACCATCAGGAGGACCGCAGCGAACTCGAACAACAGCGCGAATACGCCGAGCAGAACGATATGCAGCGCCAGCCTCACACCGGCGCGCGGCCGCTGTTCCTCTGGGTTAATCAGGACATCGCGCAGCTTCATCCTCACACCTTTGTCATCACACCTTGATCTTCGCCCACTTGCCGCTGCGGAAGCGCAGGAAGATGGCTGCGCCGCGTATTTGCAGATCAAGACTCATCGCAATCCACGCGCCGAGCAAACCCAGCGGCCCGGTCAGCAGCATCGCCAGCGGCAGCCGGATGAGCCAGAGGCCTCCCGAGGTGATGACCATCGTGGCGCGGGTATCGCCTGCCCCGCGCAGGCCGCCGGAAAGCACCATGCTCGTCGCCAGCGCGGGCTGGGAGAACGCGACCAGCCGCAGGGGCCAAACGCCCAGTTGCACGACTTCCGGGTCGTTGATGAACAGGTCGAGGATGGGCGCGGCGAAGACGAAGAAGATGACGCCCATCGCGCTCATGAAGAGCACGGCCATGCGCTGGGCGAGATAGCCATCCGCCCGCGCTTGCTCGGGACGCCCTGCGCCCAGGCCCTGGCCTACCATGGTCGTGGCTGCGATGGCAAACCCAAAGCCGGGCATGAAGGCGATGGATTCGCCCTGTAGCGCCAGTTGGTGCGCCGCGTAGGCCTTCGTGCCGAGCGCCGCCACGGTAGTCACGTAGGCGGTCATGCCGAAGCGCATCAGGAGCTGCTCCGCGCCCGCGGGGATGCCGATGTTGGCAATGCGCTTGATCTGCAGCATGTCAGGCAGCAAACCGGAGAGCTTCAGCCGCAGGCCACCGCGCCCCCGCAGCAGCAGGGCGAGCACCAGCAGGCCGCCCACTCCGCGGCCAGCAGCCGCGCCCATCGCGGACCCGGCCACGCCCATCTCGGGCAGCGGCCCGATGCCGTAGATGAAACCGTAGGCAACCACGATGTTGACGATGTTGACGAAGAACATGACCATCATGGGCGAGCGGGTATCGCCCGCGCCGCGCAGCGCCGCATTGCCGATAAAGAGCCACGAGGTGAGGATGAACGGGACCGCGGCGATGCGCAGATAGGCTGTGCCAGGCCCCACGACATCCGCCGGCGCGCGCAGCAGGTGCATCATCGGCCCGGCAAATGCGATGCTCAACACCGTCCCGGCGATGCCCATGACTGCGCCCAGCAAGTAACCCTGATGGAGGATATGGTTGGCGTCCTCCGGCTCGCGCGCGCCGGTGTGTCGCGCGACGAGTGCGGTGACGCCGGTGGCGACCGCCGCGAAGAAGGTCGTCACGATCATGACGGCCTGGTTGGACAGGCCGACGGCCGCGACGGCATTGGCGCCGATATGGCCGACCATGAACGTGTCGACCAACCCGACGGTCATGTTGAGCAATTGTTCACCGACGGCAGGCAGTGCAAGAGCGAAGACGCGGCGGTAATCGCCTGCGCCCAGCAGCCTTTTGAGACCTTTTGCGGCCACAGACGTATAGGACATGGGGCTCGTTTCGGATGTAGTCCACAGTTGCAGGCTGGTGGCAGTTCATTATACGACTTGAGGGATTGTACGGCAAGTCACGATGATACTGGAGTCGAAGCTTCAGCCCCTGTCTAGAACGAATGTCTTCGTGCGGTTCCATGACTGGCTACAGCGCTCAATAAAATCAATCTGGATATAAAATACCACAAAATCAGGATTGACAATATTGATGCCAGGTGCTATTGTGTCGATGAAATCGGCTGTTCGGAGGATTGATGGCTACACTCGAGGATACTCAATCGCGCCGGTGGGCGCGCAGGTTCTTTACCATCTGGGGCGGCCAAAGCGTCTCGCTGTTGGGCAGCAGTCTGGTCCAGTTCGCGCTCGTCTGGTGGCTGACGAGCACCACCGGCTCTGCAACCGTGCTCGCCACAGCCAGCCTGGCCGCTATCCTGCCGCAGGTGATCGTCGGCCCGTTTGCCGGTGCGCTTGTCGACCGATGGAATCGCCGCCTTGTGATGATCGTTGCGGATGCGCTCATAGCCCTCTCCACGCTGGCGCTGATTGCCGTGTACATGTCGGGAGGCATGGAAGTCTGGCACATCTACATCGTTATGTTCTGGCGCTCCGCGCTCGGCGCCTTCCACTGGACCGCGATGCAGGCCTCCACGTCGCTAATGGTACCGCATGCGCAGCTCTCGCGCGTGGCCGGGCTGAACCAGATGCTCCAAGGTGCGATGGGCATTATCGCGCCGCCGCTCGGCGCGCTGCTGATGGCCGTCCTGCCCCTGCACCTCATCCTCTCCGTCGACATCGTGACCGCCAGCGTGGCGGTCCTGCCGCTGCTCTTCATCGGTATCCCGCAGCCGGACCGGAGCCACGAGCTGGCCCATCCGGACGCTGCCCCGCCTTCTATGCTCGCGGACATGCGTGCGGGACTCCGCTACGTGCGACACTGGCCCGGACTGCTGATGATCCTGGTGCTGGCGATGATCCTGAACTTTGTCATCAGTCCGGCCTTCTCGCTCATGCCCATCCTCGTGACGAAGCACTTCAATGGCGGAGCGCTGCAGCTTGGCACGCTCCAATCCGCCTGGGCCATCGGGATTGTCGTCGGCGGGCTGGTGCTGGGCGCCTGGGGCGGCTTCAAGAAGCGCGCCTTGACCTCCCTGCTAGGCATCGTGGGCATGGGCATCGGCATCCTCGGCATCGCGGCCGCACCGTCCAACCTGTTCGCGCTGGCTGTTACAGGGATGCTCTTCGGCGGGTTCATGAACCCCATGGCGAACGGACCGCTCTTCGCCATGCTGCAGACGATCGTGGCGCCTGAGATGCAGGGCCGCGTCATGTCGCTGATGGGCAGCGGGTCCGCCGCAATGATGCCGCTGAGCCTCCTGGTGGCCGGCCCGATCGCGGACCTGGTCGGCGTGCGTGTCTGGTATGTGGCTGCCGGCATCACGTGCGTTCTGATGGGGGTGCTGGCACTCAACATCCCGGCGATCATGAATGCCGAACACAACGGCCAGCACACGCCTCAGGCCGTGCCCGTGCCTGTGCAGGATGCGGAAGCGGTCGTTTCTGCGACACTGGAGTAACGGATACGTTTGCCTCACGGAATGAGTAGTGCTACGATAGGGACGGGTCCGAGGGGGCCCGTCCCTGTTATTTTGGAGGCACACTACGATTCAACGTCTGCGCACCACGGTCGCCGCTTACCCGCGCCAGTTCTGGGTCCTCATCTTCGCCCTGTTAATCAACGGCATCGGCAGCAGCATGGTCTGGCCGTTCCTGACCATCTTCATGCGCGAGCGGCTGGACGTCCCGCTGACGCTCGTCACGCTGCTCTTCAGCCTCAACTCGATCGCCACGCTGATCGCAGTCTCGGTCGTCGGCCCCCTGGTGGATCGGTTCGGCCGCAAGCGCGCCATGCTTTTTGGCCTTGTCCTGCACAGCCTGACCCTCGTCGGGATGAGCTTTGCCACCGGATTGGCCGAGTGGGGACTCATCATGGTCCTGCAAGGCATCTCCACCCCAGTCTATCGTGTGGCCGTAGATGCGATGGTTGCGGACCTGATCGAGCCGAAGCGCCGCGTCGATGCCTACGCGGCCTTGCGCATGAGCAGCAACCTGGCGTTGACCATCGGCCCGGCGATAGGCGGCTTCGTCAGCGCCATCTCCTACAGCCTGGCCTTCTTCGCAGCGGCCGGGGCCAACCTCTTCTTCGCCTTCCTGGTCGTCGTGGCGGTGCGTGAGACCCTGCAGCCTACCGCGCGCGATGCACGGACGGCCGCTGCAGCCGGCTACGGTCCGGTCCTGCGTGACCGGCGCTTCCTGGCCTTCTCCGTCATCACGATCGTTACCACCATGCCCGCCGCACTGATGATGATGCTGCTGCCCGTCTATGCAAAAGAGAACTTCGGCGTGGTGGAGACACAGTATGGTTTCATCATGGCAACGAACGCAGCCATGGTGGTGCTCTTCCAGATGGCCGTCACGCGCGTCAGCCAGCGGTTTGCACCGCTGCCGGTGATGACGCTGGGCGCAGTGCTCTATGCCATCGGCACGGGCAGCGTCGCGCTGGGCCAGGGGTTCTGGGCCTTCTGGTTGAGCATGGTGGTGATGACAGCGGGCGAGCTTCTGCTGGTGCCGACGGCCACGGCCTTCGCCGCCAACATGGCCCCCGCAGACATGCGCGGCCGCTACATGGGGGTCTATAGCCTCGGCTGGGGCGTCGCCTCCGGCATTGGGCCGGTCATCGGCGGGATGCTCAACGATTCCATTGCGCCCGCCGCAACCTGGCTGGCAGGACTGAGCTTCGGGCTGCTCTCCGCTGCAGGCTTTGTATGGATGGCGCTGCGACATCCGGCACCTGCACGGGCGACCTTGGAGGGATGATGCCTGGGCTACAGGCGGTGTTCTTTGACGGCGGCGACACGCTCATGCGTGTGTTCCCCTACAGTGGACGCATGGTGGACTGGCCGGAAGTGGCTACGGTGGACGGCGCGGCCGAGGCCTTGATGCTCCTCCGCCGCCGGTACACCCTGGCCGTCTTGACCAACGCGCAGGAGAGCAGTGCGGGCGACGTGGCCGCGGCCATGCGCCGCGTGGGGCTGGATGTCTACATCACGACCTATATCACGTCGCGCGACATCGGCGTGCTCAAGCCGGACCCCGCCTTCTTCAGCGCGGGCCTGCAAGCCCTCGACGTGGCCGCCGGCGAGGCCGTCATGGTGGGCGACTCCTACGAGGCCGATGTGCTGGGCGCGCGGCGCGCCGGGCTGCACGCGGTCTGGTACAACCCGCATTATGAACGCTGCCCCGATGCGCATCCGGCATACGACGCAGCGGTGGCCGACCTGCGCGACCTGCCGGCGGTCCTGGCCGCGCCGTTCCTCCCCGATGTGCCGACGTGCCTGACCTGGCTGGCCGAGCAGGATGCGACAGGTGACCTCGTACCACACGTGCGCCTCGTGGCAGCAGTTGCCTTCCGAGTGGCGGAACGGCTGGCCGCCGCAGGCGAGGCTGTCAACCCCCTGCTGGCGCATCGCGGTGGGCTATTGCACGACCTGGCGAAAGTGAGCGCCAGACAGCGGGGACTCTCGCACGAGATGGAGGCCGGCCGTCTGTTGCGCGAGCGCGAGCTCGACGCGCTGGCACGCATCGCCGAACGCCACCCCGTCTGGGCCCCCCTGACGCCCGGCTGGCAGCCTGAAACCTGGGAAGAGAAGGTCGTATACTACGCGGATCGGATCTCAGAGCCCACGGGCATCGTCTCTATAGAAGAGCGGCTGGCCGCGATGCTCGCGCGACACCGTGAACGCGGTGATAGTGCTGCCTCAATTGTAGATGAGGCAGCCTACCGGGCCGCTGCCTACGCGGCCGAGCAAGAAATCGCCGGCCGGTTGGGCATTGCGAGGGGTGATATAATGGATTGGCTGAAGAGCGAAATCGACGATCCTACGGGTTGAGTCGGAGGCAGAGCATGCATATGCGGCGTTCCGTTTTACTGGTGATAGTTGTCCTGGCCCTGGTCGGACCGAAGGCGTGGGCGGGCGAGGCTGCCCGCCAGACGCCGGTCGTCCCGCCCCAGGAAGCCGAGACGTTCAATATCGGGGTGTCCGCAGGCGATGCGTATCAACCGCTGAGCGCAGTCGTGGACGCGGCGCGCGAGCAGGCTTACGTTTATCACGCCGATTCTGCGGAGCGTCGCCCCGTCATCTCGGTCGTCAACCTGGCAGATGGTGAGGTCACGCGGGTCATCCGCCTGAATGCAGCCACCGCCGGCGGGCTGGGTCGCCTGCTTCTGGCCGCATCCGGCCAACTCCTGCTCGTAGATGCCGAGCGCCGGGAGCTGTGGAGCGTGGACCCGGATCAAGGCGTGCTCGATCCGCTCCTGTCCGGCGCACAGGACGCCGCACTGAGTCCCGACGGCAACACCCTCTTCATCACGGGGCCGTGGGGACTGCGCGCTTACGGGGCGGCTGATCTGACGGCGCGCCGGGCACCCATGTGGGAGGTGGCAGGCCGGTTCGACCGCCTTTCTGCCAACGCGGAAGTGGTCGTGGCGCTCAACCACGGCGACGGACCACAGCGCGACCTCGTTGCGCTGGAGTCCGCGACCGGCGACGAGACTGCGCGCACCACCCTGCCCGATTACCCGAACACGCTCGTGGCCGGCCCCGGCGGCACATGGGCGGTGACCACGACCGGCGAAAAACCGCTTCTATACAGCCTCGATGCAGACCTGCAACCGGTGCACACAGCAGCCATTCCGTACACGGACGGCCTGTCGTACGACGCCCCGCGCGACCGCTACCTGCTGGCGGGCTTCCGCTCCACAGAGGGCGGCGGCGAGAACGTCATCCTCGGCTTTGCCGCGTATGACCTGACGCCGGCTGGCGAGCGTGCCTGGCCCGGCCTCGGGACGCCGAACCAGTTCCTGAATTGGGACGAGGACCGGCTGCTCGGCTACACGCGCTACGGGAGCGCACGGTTGGATGTACTGGATGCAGACCTCGCATCCACCGGCCGTATCGTTACCGGCGTGCGCGCCGTAGGCATGGTGCTCGACGATGCAGCGGGCCGCCTCTACGTGGCCGACGATCACGACCGGGTGCACGTCATCGGGTTGCCCGACGGACAGAACATCGGGATCTGGGAGGGCGGCGCACCCGTGGCGTTGGACACCGCCAACAAGCGCCTGTATGTCAACCTGGCGGACGGTGTGGCCGCGCTGAACGATAAGGGCGCGGTGGTAGCCCGGTTCCCGGAGCGCGGCTACCCTGCCCCGGATCCCCGCCGCGACCTCGTGTACATCGCCGACAACGGCGTGACGATGTACGACCGTGCGGGCAAGAAGCTCGGCGTCCTGGCCAGCACCTTCCCGCAGCCCGGCGGCTTCGTCCCCAACGTCTACGCGCAGGCCGCGCGCGTCAATCCCGTCAGCGGCTACCTGGCGGTCATCGTGAACAACGGCGTGCCCGGCTCCAACAACGGCACATTCCTGCGTATCTACCCGCCAAAGGCCGATATGCCACTCGTGCCGCCGGGCGTCGTCAGCTTCGTGACGGACATCGCCTTTGATCCGTCCGGCAACTTCTACGTGACCTACAGCCCGGCAAAGAACATGGAGGCTGTCCAGCGGCTGAACCGCGCGGGCCGGGAGCAGCGTCGCTTGGCCGGGCGGACAGGCCAGATTGCGCTCGACCCGGCCGCGGGGGGCGTCTACCTGTTGACCGAGGGCCTCGTCACCCGCATCGACCCACAGACGCTGACCCCCGTCGAGTTCTGGCAGGGGCCGGATGACCTGAGTCGCATGGTGTTCAGCCCGCGGCGCAGTGCGTTTTATGTCTACGGCAGCGCGCCTGCCATCCGTGCGATCCCGTTGGTCGACCTGACGCCCGTCGACATGGCGCCGCAGCCCGGCGCACCGCCGAAGGATGCCATCCTCGAATCGCTGGCCGTGACGAGCGATACTCAAGGTGTCTGGCTCATCGCGGATTACAGCAACGGGCTCTACCGCACGCGCGACGGCCGGCGCTGGGAGAAGCTGCCCGTCGGCACCCTCGAGGGTTGGGGCTACGTGACCGTCGCGGACGAAGGCGTGCTCTTCTGGACGAGCCAGGGTTCATCCGGCGCGGATGGCGTCTGGCGCAGCACCGATGCGGGCAATACCTGGCAGTTCCTGGGCGACGGATTGAGCGACCTGCGGCCGTCCGGCAGCGTCGCCGCAGAACGTGCGGACCGTGCCTACATCACCAACCGCACGGCTGGCCTGCTCCGGTGGGAGCCTGCCCGGGAGCGGTGGGAGCAGATGTCGTGGCAGCCGGGAACCATCAACGATGTGGGCGAGCTCAAGCTGGCCCCCGGCGGACAAGAGCTCTTCCACAGCGCATGGGAGACGCTGCGCAAGAGCACGGACGGCGGCGCCACCTGGCAAGAACTCGAACCGCCCGCCCGCTCCGGCAACATCATCGGCTTCTCGGGCTTCTACACCGTCACCGAGACGCTGTTCGGCATGTGGGGCGATATGAGCCTGGAGCTGATGCGCTCGACCGACGGTGGGGAGAGCTGGGCGCCGCTCGACGTGGGGTTCGATCTCAGCCGCGACTATTACACGCCCGACATCGTGTCCGCAGGGTTCGATATTTACCTCCTTGCGCGGCCCTATGCCAGCGACCAGAGCGTGCTCCTGCATTCGACCGACAACGGCGACACCTGGGAGCAGGCGCCGGCAGTCCTGGCGAAGGGGGTGCAGCGCATCGCGGTCGCACCCGAAGGAAAGCTATGGGCCGGGGGGTCAGCGGGGTTACAGGCGCTCGACCCGGCGCAGATCAAATGGGGCGCGGTGTCGCGCAGTTCCGCCACACAATCAGGCACACCCGCACCTGCACCGACTGCGACGCCCGCACCGAGCAACACCCCGGCTCCATCCATTGCGGCTGCCTGCACGCGCACACTCGATGCGGCAGATGCCGCGACAGCGAAGGCCGAGCCGAAGCTGGGCTGCCCAACCGCCGCGGCGCAGACGGTAGGCCTGGCCCGGCAGCGATTCGAGCGCGGCCAGATGTTCTGGCGCGAAGACAACGCTTCTATCTACGTCCTCAATGCGGATTCGACGTGGCTGGCCTTCGCCGACGCCTTCCGAGAGGGCCAGCCCGAGAGCGACCCGAAGCTTACGCCGCCGGGGGGTCGCTTACAGCCGGTGCGCGGCTTCGGCAAGGTCTGGCGTGAGGAGCTCGGCGCGACCGGCGCGTCCATCGGCTGGGCCACCGAGGCCGAGCGCGGCACGCCGGGATCAGTGCAGGACTGGGACAGCGGCCTGGTCATCCGCGCGGATGCGGCCACCTTCATCCTGCTGGACGACGGGAGCTGGCGCACGCAATAGCGGGCCGTTTATGGCGGTCCAGAGCAATGCGCAACCCGGCAAGCTTCTCCTGCGTAAAGAGGTCAGTGAGTCAATCACAGCATGCTTTTTCGCAGGAGGATCTAACCATGTCGGCTTTGCGTTTTCTGGCCCTGATCCTGGGAGGGGTTATCGTCGCCGGTTGTGTGGCAGTGCCCACGCTCAGAACGCTACGAGGGTCTGGCAACACCGTGACCAACGAGTATAACTTTGACGGTTTCACCCGTGTTGAGGTGGGTAGTGCGTTCCAGGTCGAAATCGTGCAGGCGGAGAGCTACAGCGTCTCCGTGACTGTAGACGACAACATCGAGGAACACCTGGACGTCTCCAAGTCGGGCGACACCCTGCGCATCCGCCTCGAGCCGATGGTCAGGCTGGGCTTCAACAACGTAACGCTGAAGGCGCGCATCGCCCTGCCTACCCTGGAGGGACTGGAGCTGAGCGGCGCGACTACCGGCGATGTATCGGGCTTCAACTCCGATCTGCCTCTTGACGTGGATGTGTCCGGCGCCAGCACCCTGCGCGGGGACATCAGCGCCGGTGCCACGCGCATCAATGCCTCGGGCGCGAGCACGGTGCGGCTGCAGGGGCAAGCAGGTAGTCTCGATGTGGTTGCCTCCGGCGCAAGCACTGCAGACCTGGAGGACTTTGTCGCCACGGACGTGCAGGTCGAGGCCAGCGGGGCCAGCCGCGCGATCGTGAACGTCAATGGCCGGCTGAATGCCGAGGCGAGCGGCGCGTCGAGCGTGCGCTATGTCGGCGAGACGACCTCGGTCAAAGTCGATACGTCGGGCGCCTCCTCCATCGAAGAGAAGTAGTGACCAGCAAGGTACGAGCAATCCCGGGCTGTGCTGCCCGGGATTGTCATTTAACATGCCAGCGTAAGCCGCATCACAGCACAATGCCTGCGAGAGAGATAGAATCTGTGACAGATAGCACATTAGAGAGGTGCAGCAATGCATGAAGTCGTGGTGATCGGCGGCGGTTTCGGCGGTTTGAACTCCGTGCAGGGGCTAAAGGGCGCGGATGTCCACATCACGCTTGTGGATCGCCGTAACTTTCACCTGTTCCAACCGCTGCTCTACCAGGTTGCCACGGCAGCACTCTCGCCCGGCGACATCGCCTCCCCTCTTCGCGTCATCTTCCGGCGCCAGTCCAACGTGTCCGTCCTGCTGGGCGAAGTGACCGGCTTTGACCTCCCGGGGCGCCAGGTGCTGTTGCAGGATGGCCACCTGCCCTATGATACGCTGGTGATTGCGACGGGCAGCCGCCATGCCTATTTCGGCCATGATGCCTGGGAGCGCTTTGCTCCCGGCCTAAAGACGGTTGAGGATGCGCTGGACATCCGCCGCCGGATTTTCACGGCCTACGAAGCCGCTGAGCGAGAGACTGATCCGGAGCGCCGCCGCGCGTGGCTCACCTTCGTCGTCGTGGGGGGCGGGCCGACCGGCGTGGAGCTGGCCGGCGCACTGCGCGAGATTGCGGCCCTCTCCGTACGCGACAACTACAAGCGCGTCAATCCTGACGACATCCAGGTCCTGCTGCTCGAAATGTCCGAGCGGGTGCTGCCGCCCTATACGCCGGCGATCTCTCTGCGCGCCCGGCAGCAGTTAGAGCGGCTGGACGTGACAGTGCGCACCGGCGCAAAGGTGACTGCGGTGGACGAAGCCGCGGTGACGATCGAGGCGGACGGCGCGACGGAAGTCATTCCGACGCGCACGGTGCTGTGGGCTGCGGGTGTCCAGGCTTCCCCGCTGGGCCGCGCGCTGTGTGCGGAGGCCGGCTGCCAGACCGACCGGCTCGGCCGCGTGATCGTAAATCCCGACCTGACCGTGCCCGGCCACGACGAGATTTTCGTCATCGGGGACCTCGCCCACTACGCGCATCAGGGCGGGCAGCCGCTGCCCGGTGTCGCGCCGGTGGCAATGCAGCAGGGCGACTATGTGGCGAAGGCCATCCGGGCACGGCTGGCGGGCCAGCCCGTCGTGGCGTTCCAGTATCGCGACAAGGGCAGCATGGCGACCATCGGCCGCGCGGCCGCGGTCGCGCAGATCGGTCCGCTGCACCTGGGCGGCTACCCGGCCTGGCTGGCCTGGCTGTTCGTGCACTTGCTGTATATCGTGGAGTTCGAGAACCGGCTGCTGATCCTGGTACAGTGGGCGTGGAACTACTTCACGCGCAACCGCGGTGCACGGCTCATCACCGGGCGCGAAACGCGTCCGCCGGATTAGCAGCTGGGGTTGAAAGGGTGCTGCATCCTCTCATCTCGCACGGCCGGTCTGGTACTGCGCAAGTTTATGCCTCCACGCCTCAGTTCGGTCTGATTTGTTGACCTTATCCCGACCCCATAGTATGATGAGCTCAGTGCCCGGTACAGATCTACGAAACACTATCCTAAAACTGTAGAGGTAGCTATGAAGAGACTCCTGATCCTGACTGCGCTAGCCACACTGCTGCTTGCGGCCGCGCCGGTCAGCGCCGCAGGCCCGATCTATGTGGACGATGACGACTTGTGCGAAGGCAAGAGCCCGTGCTACACGCACCCTCAGGACGCGGTCAACGCGGCCGCACCGGGCGATCGTATCATCGTTTATCCCGGCACGTATGGCAGCCGCAAAGTAACCTGCGATTGGGCGCCCAGCTGCACTGAGAACGATAGCTGGGCCCCTACACTGATCGTCTACAAGGACAATCTCAGCATCACGGCTGCAGACAAGAATCCGGCCAAGACCATCATCGAAGCCACGCACGGCTACTGGTCCAACCCCGAAGCCGTTGCGAAGTCCACGGCGGGCGGCGTCGTGCCGATGTTCGGCTCGGAGCCGAATGCTATCGGCATCATTGCCGATGGCGTCACGATTTCCGGCTTCACCATCCGACGTCCGAGCGACCCAACCGCCGGCGGCCATAGCAACGTGCTGATTGGTGGGCTCTACCTGGGGTATGGCGGCGTCGGTGAGACACTGGGATTTGACGGCAACGTTGTGACGGGCAACGTGTTGGATGGTGGGACTGCGGAAAGCCGCGGCCTGAGCATCTGGCACTCCTCCGGCAACCAAGTCACGAGCAATCTGATTGTAGACCCGAACCAGAATGCCATTCAAATCTACGACGGTGAAACCAGGGAACAGGTCAAGCTGCCATCTCCGAGCCGCGACAACCTTATCGAGGGCAACACCATCACGGACAACTCGGCGACTGATCCCGCGTCGTACACCTGTGTTTTCGTCGGCGCATACACGGGCAGTCGCGCGCTGAGGACGAATAACGCGGGCACACGCGTCCTCGCCAACGATTGCGGCGGCAGAGGATTAGCCTCCTTCTACAGTGTCGGCAGCAAGCTCTTTGCCAATAACACCAACGTCGGTTACATCGTGGTCGAAGCTTCCGCGGGCGAGCGCTTTGTGGATAACGGAGTTGCATTGCAAGCCGCGCCGCAGAAGATGGATCGTCCCAAGATGGGGCCGCCCAACAAGTAGATCCTGAGCCGCGGGTTGTGGCCCGTAGCAACGATCCGCCGATCTGAACACATCTCCAAACATAGCGCCGGTCCGCGCATGACGTGGGCCGGCGCAGGTTTTTGGTAAGGGCCTGCGCCAGGCATGGTTCACGGCCACACCACCATACTGAGAGATTATGTCGGTGGATTGTGCCAGCGACATAGCAAATTGCCCCCTTGACCTTGTCGTGCTGCGGTGCTATAATGTTTGTGAGTTGCCCCCTTGTTCAGCCGCAAAGATGCACGGTTCCTGTTCGTGGAGGTACTGATGAACAAGTCCTTCGTTCTGATTGTGCTTCTCTCCCTTGTGCTTATAGCCAGCCCCGTCAATGCCAATAGCACAGGACCTACGCTGAACGGCCCCTTCAACTACACTATTTACCTGCCTTTGATCACCAATCCCCTGGCCTTTACAGTCTACGTGGACGACAATCTTGACTGTGACGGCAACCTGCCTTGCGTCGCACACCCCCAGGATGCGGTCAACCGCGTCGCACCGGGAGGAGAAATCTTCGTCTATCCGGGCACGTACGGCAGCCGGACCTTCCCCTGTAACGGCGGCAGCGCCTGCGATGGCTGTGCGCCGCCTCTCATCGTGTACAAAGACGATGTGACCATCACGGCGGTGGACGCAGAACCAACCCACACAGTCATCGCAGCCACGCTGGATTGCTGGTCTAACCCCTCAGCCGTCGTAAAGTCCACTGCCGGCGGGGTGCAGCCGGCCTCTGGCTCAGAGCCGAATGCCATCAGCATCATCGCCAGCGGGGTGACCATCTCCGGCTTCACGATCCGCCGGCCGAACGATGCGCCCGCCGGCGGTGATAGCAGCGTCCTGATCGGAGGGCTCTATCTGGGATACGGCAGCCACGGCGAAAGCCTGGATCACGGCTACAACACACTTATCGATAACGTCATCGATGGGGGATCGGGACATATGAGCGGAAGCGTGACCATCTGGCACTCCTCTCACAATGTCGTGCAGGGCAATCTCATCAGGGACCCGAACCTGAATGCCATTCAGATTTTCGACGGGTTCACCGCGGAGGAGGTTCACCTGCCCTCTCCGAGCCTGGGCAACCGCGTGGAACGAAACACGATCCAGGATATCCCATCCACGACCAACGCCAACAATACGTGCATCTTTGTAGGCGCATGGACCGAGAACAAGAATCTCCTGACCCACAACGACGGCACGCTCGTCCAGCAGAACGACTGCGCGCTGAAGGGGCTGGCTGCCGCATTCGCAGACGGTTCCATATTATTCAAGGGAAATACCGGCGTCGGCTGGACGTGCAGAGGGTATGCCGACGGCGCCAGTTTTGTCGACAACGTGGGCCCGTGGATGCCCGTACCCCTTGACCCAACCTGCGGTCTGAAGGTCACCGGCATGGCCAGGTGACGACAGGAGCGACTGAATTCGAGAAGTGGGTCCGGACTACTCTATTGGGGGCAGTGCGCCGGCGCACGTGATACGTGGGCCGGCGCACGTCTTGGTAATAGACCCGGGTTGCCCTTACCCCTTGGCGACCAGGACCTCGGTAGCCTTGATGATCGCCTGCACCTGATCGCCTTCCTTGAGACCCATCGCCTCGGCGGAGCCGCGGGTGATGGCCGACACCACCTCGAACTCCCCGACCTGGATGACGACTTCCGCCATCACTGCGCCGAGCTTGACCGACTTCACCGTTCCCTTGAGCTGATTGCGTGCACTAAGCATGGTTTGTCTCCTCTGAGTAATGGAAAGTTCGAAGTCAGTGTACCCTTTTTTCCGAAATTCTAATGTAACTCTAATCGTTATTCGGGCCAATTGTACCTATAATAGCGAGTCGGGTGCACTCAGTGGTTGAACTACTGCGCGCACGAGAATCTGGTCCTCATTGAGGTGCCTCATGATTGAAGTGTTTGAGTTACGGAAATCGTATGGCGCTGTTGAAGCGCTGCGCGGGGTCAGCTTCAACATCGCGGCCGGGCAGATCGTCGGGCTGCTCGGGCCTAACGGTGCAGGCAAGACCACCATCATCAAGATCCTGACCGGCTACCTGCAGCCGGATGCGGGTACGGTCACGGTGGATGGACTGGACGTCCTGACGCAGACGCGGGCTGTGCAGGCGCGCATCGGCTACCTGCCGGAGAACGCGCCCCTCTACCCCGAGCTGTCCGTGCAGGCGTACCTGAAGATGATGGCCGACCTGCGCCAGATTCCGGCCGCGGAGCAGCTCGCCTGCATCGGCGAGGCGGTGCAGGCAACGGGCCTGCACGGCTACCTGACGCGGCCCATCGGCCAGCTCTCCAAGGGCTACCGGCAGCGCGTGGGGCTGGCACAGGCCATCCTGCACAAGCCGAAGCTGCTCATTCTCGATGAGCCGACCGTCGGGCTGGACCCGACGCAGATCATCGAGATTCGCAACCTGATCCGGCGGCTGGCCAGCCACGCGACAGTCCTCTTCTCGACGCACATCCTGTCCGAGGTCGAGGCACTCTGTGACCGCGCGATCATCCTCATCAACGGCCTCGTCAAGACCGACGCGCGGCTGGCGGACCTGGAGATCACGGCAGATGCGGTCGTCGTCCTGGCGGAGCGCACGGATGGCTTCGAGCGGACCCTCCGCTCGCTAAGCGGGGTACGGGGCATCGAGCCGTGGCGCACGCCGGATGGCTATCCGGCCTACCGGGTCCTGGGCATGGACGACGTGGACCTGTGCCCGGAAATCTACAATCTGGCGCGGCAGAACAACTGGCCGCTGCGCGAGCTGCGCCGCGATGTGCGCACGCTCGAAACCGTCTTCAACCGGTTGGCGACGGGAGCATGACCCTATGAAACAGACCCTCTCCATCACCCGCAAGGAACTTGCGGGCTACTTCGGCTCACCGATGGCCCTGCTGTTCATCGGCGCCTTCCTCGCGGTGACGTTATTCGCCTTCTTCTGGCTCGAGACCTTCTTTGCACGAGGCATAGCGGACGTGCGACCGCTCTTCCGCTGGATGCCGCTGCTGATGGTCTTCCTGGTGGCCGCGCTGACCATGCGCCAGTGGAGCGAGGAACAGCGCGCGGGCACACTCGAAGTGCTGCTGACGCTGCCCGTCAGCAAGGTGCAGTTGGTCATGGGCAAGTTCATTGCGGTCATGATCCTGGTCGCGATTGCGCTGGCCCTGACGCTCTTCCTGCCTGTCACGGTCGCACTACTCGGGCCGCTGGACTGGGGCCCGGTCGTCGGCGGCTACCTGGCCGCGCTGCTCATGGCGGCGGCCTATGCGGCCATCGGCCTGTTCATCTCCTCGCGCACCGACAACCAATTGGTCTCACTCATCATGACCGTCCTGGTGGGCGGGCTATTCTACCTCATCGGTTCAGCCAGCATCACGGACTTCACGAGCCGCGGGCTGGGCAACGTGCTGTCCGCCATCGGCACCAGCAGCCGCTTCCAGAGCATCGAGCGCGGAGTCATCGACCTGCGTGACCTGGCCTATTATCTGTCGCTGGCCGGTATCTTCCTGGTGCTCAATGTTATTTCCCTGGACAGCAAGCGCTGGGGTCACGGTCGGCAGACTGCTGCCTACCGCACCGGCATCCGCTTTACCTCGGCGCTGCTCATCGTCAACCTGCTGGCGCTCAATGTCTGGCTCTATCCGCTCAACGGCCTGCGCCTGGACCTGACCCGCCAGCGCGAGTACAGCCTATCGAACACGACGAAGGACCTGCTTGCCGGGCTGAGCGAGCCGCTGACGCTGCGCGCCTACGTCAGCGAGAAGACGCATCCGCTGCTGGCGCCGCTGCAGCCGCAACTGGAAGACCTGCTGCGGGAGTACGAGATTGCCGGGCGGGGCAGGGTCATCGCCGAGGTCATCGACCCGACCACCGATGCCGACAAGGAGACAGAGGCTAACCAGACCTACGGCATCCAGGCGACGCCCTTCCAGGTGGCGGATCGCTATGAGGCATCGGTCATCAACGCCTACTTCGACGTTCTGGTGCGCTACGGCGACCAGAGCGACGTACTCAACTTCCAGGAGCTCATCGAGGTCGAGTCGCAGCGCGACGGCACGGTCGATGTCCACTTCCGCAACCTGGAATACGACCTGACGAGTGCCATCAAGAAGGCAGTCTATGGGTTCCAGAGCGTCGATACGCTGCTGGCCTCGCTGACCGCGCCCGTCAAGCTGACCCTGTATGCCACGAGCGCCTCCCTGCCCGAATCGCTGGCGGACGTGCCGCAGACCATCCGCACGGTCGCAGAGGACATGGCGGCGAAGTCCGGCGGGAAGTTCACGTTCGAGGTGGTCGACCCCGATGTCGCCGGCGCGGCCGTGACCCGCCAGCAGATCCTCGACACATACAAGCTGCGCCCGATTGCGGCCTCGCTCTTCTCCGAGGAGTCATATTACCTGGACATGATCATGGAGACGACCGATGCGGCTACGGGAGAGGCACAGTGGAAGCTGGTCACGCCGGCAGACGAGGTCACCGAGGCCAGCGTGCGCACAGCCATCGAGTCAGCGCTCAAGCAGTCTTCGACGGGCTTCCTGCAGGTCATCGGCCTGTGGACGCCGCCGGAGATGCCCACACAAGACATGTTCGGCCAGGCCCAACCCGCGCTGCGAACGTGGCAGCAAGTCCGCCAGCAGCTCAGCCAGGACTACACGGTGCAGACCGTCGACCTATCCAGCGGGCAGGTGCCGGCGGAGGTGAGCGTACTGGTGGTCGTCTCCCCGCAGGGCCTGGATGACCGGGCGCGCTTCGCCATCGACCAGTACCTCATGCGCGGTGGATCCGTGGTGGTTGCCGCAGGCAACTATAGCCTGACCTACGACCAGTTCACCGGCGGCCTCGCTCTCGCGCCGGCCGAGAACGGGCTGGCCGACATGCTGGCCCACTACGGCATTACGGTCGAGCAGAACCTGGTCATGGACCCGCAGAATGAACCCTTCCCCGTCGAGGTGGATCGCAACGTGGGCGGCGCGGTCGTGCGCGAACTCCAGGCCATCGACTATCCGTTCTTCGTCGATGTCCGCGCCGACGGGATGGACAAGACCCACCCCATCGTCAGCCAGCTCAACGCGGTGACGCTGAACTGGGCGTCGCCGGTCAAGCTCGACGAGACCAAAAACGCGGGACGCGAGACGAGCGTACTGCTCAACTCGACCGCGAGCGCCTGGCTGCGCACCGACACGAACATCCAGCCGGATCTCCAGCAGTACCCGGATATCGGCTTCGCGGTGGAAGGCGAACGCGCAAGCCAGACGCTCGCCGTGGCAGTGCGCGGCAGCTTCGAGAGCTATTTCAAAGACAAGCCATCGCCGCTGGCCCAGCCGGCAGAAGCTGCGGCTACGGCTGAAGGCACACCAACCCCTACCCCTGCTCCGCAGACGAGCGGCGTCGTGGAAAGCTCGCCGGACACTGCCCGCTTGGTGGTCATCGGCAGCAGTGAATTCCTGACGGATATCGTGTTCCAGATTTCGTCCAGTCTGACCCCGAACCGCTATCTCAACAGCCTGTCGTTCGTGCAGAACGCGGTGGACTGGTCGGTGGAGGATCTGGACCTGCTCGGCATCCGCGCGCGCGGACAGGTGACCCGTGTGCTGGACCCGCTACAGCCCGGGCAGGAGCGGCTGTGGGAGGTCGCGAACTACGGGCTGGCGCTGGCCGCGCTGGCCG
Source organism: uncultured Anaerolineales bacterium (assembly GCA_964614645.1). Taxonomy (GTDB): domain Bacteria; phylum Chloroflexota; class Anaerolineae; order CG2-30-64-16; family CG2-30-64-16; genus MWBF01. The sequence goes on from CAZTMA010000031.1 coordinate 18,499, forward strand.
GCCTCGGCGTCACGTGGAACGTGCGCCGCCGGAACGAACGACCCATCATTCCTGAACCGGGCAAGGAGGCAGCCTGATGGTCACGTCTCTGAGACTCTCGCGTTTGCAGCAAATCCTGATCGGCGTGCTGGTGCTGCAACTGGCACTGGCCGCATTCGTGCTGTGGCCGCGGCCGGCTGCGGGCGGCGGCGGCGAACCCCTCCTTCCCGGTATCGCGACAGGCGACATCACGGGCCTCACCATCACAGGCGAGACGGGCGCGCCGCCGATCCGGCTGGCAAAGCAGGGCGAGGCATGGATCGCGCCGGACGCCGGCGACTTCCCGGTGGATGCGACGAAGGTCAGCCCGGTATTGGACAAGCTGGTGGCGATCAAGACGGGGCGGCTGGTCGCACAGACGCCGGCCAGCCATGCGCAGTTGCAGGTTGCGGCGGACGCGTTTGCCCGCAGGGTCGAAATCGCGACTGCAGCAGGCACACAAACGCTTTATCTGGGCAGTTCCGCCGGCGGCTCCAGTATCCACGTGCGGCTTGACGGGCAGGACAACGTCTACCTCGCGGGCGGGCTGAGCACATGGGAGGTCAGCGCGGAGCTGTTGTCCTGGGTGAACCCGGTCTACGTGGCGATCAACTCGTCGGATGTGACCGGCTTCACGCTGGAGAACCGGAATGGGGAGTTTGCCTTCGTCAAGGATGCGCAGGGAAACTGGACCTTGACGGGCCTGGCCGCAAATGAGGTGACGAACTCGAACAACGTGGTCAGCCAGGTGGACCTGTTCACCGGCCTGCGCATGACGCAGCCGCTCGGCAAGACCGATGACCCGGCCTACAGGATGACCGCCCCCTCGGCAGTCGTCACGCTGCACTACAAGAGCGGCGAGGAAGATAAGACCACCACGGTAACCATCGGTGCGCAGGATCCGGCCGACAGGGCCTACTACGTCAAGTCGTCGGACTCGCCCTACTATGTGAAGGTGGCCGAATACAGCGTGGCTACGTTAGTGGAGCGCGGTCGTGCGGACTTCCTGCAGGGCACGCCAACGCCCGCTCCAACCCCGGCACAGTAGGGCGGGACTTGCTATAGGGGCACGATAAATAGAACGCTGATGACGCTGATTGAACTGATCTACATGATCTTTTCTGGGATAATTATGCAAATCGGTCCAATCAGTGTCATCTGTGTCCCATTTCCGGTTCCCCTGTGGGGTGCGCCTTGCTATAGCGCGGGCCAGGGCAGTTCCGGCCGCGCCTCACGGCCCATCTCAATCAGCTCCCCGACGCGCAGGTGCCGCTCGCAATACAGGATCAGCTCGCGCGACTTGGCTCCGAGGACATCGCCGCCGGGCAAGTTCTCATACTGGATGCCCATGTCGAAACACAGGTTGCGCAGGCCGTCGAGGTTGAAATGGGTTTCGAGCAGCTTGCGCAGCCCGACGCGCACCTGCTGGCTGGTAAGATTCGCCCCGCGATCCGGCTCATCCGGAGGCAGTACCAGCTCGGCGCTCTGGGCCGGATATTCCGCACGCGCCTTCGCCAGGAGCCCCTCCAACAGGCCTTGCTTCTCGGCTTCTTCGAGGATGTTCTGCCAGTAGACCGTCAAGGAGCTATGTTCGCGGATATTGGCGGGGGTTAACCCGGCATCCCGGGCAGCCAGCCTGGCGAGGTCGTGATCATCGTACAGCTCGCAAAGCAGCTTGCGCAACGGAGCGAAATTGCGCGGCATCGATCGCCTCCTGTCGGGTGGGGTGATAAGCGTCAGCCGGTCAGGCCCGGTCTGCCGAATTCGGTCTACGGAACAGCATCATAGCACACATCGGGGCGAACCTGATACTTATCATTTCCGGCGCCGGGCAAGCGTGCTAAAGTATGCTTCGGCTGCGCCAGATGCCGCAGCCAGTACAAACCGGAGGACAAGAAAACCATGTACGTCGTGACCGTTGACGTCGAAAAGTGCCAGGGCTGTGGCGATTGTGTCGATGCCTGCCCGAACGAACTCATCGCCCTCGTAGAAGAAGGCGGCAAGCAGTATGCCATGTACAAGGGCGACCCCGAGGAGTGCATCGGCTGCTACTCCTGCGAGTCGAGCTGCCCGGAAGGCTCCATCACCATCACCGAGCTCTAGCTCGTCATAGCGTCCCGCTTACGAAGAAGCCGGTGTGTGAACCACACCGGCTTCTTCGTGATTAACGGCCGACCTCGTCAGCATATCAGGCAGCGACCGCGTCAGGCTGGGCTGCGGGCTGGTGGACGCGCTGGAGCGCCAAGACTGAGACCAGGAACATGACCCCGTAGAGGCCGAACAACAAGATGTAGCCTGCGCCGGGGATGCCAGGCAGCCGGTTGGTCACGAAATCGGCGATCGGGCCGCCGATGTACGCCCCCACTGCACCCGCGCCTGCGCCCGCCAGGTTCGAGATGCCCAGGTAACGCCCCGCTTCGGCCTGCGGCACCAGCTCCGTGCCGAGCGCCCAGTTCGCCGTGAAGAAGAGGCCGGTGGCGATGCCGATGAAGCTGCCGCCGATATAGATGACAGTCATATTCGGTGAGAGCAGCGCAATCAGCACGCCGAGCGCGGCCAACAGCCCCGCAACGCCCACCAGCAGCTTGTGCCCGAAGCGATCCCCCAGCCAGCCGCTCGGCAGCGCGGACAGCAGAATGAAGATGCCGATCACGGTCATCAGCCACGCAGCCGGGCCGGCAGCCTGCTCGCGCACGAGCCCGAGACGCCCCTGCAGGAAGTAAACTGCAAACGTGGAGAGATTCGTCGTGCCGACAAAGAAGGCCAGCCGGTTGACGACCCACCAGGTGAACGAAGGATTTGCCTGCGCCGCTGCGGTCCCGATGCTGATGCGCACACTGATCCACACCCCGACCGCGACCGTGAGCGCAATCGCGGCCAACCCGGAGAGACCCATCACGGCCAGCACCACGGCCGGCGACGCATCGCCCGGCAGCAGCCGCCCGACCTGGCCGACGAGCACGCCCATGCCGAGGATGATGGCCGTGAACAGTGCGGTCATGGCCGCCAGCCGCACGATGGGCGCCCAGTCGAATTTGGACGGAGTCTGCGCCAACGGCCGCTCCGGCGCGAGCATGGTCAGGAGCATCGCAACGAGCAGGACGCCGATTGCCAGGAACAGCGCAGTCCACAGGTTGCCCGCGGCGATGAAGCGCGCGATGGTGAATGAAACCAGGAGCAGGGGAATCGGCACTTCGAGGACGGCCTTGACCGCGGAGAAACGGCCGCGCTTCTCGGGGGGCACGAGGTCGGGAATCAGGCCCTGCTGCGCGCCGTGCGCCGTGTTCGCGGCCACCGATTGCAGGAGCGCCATGGCGAAGAGAAACGTGAAGCCGGCCAGCCCCGCCATGCCCGCAGAGAGACCGGTCAGCACGACGGTCACGACCATACCAATCGTGCCTGCGAAGATGAACGGCCGTCGCCGACCGAAGCGCGATGTACTCCGGTCCGACAGCATCCCCATGAGCGCCTGCCACAGGAGCGCGACCATGAGCGTCCACAGCCGCAAGCGGCCCAGAGACGTGCCTTTGACCTCCTCCCCCACGAACTGCTGGATGAGCAGCGGGAAGACCAAGCCGTTCGTCTGCGAGAGCGTCGTCAGCGCAAAGAAGTAGATGTTGATCGTGATGAGGTCGTACCAGCGGAGCGCGCGGGACATGAGGCCTCCTGTGAGATCGGGTCAGATGCCGGACAGGGTCCTTTCGAGGAAAGCGCCGGTCAGAGCGAAGGTGGGTTCGCGTTCCTGGTCCAGGATGACGCAGTGCGTGGAGTGTGCCATCCAGTGCAGTTCCTTGCGGGCGGAGCGGACGCTGTCGTGGAGCACCTGCGCGCCCTGGGGGTCGATGGTCTGGTCCAGCCGGCCTTGCACGATCAGGAGCGGATGCGCGATGCCTGACAGACGGCTGCGCACTTCGGTCTGCAAGCGCAGTAGCTGGCGGACGCCCCGCAGCGGCTTGACCGGGTAACCCTGCCACAGGTCGTCCGCCTCCGTATGCGGGCCGGGCGCGCTCGTAGCATAGGGCACGAACCATGAGCCCAGGTGCAGCTTGAGCCGGTCAAAGGTTCCCAGCGGTATGATCAGCGCAGGCGCGTAACACAGGAGTACGGCGGCTTCCGGATGCTCGCTGCCCAGGTGCAGCGTCAGCAGCCCACCCATCGATTCGCCGCCGATGATGACCCGGCGGCAGCGCGCGGCCAGCCCGCGATAGGCCTCTTCGGCGGCGCGGGTCCAGTCGCGCCATGCCACGCGGTTGAGGTCCGCCGGCTGCGTCCCGTGACCGGGCAGGAGCGGCCCCGCGACGGTGTAGCCGCGGCCGTAGAGGAACTGTGCCAGCGGGCGGACCTCGGCGGTCGTCGCGGTAAAGCCGTGCAGCAGCAGCACGCCATCCGGCCCGCCCTCCCAGAAGAAGCTGTCGCCTTCCAGGTGTGGATTGACGAGTTGGAACTCCGTCACGGGATCTCCTTGCCTCACACGGGACGTAACACGGGGATCGTTGCATTCGCGATGGGCATGATGCCGATGCGGGCGTCCGGGGGCAGGCCGGGCAGGGCCAGCGCCAGCGCCTCGTCCAGGCTGGCGACCGGCTCCAGCAGCAGCCGGCGCACGAAGTCGGGCGCCATGTTTGACAGGAACAGCACCCGCATCCGGCTGCCGTCCCGCGCAAGCTGCCATGCCTTGTGCGGCCCGATACGGAAGCCCTCGCGGCCGTAACGCTCCAGGACCGCTGCGTGGGAGGTCATGCCCGGCGTCAGGATCCATTCCTCGTAGGCTTTGCTGCCCGTCCCTTCCGGGCACGCGATGGCGAGGATGACCGTTCCGCCTTCGCGCATGACCAGCGAGGCATGGCCAAGCGCCTTCTGGCCCTGGTAGAGGTTGATATCCTTCGGATGGCCGCCTGCGGAGACGATCATCAGGTCGTACGGCGCGGCAACCTCGCGCTGGTAAATCTCCCGCAGCAGGGGGATGCCGCGACGCATGACGTCCACGGGGTCGCCCGCGAGCGCGTGGACGATACCCTTGTCCTCGTTGAGCACTGCGTTAAGCGCGTAGTCCACGCCGATGAGCCGGCCGATCTCCTCGACATCTACCCGGCAGGGGTTGTCGTCGTAGCGGTTGATGCCGCTCCGGGGATCAGCCATCCAGGCATGATTGGTGTTGATCGTGTCCTGCGCGGTCACGCCGATGGCCGCGCTCTTGACGCCGCCCGAGAAGCCCATGAACTGGTGCGGCTCGATGTTGCCGGTGACGATGCGCAAGCCGGCGCCGTGCCAGCGCCGGTTGACGCGCACGGGCGTGCCTGCCGCGGTCTCCCCAACAAAGACCATCTGCTCATCCGCGCGGCTGTCGTGGCTGACGACCGGGTAACGGGCGATGATCTCAGGCGGCAGGATGAGGGGGAAGTCCTCCGGCGGCATCGGGACGTGCGTGCCGGTAGCAATCAGCAGGGTGATGTCCGCCGGCGCATATCCGCGCGCCTCCAGCCGGCGCAACAGGGGCGGCAACAGGAGCGCATGGGGGACGGGCCGCGTCTTGTCGTTGATAGCCAGAACTACCGGGCCGGGCTTGTCGGGTAGGGGCGCGCCATCCAGCGCAGCCTCGACCACCGCCGCGGGGTCAGCCGCCGCGGGCGTCTCGCGCGGGGCCAGCATATCGACGGTCCAGCCTGCGCGCTCCGGCAGGCTGAACGCAAGCTCTCGTTTGCCGTATGGCAGCCGGTAAGTGGTCACGATGATCTTCCTCTATCCCCCGCCCATCGGCGGGAAGAACTCCACCCGGTCACCGGGCTGCACGATCTCGTCCAGCTCCGCCAGCCGCCGGTTGACCGCAACGAACGCAACCTCTGCGATGGGTACGCCCAGCTGCTCGGCGAGGGCGCGTAGCGTCAGCGGGGTCGCGTCGGGCCATTCGACCCACGACCGCCGCTCCGTGTCATAGAAGCTCAGATGCCCGCCGAGGTGGATGTGCATTTTGGTAGGGGCGACTCTACCCGACCAGGTCGGCAGCCCACTCGATGTCCAGCGCGGCCAGCCGCTCTCGGGTGGGCATGGTCGTCTGCAGATCCCAGCCCTTGATCTCATACAGGTCAGTCAGCGCGCGGACGAAGTCATCTTTGGGATAAGCCACGCCCGCCAGCGCTCCGCCCTCCAACGGCTCGAACAGGCGCCTAGGCAGGGTGTCATCCGCACGGCTGAAGCCCTCGCGCACGTTGAAGATGCGCGCCAGGTTGGTCGCGCGCTCGCCCGTCTGCAGCAGTTCCTCGACCGTCACGTCCCAGCCTGTCGCCGCGTGAATGACGTCCACCACTTCCCCGACCGAGATGAATGACCGGGGGGCGGGGCCGAAATAACACAGCCCGACGGCGCGCTCCAGGCTGCTCCAGTTTTCCAGCAGGGCGTAGGCCTCGGCCTTCTTGCGGCTCAGGTCACGTGGGGCCAGCGGCTCGCGGATGCCCAGTGGCATCGCGCCCTTGAACCCCACCGATTCGGGGTTTGCCAGCATCGTGTCGTGAAACGCGGTGAGGTGGTCTGCGCCAGTCTCGGAGACAGCATAGCCCAACCCTACGGCGACCTTGCCCCGCGGGTCGTGCATGGGCAGCTCCTGGCCCTTGACCTCGATGGCGAAGTAGTGCGCGTCGCCGCCGATGACCTCCGCGGCCCGCCGCGAGCCCTCGGCCAGCAGGTTGCCGATGCCCTCGCGCCGCGCAATCAACTCCACGCAGCGCACCATTGCCTCCGCATTGCCGAACCGCAGGTCCAGCCCGCCGGTGTCCTCCGGCCCGATCAGCCCGTGCTCGAAGCACTCCATCGCAAAGGCGATTGTCGCGCTGGTCGAGATGGCGTCCAGCGTGTAGCGATTGCACAGCTCGTTCGCCTTGGCGACGGCCTGCAGGTCGTCCACCATGCAGTTCGAGCCGAACCCGGCCACCGCCTCATACTCCGGCCCGCCATAGCTCGTGCTGACCTGGTAGCGGTCATCCACCCCGACCTCGCGCTTGCAGCGCACCGCGCACGCATAGCAGCTGCGCCGCGCGGTCAGGATCTCCCGCTCGTAGGCCTCCCAGCGCAGGTTGTCTGCACCCTCGAACGCGCCGCTGCGGAAGTTGCGCGTGGGCAGGATGCCTGCAGCGTTCAGCCCGGCTGTCAGTCCCGGCGTGCCCTTCTCCTGCAGATCCCAGCTTTGCGGGTGCTGCTTGACCAGCTTCGCCAGCCGCTTGCCAAGATCTGCAACGCCTTCGGGGTCGCGCGCGAGGCTCAGATACTTGCCTGACCCGCGCACCGCGATGGCCTTCAACCGCTTGGACCCCATCACCGCGCCCATGCCCGTGCGACCGTTGAAGTGGCGCAGGTCGTTGGTCAGCGCGGCGAACCGGACGAGATTCTCGCCGCCCGGCCCAGTCTGCAGGACACGGGTCAGCTTGTCGCCCAGCTCGGCACGGATGGTGGCCTGGGCTTCCTCCGGCTCGCGGCCCCACAGGTGGCGCGCGTCGCGTAGCTCCGCCCGGTCATCCTGGACGGACAGGTAAACCGGCTCCGCGGCCTGCCCGGTCACGACGATGGCTTCCCAGCCTGCCATCTTGAGTTCCGGCCCCCAGAAGCCGCCTGCCTCCGATTCGCCGTACGCACCCGTCAGCGGGGAGCGCGCGGCCGCGGTGAAGCGGGTGGCGGTCGAGAAGGGCGCGCCGGTGAGCAGCCCGTTTGCCAGGACCAAGACGTTGTCCGGGCCAAGCGGGTCTGCACCCGGCGGCATGTGCCGGAGCAGGAGATACGCGGCCAGGGCGCGGCCGCCCGGATAGAGACGGTAGTCTGCCTCGTCAAACGTCTCGGTGTGCAGGCTGCCGGTTGTCAGGTCAACGTACAGAATCTTGCCGGTGAAACCATTCATAGACACGCTCACGAAATGTAGTGAACGGCAGTGTATCACGAAACAGGCTGTTCACGAAGCCGCGTTGCAGCAGGAAGACCACTAGCGCGAAGGCGACGAAGCGGAGCAGGTCCACCACTGATGCTTCACGCGGCCTGCCTGGTGTTTGATCGCTCTGCCGGCGTTGCACAGTCTCAGCCCCAGCCTTCCCCGGCTACGTGCGCGGCAAAGCGCGCGTTGGCTGCGCGCAGCGCGCTTTCCGACTCAAGGCCGCGCGCAAGCGCCCAGCCGACGAGGCTGAACAGTGCATCGCCCAACATCTCCGGCGTGACTTCCGCGTCGGGGGAGAGCGCGGCCAGCGCGGCCCACAGCTCGGCATCGGGCGTGTGCGGGCGGAGCCGCGACATGCGGTCGAGATAGGACTCGGCCTGTGCCAGCGCGGGCAGCCCCGCGGGGACGCCCGCCAGCGGCGAACGCTGCTTCTCGCCGTTCTGTGCGCGCTCCGCCGCCTTGATCGCCTCCCAGTTCGCCAGCACCTCGTCCGTGCCGCTGACCACCTCGTTGCCGAAGACATGGGGATGGCGGCGGATGAGCTTCTCGACGATCCGGTTGACCACATCGGGCAGACGATACAGGCCCTCCTCAGCGGCAATCTGCGCCTGGAGCGCCACCTGGAGCAGCAGGTCACCCTGCTCCTCCAACACCTTCTGCGGGTTGCCGCCGTCCAGCGCAGCCAGCAGCTCGTAGCTCTCCTCCAGCAGCGACGCGCGCAGCTTCTCCCACGTCAGCGCGCGGTCCCACGGGCAGCCGTCCGGCGCACGCAGCCGCGCAGCAATATTCTGCAGAGCCTCGTAGGTCGCGGCCATCTGGCGCGGCGGCAGGAAGATGTCCAGGGACTCATCGCCTGAACCCTTGACTTCCTCGGTCAGCGCAGCCAGCGTCGTCTCCCGGCGCTGCCCACTCACAAGGAGCTCGACGGGGTGCTCGGGCGGATACGCCTGCAGCAGGACGGCCGTGAGGCGAGGCAATTCGGCAGAGGTCGCGGCCAGCAGCAAGACGGGCTGGGCCGGGTCGAGCTGCGGATAGTGCTGCCGGGCCAGGGCGCCGGCATGGAGCAGTTGCAGGGTATCCAGGTCGGGCGCGTCAAGCTGCTGCAGCACCGTGTTGACATCAGCGGGCATAAGTGGCATGGACTACCTCCGGAGGGGATTATAGCCGCCGTGCGGCTTTGGGCGAAATGGGCCCGTTGTGCTATATTCGCCGCGGTTATTTGGCCACGCCTTCATCGCCGTCCAGAGGTTTTCGCATGTCCGACCTGCATCCGCTCTTCCACCGGCCCATCGGCCGCACCGGCCTGACCACGCCCGCGCTGAGCTTCGGCGCGGCCCCCCTCGGCACGCTGGGCTATCTCAACAGCGTCGATTCCGATGCCGAGGCGGTTGAAGCCATCCAGCACGCGCTCGACGCGGGCGTCTCCCTATTCGACACCGCGCCCTCGTATGGCGAAGGGACAAGCGAGCGGCGCCTCGGCCTGGCCTTGAACGGCCTGCCGCGCGAACGTTTTGTGCTGGAGACGAAGGTGGTCAGCCGGATGGCGCACATCCAACCGGACTACAGCCGCGACGGCGTGCTGCGGAGCCTGGCCGACAGCCTACAGCGGCTGCGGCTGGACCGGGTCGATATCGCGCTGATGCATGACCCGGAGCAGCGCTACCGTGAGGCGCTAGATGTCGTGTACCCTGTGCTGGCGGAGCTGCGCCGGGAAGGTGCGCTGCGGGCCATCGGCGTCGGCATGATGAACCAGTGGCGCACGCTGATGGATTTTGCACGCGAAGCGGATTTCGATTGTTTCCTGCTGGCCGGACGCTATCACCTGCTGGAGCAGGATGCGCTGCCCTTCCTCGACCTGTGCCAGGAGCGGGGGATTGCGGTGCTGCTCGGCGCGGTTTATGCAACAGGCATTCTGGCGACCGGCGCGGTGCCAGGCGCGCGCTACCAGTACCGCGAGGCGCCACCGGTCATCATGGAACGCGTGCGCCGCATCGAGGCCATTTGCGCGGCGCACGGCGTTCCGCTCAACGCGGCCGCACTCCAGTTCCCGCTGGCTCACCCGGCAGTGACCTCGCTCGTGGTCGGAATGCAGCGGCCTGCGGAGGTCGATGCCAACCTCGCCGCACTCGCGCATCTCATTCCCCCCGCGCTATGGGCCGACCTGCGGACCGCGGGCCTGCTGGACGAACGCGCGCCCGTGCCGAGGCCCGTCAGCGCAACGGATGCCGCTGCGCGGCCACACCGATAAACGGATGGGAATTGTGGAACCACAGCGCGCATCCGCTTATCCGTTAGGCGCATCATAGGTGCGCCATCCGTTGCACCGCGCCCACCTACCGCGTGAACAGCGTCCCCCGCACGTAGTCCGCCTCGTCGCTCGCCAGGAAGGCCAGCACGCGCGCAAGCCCGTCGGGGCTGCCCATCTCCTGCCGCGCCCGCGCCACCGCGAGCTCGGGGTCACGGCCCTCTCGTACGGCCTGCGCGGCGACCACGCTGAGCTTCATCGCGGTCACGATCTCACCGGGGCAGATGACGTTGACGCGCACCCCGCGCGGCGCGAGCCGCGCAGCCAGGGTCATGCCCAGCCCATTGACGCCGCCCTTGCTCGTCCCGTAGGCCAGCGACGAGCTGGGGCCGCTGACGCCCGCGCCTGACGCAATCAGGAGCATTACCCCATGCGCGCCGGTGGTGAGCAGGGGAGTCCCATATTTCGCGCAGAGGAATGTACCCTTGACGTTGATGTCGATGACCGACGTGAACTCGTCGAGGGTCAATTCTTCCGGCTGCAGGAAGGCGCCCCTGAGTACGCCTGCGGCGCAGATGAGCACATCGAGCCGGCCATGCCGTTCCCCCAGCCCGGCCATCAGCACGCGCACCTGGGCCTCATCCGCGACATCCACCTGCTCGAAGCGCGCCAGACCGCCCGCGGCGCGAATCTCCGCCGCGACCTGCTCGCCTGCCTCGCGATTAAGGTCGATGATCTCCACTTTTGCACCGCGCGCGGCGCACAGCCTCGCGGTCGCCGCGCCGATGCCCTGTGCGCCGCCGGTAATCAGGATGGTTTTGCCTTGCAGGTCCATGGGTGTACCTTTTCTGTCATGAAAGACGCAGGAATGAGTGACCAATAACGAGAAACGAGTAACCCCTGATGCGGATGCTCGCTCTGTCCTCTGAGTTCTCTGAGTCCTCTGTGGCCTACAGCCTCAAGTGCGGATGGTGATGCCGAGTTGCGCCGCCTTCTCTCGCACGAACTGTGCGGCGCGCGGGACGAGACTCTCCGGCAGGTGCTCGACGATGGCGTACCCGTCCGGTAGCAGCGCCTCGAAGCCGGTGAGTGTCCGCGCCCAGTCGAGGATGCCGTCGCCGGGCACGGTCTCGCTGATGTGGACGACGTGCCGGTCCTCGACATAGACATCCTTCAGGTGCGCGGCCGCGAAGTGCGGGCCAAGCTGGTCGAACAGATCGTCCAACAGCCGGCGGTTGTTGAACGCGGTCTGGATATCGGGGATGAAGTTGACCGCATCGAAGTTGGCCTTGATCCACGGCGAGCCGACGCGTTCGATGACTCGGCGGACATGGGCCGGGCTGTCCAGCACGCTCGTCACGTGGCATTCCAGGCAGATGGGCACCCCGTAGGCCTCACACGCGGGGAGCGTCTCCTGCAGCGTACGGACGAGGGCATCCTCGGTTGCCGGCGAGTGATTGCCGGGATGCGGCCACCACGAGCCGCGCGGGTTCAGGCTGCCCGGCCCGGTCATCACCATCGCAGCGCCCAGGTCGGCGGCCACGCGCACCGCATGGCGCAAGGTCTGCGCTGCGGCACGGCGCACCGTCTCGTCCGGTGCGACCAGCGGCTGCTGCCAGCCCCACGACTGGACAATGCGAATACCATAGCCGGCCAGCACATCGCGGACGCGGTGCAGTTCGGCCTCCGGGAACGTGGCCGCGTCGCCCAGAAAGTGGGTGACGACGCCCGTAAAGCCCATGCCCGCGATGCGGGCGGCGAGCTGATCGTTGACCTCGGCGGTGTCCCGCGTGACCGGGCCGCCCGAAACGCCTAAACGCATGAATTGCCGCCTGGATTTAGCGCACCACAATCGCCGTGTGGATGTCCACCCGCGGCACGCGGATTTCGAGCACACCGTCTGCGTACTGCCAGATCACCGCAGGCTCGGCCGGAACTGCGGTGACCGACTGCGGGGCCGCGTCCAGCCGCACTCGCACGGTCACATCATCGACCGGCAGCAGTTCCTCCACGATCACGCGCCGCGGGGAGAGTGTCTCGGACGCGCCCCGATTGATGAGATTGAGCACCAGCTCCGCACCGCGGCGGCGCTGCACCAGCTCAAGCCGTGGAGATGCTGTGAGCGTTACCTGCCAGGGCAGCGCCGCACGTTCGACCAGCCCTGCGATGAAGCGGCGGAGTGGCGGGTAATGGCCCAGGTAGTAATCGCGGAACAACGGCCCGTGGACCGCGACGACCGATCCTGCGCCGATCCGGCGGCACGTCACTGCGGCATCGGCGGTCGTGTCCTTGCCCGGCTCCTGCTGGGACATGCGGTAGGCCCAGACCTCCGTGCCTGCGGCGGGCGTCACGCGCTGCCAGCCGGACGACACCGGCACGGCGCGATCCTCCACCGGCAGGAAGACGCGGCCGGTGATCGGCTCGCTCTCCGGTGCAACGCCCACCAGACCGGGGCACTCCGCGGCCAGATGTGCGCCGCTCAGCAGCACGCAGCCGCCCGCCTGCGCATGCGCTTCGAGTGCGGCGACCAGTTCTGGGGTGAAACGCGTCTGCTCCGGCAGGACGACCAGCAGATAGTCGGACAGGTGCGCGAGCGCGGCCTCCTCGGTCAATACATCCGTAGAACGGCCCGTCTCCAGCAGCGCGTGCAGCGCGCCTTCAACTGGCTGGACGGCTTCCCCATAGTTGTAGAGCGGCTGGTTGTGCGCATAGTGGTGGGCGATCAGGTAGAGAACCGCAGCCTGCGAGGCGGTGGCCGTCCCGAAACAGGCATCTCGCCGCTCGCGACAGAACGCCGCAACCTCGGCCATCGTATCCTGATGCCAGCCCGTGAGCCAACCGCTCCGCTGCGGCGTATTGTAAATCATCACCGCGCCGCCCAGCGCGACCACTTCCGACACCTCCTGGCACAGGTGACCCGCAGGCTTCATCACCCACGGCGGGTCACTCTGCATCATGCCGGTCTTCGTGAAGCCCCAGGCCATCAGGTCCCAGCTCAGCCCGGCATCCCGCCGCCGGCCGTCGAGCACGCGGCCCTCGACCGCGGCGCTGTCTGCGCCCCACGACCAGGAGAAGTCGCCGCTGAGGTAGTCCACTGGCGCAGCGACCGGATCGGGCTGCCGGACGGTGTACATCCAGTTCGAGCAGATCAGGCAGCCCGGCTTGGCCGCGTGGACTGCCTCGGCATAATGCGTCACGTGCTTGACAAACAGGTTGCGGTGAAATGCGAGCCACGCCTCCCAGCCCGGCTCGCCGGCCTGCGATGGGATGGCGGTCTCGCCGGTGCGCCGGGTGTACTCCGCACGGCAGCGCGCACACCAGCACGGCTTGGAGGCCCAGTTCTCGCCGTCCACCCAGAAGCCGTCCACATCGTACTTGCTGATGATCTCCAGCATCTGCGGGATCATCAGCCCGTCATCGTACCCGCCCAGACGGCAGGTCATGTCCGGGTCGGGCCGGCCCTCCGCATCCAGCCGCGCCCATTCCGGATGCAGCTCCAGCGCGCGCGAGTCCCACACGCCCGAATAGTGCATCCCCAGCTTGATGCCCAGCTCAGCCGTGACATCGCGGTGGATGCGCAGCGCGTCCTTGACGACGCCCGGAGAGGTCGTGCCTACCTCGGTCGGCCAGCTCGTGTAGCCCGCATGGCCCTTGCAGTCGGCTTGTATCCAGTCGGGCCGGACGCGCAGGAGCTGCTCGCGCAGGTCCTCGTGCGTGACCTCGCGGCCCAGCTCGGTGTCGTGCGCGTTGGCGTGCAGGTCGTAGTGGATGCCGAAGAAGACGTGATCGTGCCAGTTCATGGTTGGCTCCTTGTGTGCTGCGTTGCATGAGAGGTGTCAGAGGTGCAGCACGATTGTAGGGCGTGGCTGGATTGCGGTCAAGTTGGGAGGGCCGGTTTTGACACGCTCACGGGCCTGTGATAGACTCGCTGCATGTTATTGAACGGCCATCATCATCGCAGACGGGGCGGGCGCACGGCATAGCCGGCGTCTCATTTGCGCTTGCCCCCAGGACTGGTTGCACAACCAGTCCTTTTTTGTTAACCAGGATTGACGAGTATGCCTGAAAGTGGATTCCTGACCGACCGGCCCCTGCCCGAAGGCGTGCGCGACCTGCTGTTTGCGGACGCGGCCGCTTGGCGCGAGATGGAGGCGGCCCTGCGCCGCACCTGGACCGCGTGGGGCTACGGCGAGATCATCCTGCCGACGTTCGAGTATGCCGATACGCTGGCGACCGATGTCGGCTCCGCGCTCGACGCGGAGATGTACCGCTTCTTCGACCGCCACGGCCGCACCCTCGCGCTGCGTCCCGACCTGACCATCCCCACCGCGCGCGTCGTGGGGACCCGGCTGTATGACCAGCCGCTGCCCCTGCGCATCGCGTACACGGGCAGCGTGTTTCGCTACGAGCCGCCGCGTGCGGGCCGGCAGCACGAGTTCACGCAGGTGGGCGTCGAGCTGATCGGCGCGGCGGGCCAGGCCGCGGATGCGGAGGTCGTGGCGCTCGCGGTCGCAGCGCTGCGCGCGGTCGGCCTGCCCGAGTTCAGGGTCACGCTCGGCCACGTCGGGTTCTTCCGCGGGCTGCTGGCCGCGCTGAACCTGCCCGACCCACTTGCGGCTGAAGTGCGCGCGGCCGTGGACCGCAAGGCCGAGGCAGAACTGGCCGGGCTGCTGGCGCAGGCCGCGAACCTCCCGCCCCTTGCGCGGCGCGCGGTGCTGGGGCTGCCCCACCTCACGGGCGACGCCTCGGTACTGGCCGAGGCTGAGGCGACCTGCCTGAACACCACGATGATGACCGCGCTGGCCGAGCTGCAGAGCGTGGCCCGGCTGCTCGAAGGCTACGGGGTGGCAGATGCGGTCAGCTACGACCTGGCCGAGGTGCGCGACCTGGACTATTACACCGGTGTCACATTCGAGGGCTTTGCGCCGGGCCTCGGCTTTGCCGTCATCTCCGGCGGGCGCTACGACGACCTGATCGGCCACTTCGGGCCGCCGCTCCCCGCGGTCGGCTGGGCGCTCACGCTGGACCGCGTGCTGCTGGCCGCGGAGCTGCAGGGCCGCCGGACGCCGGACCCCGCGGCCGACGTGCTGCTGGGCGCGGACGGCTGCCCGGCCTGTCTGGCCTGGGCCAACGCCGCCCGCGCCCGCGGCCTGCGCGTCGTGCTTGACCTAGACGGCCTGGACGCGTCCGCGCTCTGGGCCCAGGCTCAGGCGCGCGGCATTCCCCGCGCCGTGCACCACGGCGAGGACGGCACGCTGCAGGTACAGGATGCGGCGGGCGTGCGCAGCATGGCTGCCACGGACTGGGAAGAGGTAATGCAATGGCTGAGCCGCTGATTGTCGCGCTGCCAAAGGGCCGTCTGACCGACGATGCGCTGGTCTACCTGCAACGCGCGGGCTATGGCCTGCCCGCGAAGGGCGACAACGGCCGCAAGCTCGTGCTGGAGGGCAGCGACGGCCGCCTGCGCTTCATCATGGCGAAGCCCGCGGATGTGCCCATCTTTGTCGAGTACGGCGCGGCGGACGTGGGCATCGTCGGGCTGGACGTGGTGCGCGAGGCGGCACGCGACGTATACGAGCCGCTGTCGCTGCCGTTCGGACAGTGCCGTCTCGTCGTCGCAGGCAAGGCCGACCGGCCCGATCGCCCGCTGCGGCTGGAGCGCAGCCCGCGCATCGCCACCAAGTTCCCGCGACTGACCGAGGCCTTCTTCCGCGCCCGCGGCCTGGCCCCGGAACTGATCGTCATGTCCGGCTCGGTCGAGCTGGCCCCGCTCGTCGGCCTGGCCGACCTGATTGTCGACCTCGTGCAGACCGGCTCGACGCTGCGCGAAAACGGCCTGACCGAGCTGCGCGTCATCCTCGAAAGCCAGGCCATGCTGATTGCGAACCGGGCGAGCTACCGGCTACGCGCCGGAGAAATGCGCGGCCTGATCGACGCGCTCGCGCGTGTAACGGGAGATTGAACCGCCAAGACGCGAAGGACGCAAAGTTTCTTTTTGATTTTGTGTCGTTCTTCGCGTTCTTGGCGTCTTTGCGGTGGAAAAAGGAGTTCTCATGCCAGTTGTCAATATCTACACGAGCACTGAGGCGCGGGAGGGCATCCTGCGCCGGGCAGCCTGGGAGGATCAGGCGATGCCGACGCGGCTGCTGGATGGCATCGAGCGCATCTTCGGTGAGCGCATCAGCCCCGCGGAGGCCGTCAGCCGCATCCTGCGCGATATCCGCACGCGCGGGGACGCCGCAGTCGTCGAGTGGTCCGCGCGCATCGACGGGAACGCCAACCCTGCGTTCGAGGTCGACTGTGCCGCGTGGCAGGCCGCGTATGACCGGCTGCCGGTCGAGCAGCGCACGGCGCTTGATTTAGCGGCAGAGCGCATCACCAGGTTCCACCGGAAGCAGCCCGTCGATTCATGGGTCGACGCGGGGCCGGACGGCACGCTCGGCCAGCTCATCCGCCCGCTGGACCGCACGGGCGTCTACGTGCCGGGCGGGACTGCACCGCTGCCCTCCTCGCTTCTGATGTCGGTGCTGCCCGCGCGCGTCGCCGGGGTCGAGGAGATCGTCGTCTGCACGCCGCCTAACCGGCAGGGACAGATCCACGACCTGATCCTTGCGGCCGCGCACGTCGCGCAGGTGAACCGGCTCTTCGCGCTGGGCGGCGCGCAGGCCATTGCAGCGCTCGCCTACGGCACGGAGACCGTGCCTGCGGTGGACAAGATCGTCGGCGCAGGCGGCCTGTTCATCACGCTGGCCAAGCGCCAGGTCATCGGCGCGGTCGGTATCGACGGGTTCTACGGTCCGACCGAGACGGTCGTCATCGCGGACGATACCGCGGACCCCGCCTGGGCCGCGGCGGACCTGCTGGCCCAGGCGGAACACGACGTGCTGGCCTCGCCCATCCTGCTGACCCCTTCGGCGGCGCTGGCCGATGCGGTCGCGGTCGAGCTGGGCCGCCAGCTGGAGAGCCTCGACCGGGCCGACATCGCGGCTGCGTCGCTGGCCGCTCGGGGTGGGATCGTGCTGACCGCTGACCTGGCGGAGGCCGTGACACTGGCGAACGCTTACGCGCCGGAGCACCTGTGCCTGCTCGTAGCCGACCCGTGGGCGCTCGTCGGTCACGTGCGCAATGCCGGCGGCATCTTCGTGGGCGAGCACTCGTTCGAGGTGTTGGGGGATTACGTTGCCGGCCCGAGCCACGTCATGCCGACCGAGGGCAGCGCGCGCTACAGCAGCCCTCTCAGCGTGGCCGACTTCGTGAAGCGCATCAGCCTGGTCGCGCTCAACGCGGAGGCAGGCGCACGGCTTTCCGCACAGGCCGCGGTGCTGGCCCACGGCGAAGGGCTGACCGCACATGCGCGCGCGGCGGAGATGCGGACGCAATCCTTCGGGTCTTCGGGCCAACGCTCGGTTGGTTGAGCTTTGAAGGCTTCGCACGATGGGGAGTTATCTTGAAGGCTCAAACCTTCGAGGTTTCGGAAACCTCGAAGGTTTCTCCACAAGGGAGATTGATCTTGACCACCTTCGAACCCAGCACCTTGCTGCTGCCACACATCTCGGCGATCGAGCCGTACACGCCGATCCTACCCTTCGAGGTGCTGAGCCGCCAGCTTGGCCGCGCGCCGGAGCAGATTGTCAAGCTTGACGCCAACGAGAACCCGTACGGGCCGCATCCGGCGGTGCGTGCCGCGCTGGCCGAGTATCCCTTCCCGCACATCTACCCGGACCCGGAGCACCGCGAGCTGCGCGCGGCGCTGGCGGGCTACACCGGTGTCCCGGCGGAGCATATCCTGCCCGGCCATGGCGCCGATGAGTTGATCGACCTGCTCACCCGTATCACGGTGGGACCTGGGGATGCCATCATCGACTGCCCGCCGACGTTCGGCATGTACGGCTTCGATGCCGGGCTGGCCGGCGCGGAGGTGGTGCGCATCGGGCGCCACGAGGATTTCCGCGTGGATGTCGCAGCCATTGAGCGGGCGTGTCAGAGGCCGCAGGCGCCCAAGCTGCTGTTCCTGACCTCGCCCAATAACCCCGATGGCAGCCTGATGGACCCCGGCGACCTGCGCCGCCTGCTGCGCCTGCCGCTGCTGGTCGTGGTCGATGAGGCTTATGTCGAATTTGCGGGGTTGGAGTACTCGGTCGCAGGCTGGGTTACGGCGCACGACAACCTGGTCGTCCTGCGCACCTTCAGCAAGTGGGCGGGGATCGCGGGGCTACGGCTGGGTTACGGCATCTTCCCGGCGTGGCTGATGCCGGTGCTGTGGAAGGCGAAGCAGCCGTACAACGTGAACGTTGCGGCGACCGTCGCGGGGCTGACCTCACTGGCGCACCGTGACGAAATCGAGCACACCGTCGACGCGCTGATCCGCGAGCGGGAGCGACTGGAAGTCGAGCTGGCGCGCTTCCCGTTTCTGCACCCCTACCCCAGCCGGGCGAACTTCGTGCTCTGTCGGGTGACGGGCCGGGATGCGCGGGCGCTCAAGGCCGGGCTGGCCGAGAGGGGCGTGCTGGTGCGCCACTATGCCAGGTCCGGGCTTGAGAACTGCATCCGGGTCAGTACGGGCCGGCCTTCGGACACGGATGCGCTGCTTGCGGCCCTGACCATCCTGTAGAGGCGGGCCGGCGGCCCGTCTCTACAATCAGAAGCTGTTGGAAGGAGGAGTCCGCATTCTCAAATGCGGACGGACGGGACGCCTTCACCGGGCTCGTACCGCGTCTGAGGATGCTCCACTCCGCAGTTCTTCAAACAGCTTCTCAGATGATCGTTGCGAGATCGTCCAGCAGGACTTCGCGGTCCTCTTCGTTGGGCTCCTGGGCAGCCGCAGCCTTCGCCTGAGCGAGGTAGCGCACGGCCGCGATGCGGTTGCGTCCGGCCATGGCAGCGCGTGCGAGCGCCTCATACGCGTAGCCGAGGTAGTAGACTGGCAGGTCCGCTTCCTCGGTCACGTCCAGGCATTTCTGGGCAAAAACCGTTGCCATCTCGGGCCGGCCTGTAATCGCAAGGATGCGTGCGACCTGCCAGTAGCCGATGGACCGTTCTTTTGAGCCGAAGTCGGGACGCTGGCTCCAGTGCCAGAGGGAGGCCATGCTCAGGTTGAGCATCTCCTCATCCTCTTCGAGGGTCCGGTCCTCCTTCTCGATGAGGTCCCAGGCGCGGTTGAAGCAGTCGGTCGAGAAGAACCGGTGCGCGTCTTCGAGGTCGAAAGTCGGCGTATTGGATGCGTCGTCTGACATACTTGCTCCTTATGAAAGATATAATCGTTTGCAGTGAGCACTTAAGCGCCAGCGCACGCAGGACACTGAAGTGCCCACTACGAACATGGAATCCATGCGGCCAGTTCGTCAGGCCCGCGGATGATCGCATGGGCGCCGAGCTGGATAAAGTGGTCGTCCAATGAGGGATCGGGCACGACAGCCACGGCCAGCCAGCACCGTCCGCCGGCGCGACGGGCGGCCACGATATCGTCGGGCGCATCTCCGATGTAGGCAGCAGAGAGCGTGCCCGTCGGGTCCAGCGCGTCGGCGGCGCGTTCGAGCAGGTAAGGGTGCGGCTTGAGCAGCGACGGCCCGCCTGGCGCCTGCGCCTGCATGGCATCCGTCATGGTCGTCGCCACGCTGAAGTAGCGGCCCAGGTCCCACCGGCGCATCGGGTGGACCAACTCGAAGTCGGCCCGACCGGTTGCGATGCCCAGCCGCACCTGACGCGCAAGGGCCATCAAGGTGGCCAGCGAAATGAGCAACTGCTCTGTCTCGATCAGCCCCGCCCCATGGTGAAAGCGCGAGGGGTAGCCGTAGGCGCTGGCGAAAAGATCGGCGCCCAGGTACAATTCCTCGAAGATGCGCTGCACGAGGTCGGTGGTCGCGTCGTCGTGCGTGCGCCAGACGAGATGGCGGTTGCGCTCACCCGTCACCCGGCGCAGTCCGGCCAGCCCGCCGCCTGCATCACGCACCAGGGGAATCAGCCCCGCGAAATCGGGGAGGGCCAGGCGACCGTCGCTGAACGACGACACGGCCGCCCGCAGCGCGGCGAGCAGGGCGTCCTGGCTGGCAGCTGCAGATTCCGGCAGGTGTGGCACGGCGGGCAACGCAGCCACGATGGCCTCGAGCAGCCCGGCGGTCAGGTCCCAGTCGTCGTTGAAACCGCCCATCAGCTTGAACTGGTCGTAAACATCACCGGTCAGCTCGGGCGGGGCCAGGCCGAGCAGTTCGAGATAGCGCGTGGCCGCGAGCGGCGCGGCAGCACGATAGGACTCACGCACGTCGACCAACGTGCCATCCATATCGAAAATCAGGATGTCGGGGCGAGGCAGCTCAAACATAAGTGTCCATTTTACCACAAGACGCCGGAGATCCGGCGGTCTGAACGAAATGAGGAGTATCACATGCGCAGCGGACACATCGAGCGCAGGACGGGCGAGACGCACGTGGTCGTAGAACTCAACATCGACGGCCGCGGCCGGGCCGATATCACGACCGGCGCCGGCTTCCTGGATCACATGCTGACCCTGTTCGCGCACCACGGCCTGTTTGACCTGACCGTGCGGGCGGAAGGCGACCTCCACGTGGATGCGCACCATACTGTCGAGGACGTTGCCATCGGCCTGGGACAGGCGCTCGACCGCGGCCTGGGCGAGCGTCGCGGCATCGTCCGCACTGCGCACAGCTATGTCCCGATGGACGAGACGCTGGGCTTCGTTGCGCTGGATCTCAGCGGCCGGCCCTACGCCGTGATCGACGTGACATGGCACACGACGTCGCTCGGCGGCATCGAGCCCGACCTGGTGCGCCATTTCCTCGAGACGCTGGCCTTCCACGGGCGCTTCAACCTGCACGCGCGGGTGCTGTATGGCCTGAACGACCACCACCAGGCCGAGGCGCTGTTCAAGGCGCTGGCGCGGGCGCTCGATGCGGCTACGCAGATCGACCCGCGGCGCGAGGGCGTGCCCTCCACCAAAGGAGTGCTGGCATGAGCGCTTCGCACCTGCGCATCGCAGTCGTGGATTACGGCGTCGGCAACCTGCGTAATGTATATAAGGCGCTGGAAGCCGCGGGTGCGCCCGCGGAAATCGTCAACACGCCGGTCGGACTGGCGGGCGCAGTCGGGATCGTGCTGCCGGGCGTCGGCGCGTTCGGCGACGCGGCGGCCAACCTGCGCGCGGCGGGCTTCGAGGCGCCGCTGCTGGCCGCCATCGCAGGGGGCACGCCGCTACTCGGCATCTGCGTGGGAATGCAGTTGCTGTTCGACGAGAGCGAGGAGATGGGCCGGCATCGCGGCCTCGCCGTCATCCCCGGTCGCGTCGTGCGATTTGCCGGCGACCTGCCCGGCGACAACGGCCGGCCGGTCAAAGTGCCGCAGATCGGGTGGAACCAGCTCCATCACCGGGGCGACGATCCGCTGCTTGCGGGCCTGCCTGACGGCGCGTATGCCTATTTCGTGCACTCCTACTACTGCGCACCCGCAGGACCCGAGCACATCGTCGCGACCACCGACTTCGGGATCGCTTACGCGTCGGTGGTCCGCCGTGGCACGGTTTGGGGCATCCAGTGCCACCCGGAGAAGAGCCAGGCGGTCGGGCTGAGG
>CAZTMA010000031.1:40263-41343 GCA_964614645.1 uncultured Anaerolineales bacterium
CTCGTCAGTCATTGTCTTTCCCATCATCGTCGCCAGCGTCACCGGCAGGCGGTCGGGCTGAGGATTCTGAGCAACTTTGTTGGGATGGTTCGGGGCAAGGCAACGGATCGACACGGATAATCGGATAGACAGTCTACGCCCATCCGTTTATCCGTGTCGATCCGCTGCGCCGATCCCCAGATAAGGACGACCGATGTCATTCTCTATCTTCCCTGCGATCGACCTGCGCGAGGGACGCGTCGTCCGGCTGCGGCAGGGCGATCCCGGTGCGCAGACCACATACAGCCACGACCCCGCCGAGGCCGCGGCGCGCTGGGCTGACCAGGGCGCGACCTGGCTGCACGTCGTCAACCTCGACGGCGCGCTGACCTTTACAATGAGGGTCGCCGCCCGGACGGACGGCGCAGGCTGCGGCGACACGCTGCCCATCAACCTGCGCCGGCTGGCCGACATCCGCGCGACAGTGGACCTGCCCATCCAGTTCGGCGGCGGGCTGCGCACGGTTCCGGACGTGGAGCGTGCGCTCGAACTCGGCGCGGCGCGCGTCGTGCTTGGCACCGTCGCGGTGCGCGAGCCGGAGCTGGTGCGGGAGGTCGTCACCCGGTTCGGTACGGAACGGATTGTGGCGGGCATCGACGCTCGCGACGGCTTCGTGGCCGTCCACGGCTGGCAGGAGACTTCGGCGCTCGACGCACTGACCGTCGCGCGGCGGATGGCCGACTGCGGGGTCACGCGCATCGTCTATACCGACATCAGCCGCGATGGGATGCTGACGGGCGCGAACGTCGACGCGACCGCAGAATTGGCCCGCACCTCCGGCCTGCGCGTCATCGCGAGCGGCGGTGTCGCGTCGCTGGACGATATCCGGGCGCTGGTTGCGCGTGCCTCGGAAGGGATCGAGGGGGTCATCGTCGGGCAGGCGCTCTATGCCGGTGCGTTCACCCTGGCGGAGGCGTTGAACGCGACCGCGGAATAGGCGGAACACGCTGAAGGGACTAGAGCCACCATGTTAGCTAAACGCATCATCCCCTGCCTCGATGTCAAAGAGGGCCGGGTCGTCAAGGGGGTCAACTTCCTGGA
>CAZTMA010000032.1:0-40553 GCA_964614645.1 uncultured Anaerolineales bacterium
AGTTTGGCCAGCGGCTCGACCCGGTGCTGCGCGACCGTCGTGACCGGCTGTTCGGCATCCTCAACGGCATCGACACCGAGCTATATGACCCTGCGACGGACCCGAACATAGCCGTACACTTCGACGTCACAAGCATCGAAGCCCGCGCAGCGAACAAAGCGGCCCTGCAATCAGAAGCCAAGCTCGCCCAGCATCCCGAAGTGCCCATCATCAGCATCGTCGGGCGCCTGATCGACCAGAAGGGCTTCGACCTCATCAATGCCATTGCCGATCCGCTGCTGCGCCATAGCGGCTGCCAGTTGATCGTGATGGGCACGGGCGAGATGCGTTATCACGAAATGCTCAATGCGCTGGCCGTTCGCTACCCGGAGCGAGTGGCCGTGTTCCTGACGTTTACGCGTCCCCTGGAACAGCGCATCTATGCGGGCAGCGACATCTTCCTGATGCCATCGCGCTTCGAGCCGTGCGGCCTGAATCAGATGGTTGCCATGCGCTACGGGGCCGTGCCAGTGGTGCATCGCGTCGGGGGACTGGCGGACAGCGTCACCGACTATACCCCTGAAACTGGCGAGGGCCACGGCTTTGACTTCGCCACCTATGACGCCATGGCGCTGTATACGGCGCTGATTCGGGCACTGGAGACTTATCGTCACCGCGATCTCTGGCGCCAGCTTATTCGCCGCTGCATGGCAGTGGATTTCTCCTGGCGGCGGTCAGCAACCAAGTATGTTGACCTCTACCATCGCGCCCTGACCATCAAGGTGCAGAGTCAGCGCACGCTGGCAGACTACGCGCTCGGGCCGCAGGCGGCATCCCATCGGGCGTCCGATCCCGCATGAACACCGAACCTCTCTATTACGCTGATGCCTACTGTGCGAAGTTTGCCGGTCGTATTCTGGCAGCCAATGCCGCAGGGGACCGTCTGGCGGTCGCGTTGGACCGCACCGCATTCTATCCAACCGGCGGAGGCCAGCCGAATGATACGGGCATCCTTGCCGCGGCGACCGGCAAAGCGACGGTTGTTGACGTAACGAGCGAAGATGGCCTGGTGTGGCACTGGCTCAGCTCCGAAGCCCCGGCGGCAGACTGGCAGGTTGGCACGCCGGTCACCGGAGCGGTAGACTGGCCGCGGCGCTTCGACCACATGCAGCAGCATACGGGCCAGCACATCCTCTCGCAGGCGTTCATCGAGACCTGTGGGGCAGAGACCGTCGCGTTTCATCTCGGGGTAGCCTACAGCACCATCGACCTGGCGCGCGCCGACCTTGATAGTGCAGCTGTGATGGCAGCAGAAAGCGCAGCCAACAACGTCATTGACCGGGCCTTGCCCGTGACGGCAAGCTATGTGACGCCTGCGGAGCTGGCCGTGCTGCCATTGCGCCGCGCGCCGAAGGTTGCGGAGAACATCCGGATCGTCCAGGTCGCGGGGTTCGACTGGTCGGCCTGCGGTGGGACGCATGTCGCGAACAGCAGTCAGGTGGGCTTGATTAAGGTCATTGCGACCGAGCGCCGCGGCGGAGAACTACGCATCACCTTCCTCTGCGGCGGACGTGCGCGGGCGGACTATACCCGCCTGCACGGTCTGGCCCAGGGACTCGTCGCCCGGTTCACAACGGGGCAGGATGAAATCCTGGCTGCGATTGACCGCCGGGCCGCGGAGCAGGAAGCCTTGCGGCGGGAGCTGGCCGACCTGGAGCGCCAGTGGGTCGAGGCGACTGCGGCCGCGCTGTGGGCGGATGCGGCCCAGCGCGCCAACTACCGGGTGGTGGGGCAGGTGTTCGATGCGCCGGCGGAGCGCGTCAAACGCGTCGCACAAGTCCTCAAGGCGCGCGAGCGCACCGTTGTCCTGCTGGGCGCGCGCGGAGAACGTCCCCAGTTGTTCTGCGCCCGCTCGGATGACTTGCCGGTCGACGCCGCGGCAGTCTTGCGCGCGGCCGTGACGGCCGGCGGAGGGCGCGGTGGCGGCCGCCCGGATTGGGCACAGGGCGGTGTGCCCACCAATGAAGCCTTGGACGCCGCGCTACAGGCGGGAACGTCCATTCTATAATCTGAGGTCGTACCTTATGCGTGAAATCTCACCCGGCATCTTCGTGGAGTCCGATCAGCGAGGGGCCAACTATGGCGCCATCCTGACCAGCGAAGGCTCCATCATCATCGACACACCGATTGTGCCGAAACAGGCCGTGGCCTTCCGCGAAGAGCTCCGCCAGATGACCGGCGGCAAGCCGACCCTGTATATCATCAATACGGATCATCATCGCGGCCACATCGTCGGCAACCAGTACTTCATGCCGACGCCGGTCGTGGCCCATGATATCGCCTGGAAGCACATGAAGGGGTATGGCGACAACTTCAAGCAGCGCGTCATCGACTCCTTCAAGAAGGAGCCGGAAATCCAGGCGCAATTCACAAACATACAGATCATCGTACCCAAGATCACTTTTTCGCACCGGCTGGATATCGTGCGCGGCGGGCGTGACCTGCGCATCCTGAAGATTGGCGGGCATACTGCCGCCACTTCGGTCATCTGGCTGCCCAACGAACGCATCCTGTTTGTCGGTGACGCGGTCTGGGTCGACCAGCACCCGTACATGGCGCAGGCGAACTCGAAGGAGTGGCTTGACGGGCTGACCTACATACGCAAATTCAAGGCCGACCAGATTGTGCCGGGTCGCGGGCCGGTCTGCGGACGCGACGCCACCGAGCAGATGTCGGAATACATCCGCTACATGCGGGCGCGCGTGCGGACGTTCCACCGGCAGAACCGCTCCAAGCAGGAGACTGTCCAGACGGTGCTGCGCGAGGTCGTCGGTTGGTTCCCGATCTCCCCGGCTCTTAAGTCCAAGACCGAGTCGCAGATTAAGCAGGGCATAGGCCGCATCTGGAACGAGATGGAGAAGGCGGCCAAAGCCAAAGATAAACCGGAACCTGAGATTGAGGCCGAAGAGGCCGGGGACGAGTAAAGCGAAACTATGGCGCGTGCAATCGGAACAGGCCACATGACGCCCGCAGATGAGCTGCGGGAACTTCTGGGAGGCGTTGAGAAACGGCTCGCTAACCTCCGCGGCAGCGGCAAGGGGGCCGCTGAGCTGCTGCTCGACCTCGACCGAATCGATGAGCTGTGGCCGGAGCTGGAAGCGCAGGGTGCGGACCTGCGTCCGGAATCCGGTCGCTGGGAGACAATCCAGGCGCAGTTGCGGCGCAACGGTCCGCGTTTGCTGCGTGAGCTGTGGGCAGTCGGCGGGCTGGATCAACTGCGCAAGCGGGAGCATGGGGCAGAGGCCGAATTGTCCTGGTGGTGGCGGCTCGACGAGCTGGTGCGGCAGGATACCACCGCCCGGTGGCGGCGCTCGCTCATGATGCTTGGGGCAGGCGCACTGGTGGTCGTGGCCCTGTGGTTGCTGCAGCGTACCTTCTTTCCGGTTGATCCCCAGGTGCAGGCCGCGCTGTCGGCCCAGACGGCCGGCGAACAGAAGATCATTAACTCGGGCGACTATGCGAGCGCGCTGGCAGACTTTCAGGCTGCTGCCGAACACCAGCCCGATGACCCCGCTTCGTGGATTCGCATCGGCGCAGTGTACGAGAAGCTTGGTGAGATGGAGGCCGCGCAGGAAAACTATGACCGGGCGCGCCACCTCACCACGAGTGAGACAGAGTTTCACGTTGCGCGCGCGGGCATCTATCTGGGCTTCCTCATGTACGATGAAGCTTACGGGGATACTCAGGCGGTGTTGGCCGCAGAGCCGAAGCACGCAGTGGCGTGGTACTATCTCGCTTCGGCCTATGAAGGACAGGGTAAGCTCGAACCGGCCCTGGATGCCCTGGAGAAGACATCCGAGTACGCGACCGAGAGCGACCAAACGGAACTTGTCGCGTTGGCACGCTACCGCATGGCAATGTTGATGCAGCAGGTTGGCCTGGGCGACATGCGCGACCCGGAACCAACCGTCACCGCTACCCCCGAAGCCTGAGCTCACTTCAGGATGGCCGCCACCGCCAATTGCGATGCCGAGCACCAGCTCGGCGTCGCGGGTCCCCTCCCGGCATCAGCTTGGCCCTTGGCGTCGCGCCCGCGCTAGCCCCCCGCGATCACCCGCATAATGCCCGGCGCGACATCCGGCAGGCTGCGCAGTGACGAGGCCATCCGGCGCCGTTGCTCCTGCGCACCGATCAGCAATGCCGGCACTGGATTCACCGTATGCCCCCGCGTGCTCAAGTCTTCCATGTTGCCGTGGTCCGACGTAAGCACGATCAGCCCCGCATCATCGTCCCAGGCATCGGTCAGGCCGCCGAGCATAGTATCGACCGATTCCAGTAGCGCACATGCCTCCGCCATGTCCTGGCCGTGGCCCGCATAGTCACTCAGCCAGTACTCGAAGAAGGTGAAATCATAGCCGGTGGCCAACGCGGCCATCCGCTCGCCCGCGCTGCGGGGAGTCAGCAGTGGTGTGTCGGATAGCCCCAGCCGCTCATGCCACGCGCGGCCGGTGAAATCGGCCGAGAGTGCGCGGCCTGCCCGCAGGTCATCGGTCGTCTTCAGTGCGAGCCCTGCGCTCACAGCGGCCTGGGGAATCGCCGAATAGAGCCGCCGGCCCGATTGGATGGCCGCGAAATAGCTGGGCGGATAGGCGTTGAGGAAGTCCGCTCGCCGCCCCATACGCCGCACCGCGCGGAAGACATTGCCGTTGGCCAGCAGATTGACGATGGCCTGGCTGGGCCAGGGGCCATAATGGCCGCCAACCAGCGCAGGCACGTTCAGCCCGCTCAGCAGCGCGGCCTGACCGCTGGCCGATTGCGGCATGCCTGCCACCCCCAGGCAGGCGTCCAGGCTGACGACAGACGCGCGCGGCGTTTCCAGTGGCGTGCTGTCTGCGAGGAGACGGTGGCCGTCCAGCAGGCGCACCAGGTTCGGCATCGTTGCCCGCGCCAGCGGATTGGTAGCGGGATCATCCGGACCCAGGCCCACCCCATCGAGAAAGAGAAACAACACACGCATGTGACGGAACCCCTCCTGGCGGTAATGCCCCATCATACCGCAGTTCGGGTTACTTTCGCGAGATGTGGAATACAGTATGATACAGGTTGTCTTCCCGGCGCGCGCACGTGGCGCGCCGCGCCGCATGAAGCTGATGGAGATGAGAAGATGGCAGAGCGATATCGTATCGAAAAGGACTCGATGGGCGAGGTGCGCGTGCCGGCGGATGCGCTCTACGGCGCGCAGACGCAACGGGCAGTCGACAACTTCCAGATCAGCGGGCGCGGCCCTTGCCCTGCGTTCGTGTGGGCGATGGCCGCCATCAAGGCGGCGGCTGCGGCGGTCAACCGCGACCTGGGCCTGCTCGACGGCCGGCTCGCGGACGCCATCGTGCAGGCGGCACAGGAGGTCCTCGACGGCCGGCATCGCGAGCAGTTCGTCGTGGACCCGTTCCAGGCCGGCGCAGGCACCAGCCACAACATGAACGCCAACGAGGTCATTGCCAATCGCGCCAATCAGTTGCTCGGCTACGCGCTGGACGACCCGCAGAAGCCGGTGAGCCCGAACGACCATGTCAACATGGCGCAAAGCACCAATGACACGGTTCCTGTGGCGATCCGGCTCGGCTGCTTGTGGCAGCTCGATGGACTGCTGGAGGCGATGGACCTGCTCATCGATGCGCTCGACGCGAAGGCGGTGGAGTTCGATGATGTGGTCAAGTCGGGGCGCACCCACCTGCAGGATGCCGCGCCGGTGCGGCTCGGTCAAGAGTTCGGGGCCTATGCGCAAGCCATCCGGTATGACCGGGAACGCATCCTCACCGCCGCCGACCGGCTGCGACGGATCGGCATCGGCGGAACCGCGGTGGGCACCGGGCTGAACGCGCATCCCGAGTATCACACACGCATGGCCGCGGAGCTGAGCCGCCTGACCGGCCAGCCATTGCGCAGCAGCGGCAACCTGTTCGAAGCCGTGCAGAACATGGGTGACCCGGCTGACTTCTCCGCCAGCCTGCGCAGCCTCAGTCTGACCCTCACGCGGGTCGCCAACGACCTGCGGCTGCTCGCGAGCGGGCCGACCACTGGCCTCGACGAGATTCGTTTCGCGCCCGTCCAGCCCGGCAGCAGCATTATGCCTGGAAAGGTCAACCCCGTCATTGCCGAGATGTTGAACATGGTGTGTTATCATGTGCAGGGCTGTGACCTGACCGTGGCGCTGGCTGCACAGGCCGGGCAGCTCGAAGTCAACGTGATGATGCCCGTCATCGCGCACAATCTGTTCGAGATGTTGCACATCTTCCCGCCGGCCATCCGCACCTTTGCGCAGGCCGGCATCCGGCCGCTCACCGCGAACCGGGCGAGGGCGGAGGCATGGCTGGCGCGCAATCCGGCGCTCGCGACCGCTCTAAATCCGGTCGTCGGCTATCTGACGGCTGCGGAGATCGTCAAGCAGGCGCTGGCTGAAAGCAAGACCATCCGTGAGGTGGTGTTGGAGCGCGGTCTGATGTCCGAGGCGGAAGCCGATGCGCTGCTGGATGCGCGCCCCATGACCCATGGCGGCATCCCGGGTGGCCCACATCGAGCTTAGTCGGGGAGGTAAATTGTCCGTGGAGAACATGCCTTTTTGGATTGCCCTCTTTGTGATGTTGATCGGCCTGGCCGGCACGATTCTGCCGGGCCTGCCCGGTGTAGGTTTTATCTGGCTGGCCGCCCTGGTCTATGGCTTTGTCGAAGGGTTCGCAAGCATGACACCCTGGGTCCTCGTGGTGTTGGGCGTGCTGGCGGTCATCGGGATGGTGGCTGACTTTGTTCTGACGCAGGCCGCGACGAAGATGGCGGGTGCATCCTGGCAGGCGATAGCCGCCGGCAGTGTGCTCGGTATCGCCGGCTTCCTGCTCGGCCTGTTCCTCGGCGGCATCGGGGCCCTGCCTGCCGCGGTCATCGGCACACTGGTGGGCATCCTGGTCGTGGAGTACCAGCACCGCAAGGACTGGGCCGATGCGCTCAAGGCAGGCGGCGGCTGGCTGGCGGGCTGCATCGCGTCGCGTGTCCTTCAGTTCGTACTAGGCGTGGTTATGATCGGTATCTTCGTCTGGCGTGCCGGCTTCATCGGTTAGGGGAGTGTGCCTTGAAGGTCCTTGTCGGTTCGTTGAATCCGGTCAAGATCGAGGCGGTGCGCGATGTCTTTGTCGCGCACTTCGGACAGGTGGATGTCGACAGTTACGAGGTTGCCTCCGGCGTCCCGGCCATGCCCGCGGGGGACGACACCTTTATCGGCGCGGAGAATCGCGTGCGTGCGCTGCTCGCCTTGAACCGCACCTGGGGGTTGGAAGCAGACTACTGCGTCGGGCTGGAAGGCGGGATGGCGGAGTGGCACGGCCGCTGGCTGTCGTTCGGGGTGCTTTGCATCGGCGATGCGGCGGAACGGCTTGGCTTCGGCGTTTCGCCCATGTACGAGCTGCCGCCCGGTATCACCGGGGAGCTCGTTGCGGGGGAGGAGCTGGGCACGGTGATTGACCGGCTCAGCGGGCAGCACAATTCCAAGCAGAAGGGCGGGGCCATCGGCTATCTGACACAGGGCCGCGTGGACCGGCGGCTGCTCTACGCGCAGGGATTGGAGATGGCACTGGTGCCCTTCCTGAATCCGGAGATGTACGGTGCGGCCTGAGTATCAGCAGATGGAGCCCTGATTTGTCGAAATCTGGTGCAGGGATCTGCTCGACACGCTCGGCATCCTGCTTTTTGCATCGACATCGGGCTATCTGACGTCTGCCTTCTTCAGCGGCCGCATCATCGCGCGGCACATTTCGCTGGAAGTCATCCCGGCTTATATGGCCCTGCTGGCAGCGCTGTTGCTCACGATTCACTGGCTGGCAATCAGGCCGCGTGCTGCGAGCGCGCTACGCTCTACTTGATCCGCATCAACTGGTCGTTGACATCCTCCAAGTCGAACTCCTCGGGGTCGAAGCTGCCGCCGATCCATTCCAGCATCTCGTCGTGTTCGGGGTGCTCTGGGTCGCGGATGGCTTCCAGGAAGTCCGGGTAGCTCCAGACGCCGCCGACATCTTCCGGTGGACAGGCGCGCTTCCCGGTAAGGCAGCGCGGATAGTGCATACTGGATTCTGGCGGTAGCACCTTCTCGACTTCCAGCACGTGGTCCCAGGAGTCCCCGAAGTCATACTCATAGCGGAACTTGAACTTTTCGCCGGTGACGAATTGCTTTAGCTTCACATTCCGGTCGCTGCGTATGCCCAAGTCAGGATCAGGTTGCCCGTACTCCATGTTGCCGATCCGGAAGGCATGCATGTGGTAGTCGTCCCAACCCATGACGATCTGCAGGATCGTATGCAACCGGGAGAGGGTAATATCATCCCGCACCTGGATGCGCCGCCAGATGGGTGGTCTGATGCTATTCAGCGTGACCTTGATTTGATAGATGTTCGACGGTGGACGTAGGGTTTGACCAGGCATGATCTTACTCCTCGAATTCCTCGAAATCATCTGACAGACGATCAAACTCGGGGGGGCCGAGCTGTGCAATGTAGTCGAAATTGCCCTCGCCTGCAGTGCGCATCAACTGCCGGATGATGGCTTGTACATTGTCATGCGGGCCGTTTATGAAGAGCGGCTTACCGTCTTTGCCGAACTCGATCTGGCCGGTCACGGGATAAGCGTCAGGTGGGTCGAGCACGAGCTGGGCCTGCTTGAAGTCGGTATCCGGTCGAAAGCCCCAGCGCGCGGCGTACTCGATGCCCCCATAGATGAGTTCGTGCGCCAAGGCAGGAGCTAGCTGGATCGGCGTGACCCCCAGCATCATCTTCGGTAGATACTCGTTCATGAACTGGGAATGAGGCACGTCCACGTTGAAGTAGCATGTCTTGACACCGAGACAGTAATAGTCAACCAGGAACGTTCCGAAGACTACAAGGCCATCTGGCTGGCGGCGCGCGACGGTCACCACTGCGAGGCCGTTCGCGTTCCAGTTTGAGGGCGCCCAGCAGCCCAGCAGAGGATAGCTGCGTGCCTGCTTGAGTATGCTGAGCGCGGGGCTGACCTGTGTCATGGCGCGCGCGGCCTTCTGTGCTGTCTTGCGTTCCGTTCGACGGGCAAGTGCTTTCTGCTGCTTCTTCTTGTCGCCCTTCTTCACCGTCTGCCTCCTCCTGTCAGGTCTCCAGCAGCTCCGCCAGCGTCCACCACTCGCCCGGAGTCGCCTCGTAGCGGATGCCGGGGCGGGCTACGCCGGATGTCTCGAGCGCAGCCAGCGCCGCTGTAACATCCGCCTTGGGCCAGCCGAATAACATCTCCACCTGCCGCGCCTGGGCCGCGCCGACCGACCGCAGATACAGCTCGACCAGGTGCGTGCGCGCGGCAGCCTGGCGGATGGGTCGCGCCTGTTCCGCCAGATTCGGGTAGTGGCGGTGCGTCAGCTCGTAGATGAAGGCGTACTTCCAAGCCCCCACCTGCGCGACCCCGATGGGCAGGAGCTTGAAGTCCGCCTGGAGCGTGAGCATCGCGCGGTTGAACGACGCGTCGCTCTCGCGCGTCGTCATGCGCGCGGCCCGGCGCAGCGATGGGCTGTCCAACGGCCCCCCACTCAACAGTGCCTCATAGATCGTCTTGGCTTCGTGGCTCAGACGACCCTCCCGGTATTGCTGCAGGTAGTCCTCTTCGGGCGCACCGTAATTCTCCGACAGCGCGTAGAAGAAGGGCAGGGCATCGTGCGCGATGAAGGTGGACTTCTTGCGCAGGACCTTCGCATAGTACCATACCCGCGCACCGAGAAGCTCGTCCTTCCAGCCCCACGTCACGTGGCCGGGATCATCGTGCGCGTCGGGTACGGGGCGGTCACCGGCCACTGCGGCCCACAGGCTCGGAAGCTCGGTTCCCTTCACAGGCCAGAAGAACATGAACTGGCGCTCGTTAACAAACGTAATGGCCTGCTTCTTGGTGTGTAAGAGCAGGTCCGGCGACAGGCGGTAGGTCCGGCGGCGATATTCGGTGATACGGTCAAATGAAGGCAGGGTCATGGTTGTGGTGTCAACTATCAATGCGGCTGTGGAGTGAAGCATCCTCAGATGCAGAACGGCACGGGGATCGTCCCGCAAAATCCACAGGGGCGAGCGGCACTCGCCCCTGTGGATTTGACCGGCAGTTGCTCCGCGAGTCGGATGCTACTGCGGGCGGTTCTCAAGCACGGCTTCGATGCGATCCAGCACCTCGTCCGTCATCTTCGGCAGCACGTCGAGAGCCTTCATGTTCTCATGGACCTGCTCGGCGCGGCTCGCGCCGGTAATGACCGTGCTGACGTTCGGATTGGTGAGGCACCAGGCCAGTGCCATCTGCGCAGTCGTGCAGCCCAGCTCATCTGCGATGGGCTTCAGGTTTTTGACCTTCTCGATACGCTCCGGGGTGACCGCAGAGTTGCGCAGCCACTCGTAGCCCTGCAGCGAGGCGCGCGACCCTTCGGGGATGCCATCGTTGTACTTGCCGGTCAGCACGCCGGAGGCCAGCGGGCTCCAGATGGTCGTGCCATAGCCGAGGTCACGGTACAGCGGCGCGTATTCCTTCTCAAAGCGGTCGCGCCATAGCATGTTGTACTGCGGCTGCTCCATGCTCGGCGGGGTTAGCCCGTACTGCCGGGCGATGCCGTCGGCCGCCATGATCTCGGCTGCGCTCCACTCGGAGGTGCCCCAGTAGAACGCCTTGCCCTGCTTGATGACGATGTCCATTGCGCGGACGGTCTCTTCGATGGGCGTTTCGGGGTCGGGCCGGTGGCAGAAGACCAGGTCCACGTAATCCATCTGCAGCCGCCGGAGCGCGTTGTTGACGCCTTCGATGACGTGCTTGTGCGACAGGCCGGTGTCGTTCGGGCCTTCGCCGCCCCAGAAAATCTTCGTGGAGACGACCACGCTCTCGCGGCGCCAGCCCAGCTTCTTGATGACGTTGCCCATCACGACTTCGGCGTTACCGGCCGCGTAGCCCTCGGCGTTATCGAAGAAGTTAACGCCGTGCTCGTAAGCGGCTGTCATGCACTGCTCAGCCGTATCCTCGCCGACCTGTCCGCCGTACGTTACCCATGCACCGAGTGAAAGCGCGCTCAACTTCAATCCAGCTTTGCCCATCCGACGATATTCCATGAACGATATCCCTCCATTTTTGTGTGAATATGCATTTACAAACCGATAGCGACATTATACACGATGTGCGGCGGAAGCCGGAAGATTCTAGCTTCCGACCTCCAGCCGGACCGCGTTGCCGGATGGATCGCGAACGAGCAGCGCGTCGTCCTGCGGCTCGACAAGGACGCCGGCTGTCTGCAGGCGCGTGCGTGCGGCCTCGATCGCGTTCATGTTGGGAAGCAGCAGCGTGAAGTGCTGCAGGCCTGCAGCATCCTGCGGCGGGGGCGGTGCGCCCGCGCTGGCCCATGTGTTGATGCCCACGT
The DNA here is from genome assembly GCA_964614645.1 of uncultured Anaerolineales bacterium. Lineage (GTDB taxonomy): Bacteria > Chloroflexota > Anaerolineae > CG2-30-64-16 > CG2-30-64-16 > MWBF01. The sequence continues at coordinate 11,417 of CAZTMA010000032.1, forward strand.
GGTGATGATAGCCGCCGGCGGACATGAAGGCCGCCGACGCGCGGCCGAGGCCTTGCGCGACCGGTGGGAAACGCTGCATCAGGTCAAGCCCAAGACCGCGCGTATAGAAGTCCTCTGCCTCAGCGAGGTCGCGCACCTGCAGGTGGATGTGCCCCATGCGCGTGCCGCGGGGCAGCCCCTCCCAATCGCCGGTCGATTCGGCCAGCACGCCTTCGGCGTCCAGTGATTCGGTTACCATCGCGAGCTCGCCATTCTCAAACGGCCACTCGGCTCTCGGACGGTCACGGTAGATCTCGATGCCGTTGCCATCCGGGTCGGCCAGGTAGACCGCCTCGCTCACGCCGTGGTCCGATGCTCCCTGGATGGGGTAGCGCGTCTCCAGCAGCCGTCGCAAAGTCGCGCCCAGGCTGGCGCGATCCGGCGTCAGGATCGCGAAGTGATAGAGCCCGGTCGAGCGCGGCGGTCGGGGCCGGACTCCCGGCCCTGTGGAGAGTGCGACCAGTACGCGGCCGTCAAGACCGTACAGCGTCACCGCGGCTGCACTCGATGCTTGAGGTGGTGGCTGCAGTCCCAGCACATCGTGATAGAATGCCAGGGCTTGGTCCATGTCAGCCACGCGCAGGTGGACCGGTCCCATCGACGTTTCTGCAGGTAGTTGGTTCATACGTCCACAATCTCCATCCAGTTCAGTTTAGCGACTCTGTCTGATTTCTGCTGTTTGATGGCGTACAAAGTGGGGCATGTTTGGCCCTGCGCTGGCGATAAGTGCCGCGCAAGCGGTTATGCTACAATGGATCCCATGCCACAGGAGGGGGTGTGTCGTGATAGAACAACTGCGCATGCTGGAAGAGTTTCATCGCATCTTCGGCGCACACATGGAGACGGCGCCCACTGCGACTCTGTCGCCGGAGACCATCGCGCTGCGGGTCAGCCTCATCCAGGAGGAACTGAATGAGTACCGCGAGGCTGCGGAAGCGGGCGACCTGGTGGAGATTGCCGACGCGCTCAGTGATCTGATGTATGTTGTCCTGGGGACGTATGTTGCCCACGGCTTGCAGGACGTGGCCGAGGCGCTCTTTGCCGAGGTCCACCGCAGCAACATGAGCAAGCTGGACGCGGCAGGCGCAGTCATCTATCGGGCGGACGGCAAGGTGCTTAAGTCGGACCGCTGGACGCCGCCCGACCTCGCGCCAATCCTCGAAGCCGCCGGGCCATGAAGCGGCTATACATCGCGTATACGGGCGGCACCATCGGGATGCGGCGCACGGTGGAGGGGTACGCGCCTGCGCCGGGCTTCCTGGCTGAGCAGATGGCCGCGATGCCGGAGCTGGCCGACCCGGAGATGCCGGCCTACGACCTGCACGAGTACACGCCGCTGCTCGACTCGTCCAACATGCAGCCGGCGGACTGGGTGCGCATTGGCCAGGATATCGTCGCACATTACGATGTGTATGATGGCTTCATCGTGTTGCATGGCACCGACACGATGGCCTACACCGCATCGGCGCTGCCGTTCTTCCTGCGCGGTCTCGCCAAGCCTGTGATTGTCACCGGCTCGCAGATTCCGCTGGCCGAGGTGCGCAACGATGCGCGCGCCAATCTCATCGCGTCCATGTGGATCGCCGCGCACGCGCCCGTTCCGGAGGTGTGCCTTTACTTCGGGAACAAGCTGCTGAGGGGCTGCCGGTCGACGAAGGTGGACGCCGACGGGCTGGACGCGTTCGATTCGCCAAACTACCCGCCGCTCGGCACGGTGGGCGTCAGCGTGGAGATCGAGCGCAGTCACCTGGCCTTCCCCGACCCAGCCGGGCCGCTGGCCCCGGTCTGGCCGGTGACGCCGGCGACGGTGGGTGCATTCCGCCTGTTTCCCGGCCTGTCCCCCGACCTGCTCGCCAATGTCCTCCAGCCGCCGCTCCAGGGACTGGCATTACTGGCCTTCGGTGTGGGCAATGGGCCGGATCGTGATGCACGGTTTCTCGCAGTCCTCGCAGAGGCGACCGCACGCGATGTGGTCATCGTCGCCATCACCCAATGCCTGCGAGGGAGCGTGTGCCTGAGCGAGTATGCGGCCGGGTCGGCGCTGGCCCGCGCGGGAGTCATCAGCGGGTTCGATTTGACCACCGAGGCGGCCCTGTGCAAGCTGTTCTTTCTGTTTGGCTGCGGCCTGTCGCCCGAGCAGGTGCGGCAGCGGATGGGCGAGAACCTGTGCGGGGAGCTCACTCGCTGAACTTAACCACGGAATAAGCGGAAGCCTTCCTCAGACAGACCATGCTGCGACGTTTTTCGCGATTTGTGCTCGTCATCCTGGTCATCGAATTCCTCGATGAATTCGTGTTCGGCGCGCGAGAGGCAGCCTGGCCGCTCATCCGCGATGACCTCGCGCTCTCCTACGCACAGATCGGCGTCCTGCTCAGCGTGCCCGGCCTTATCAGCAACTTGGTGGAACCAATCCTGGCGATTCTGGGCGACGTCTGGCGGCGCAAGGTCATCGTGTTGGGCGGCGGCGTCATGTTCACCCTGGCCCTGCTGCTCACCGCGCTCGCGCCGAGCTTCGCGGTGCTGCTGGTCGGGTTCATCCTGATGTATCCCGCCTCGGGCGCATTCGTCAGCCTCTCGCAGGCGACGCTGATGGATCTGGAGCCGGAGCGCCGCGAACAAAACATGGCCCGATGGACGTTCGCCGGTTCGCTCGGCGTGGTGGGCGGCCCGCTGGCGCTGGCCGGTGCATCGCTGCTGGGCTGGGGCTGGCGCGGTACCTTCATCGGCATGGTCGGCCTGATGTTGCTTCTGACGGTTGTCAGCCGCCGGATGCCGTATCCCGACGGTGCGGGCCTTGAACGCCTGACGTTGACGCCGCTCAAGCAGGGGCTGCGGGATGCCGTGGTGCAATTGCGTCAGGGCCCGGTTCTGCGCTGGTTGGTGCTGCTGCAGTTCAGTGACCTGATGATGGATGTCCTGCTGGGCTTCCTTGCGCTCTACTTTGTGGACGTGGCGCGCACAACACCCGCTCAGGCAGGCATGGCCGTCGCCGTGTGGACCGGGGTGGGGCTGGCCGGTGACTTGCTGCTGATCCCCCTCCTGGAACGGGTCAAGGGACTGAACTACCTGCGCATCAGCGCGGTGCTGGAATTGCTGCTGTTGCCGGCCATGCTGCTCGCCCCGAGCTATGAGCTGAAGTTGGTCATTCTGGGTGCACTGGGATTCTTCAACTCAGGCTGGTACGCGATACTGCAGGCGCAGTTGTACGCCACGCTGCCCGGGCGCAGCGGGACCGCGCTGGCGGTGAACAACCTGGCCGGCCTCATCGGTTCGTTGATCCCGTTGGCGCTGGGCCTGGTCGCGCAAGGCTATGGGCTGACCGCGGTGATGTGGCTGCTGTTGGCTGGACCGGTGGCACTGCTCATCGGGCTGCCCCGCAGCAACCGCTGATGGCGAGTCTCGTGCGAGACGTGCAGCCCGCTACCCCGGAGCGCGTCGTCTTTCTGCTCGGTCTCGGCACTGCGGTCTCATTGCTGGGTGACAGCACCCTCTATACGGTCCTGCCACGGCCGGAGATTGCTGCGCAGGCCGGGGTGAGCCTCGTCACCGTCGGCTTGCTGCTGGGCGCGAATCGCGCCGTGCGCATGTTGACCAACGGACTGGCGGGGCTCCTGTATGACCGGTTTCCACGCCATCGGCTGCTGGCGGTTGCGCTGGCCCTGGGCGCGCTGTCCACCCTTCTGTTCGCGTCCGGATACGGCCCGGCGCCGCTCCTGCTATCCCGGCTTTTATGGGGTGCGGCTTGGTCCGGCATCTGGGTGGGCGGCAACGCAGTCGTGCTCGACGTCGCGTCGCCGCATTATCGCGGCCGGTTGAGCGGGCAGTACCAGATGTGGTTCTTCGTCGGCACGGGCGGCGCGGCGCTGCTGGGCGGGTTGTTGACCGATCTTGCGGGCTTCCGGCCTGCGCTGCTCATCGGCGGCGGCTTGACGATGCTGGCCGCGCTTATGTGGGCGCGAACGCTGCCCGACCTCAACCGCAGCGCCATCACGCACCTGACGTTGCCGGCCGATGTGTCATCAGCGCGTCCCTTCCCCTGGTTGATGTCCCTGGTTGCGGCTGTGCCCATGTTCGTCACGCGGTTCGTCTTTGCTGGTATAGCCTCAGCCACCGCGATCCTGTGGTTGAGCAACCTGGTGGGCGAGGGGCTGGCGATTGGCCGGCTGGTGCTGCCGCTGGCAACGTTGACGGGCGCGTTCGTCGCACTGCGGGCGCTGGTCAGTGTGGCTGGAGCACGGGGCGCCGGTCACCTGGCAGACCGGGCCGGTGGGCGCTGGCAGACGACGGCAGTCGTGCTGCTGGCAGGGGCTGTGGGCGTCTGGCTGGCGGCCGACGCGCGCATCTGGTTGGCGGTTGCCGGAGCGCTGGCGGCTGCGGTAGCTGCCGGGGGCGTGCAGGCGCTGGCTCCGATCCTCGTTGGGGATCACGGGCAGGCCGCGCTGCGCGGGCGCATGCTCAGCGTGGTGTATACCCTGGGTGACCTGGGCAGCGCGCTCGGGCCGCCCCTGGCCCTGGGCCTGCCGTCTACCGGCTCTGCGCGGCCTTGCTCGGCTGCACGGTGGTTTTCGCCCTGTGGCAGGCGCGACGAGCTGCACCGGGGACCGGCCAATGGCCTGATGGTGAATCGTCCTGACATCGTGTACAATGTCAGGAGTGACCGGTAGGGGCGAGGTCGCCTCGCCCCGATTGGGCCTGCTCGTCCGGGGCGAGGCGACCTCGCCCCTACCTCCGCGCAAGCAGCACAAGGAGCATCGTGCAATGAATGCTCGAGAACGTGTGCGCTCTGCACTCACCCACCGGCGCCCCGATCGCCTGCCCAAGGCTCTGGCCTTCTGGGAGGAACACCTGCCCGGCATACCCGACGCTGCTGAGCAGCTGCGACTCGATGTGCGCTTTGTCGATTTCACCCCGCCCGTGGACCAGCAGGACTTCCTGGCTTACCTTCGCAGCCTGCCGCCGGATGTCCATCTGGGCAACCTGCGTCAACTCCGCCCCTATCACCAGTGGGATTACCATCCAGAACGCGGCCCGCGTGGGCCGCTCTCGGCCGCGGAGACGCTGGCGGACTTCGCCGCTTTCATCGTGCCGCAGGTCGTTGGTCCGGACACGCCTGACCAATTGGCTGCGCAGGTCGCGACCTACCACGCCTGTGGCTGGGCGGTGGCTGGCTCGCCGCCGCACCTGGGCGGCGAGTTATTCGAGAGCGGCTACCGGCTGCGCGGGTTCACCACGTTCCTGGAAGACCTGCGCCTTCGCCCGGCGCTGGCACATTACCTGCTGGACCAACTCGGTGCCCTGGCGTTGCACAGCGCGGTGATTCTGGCGCGTGCCGGCGTTGATATCCTGCTCTTGGATGATGACGTGGCCATGGCGAGCGGCATGATCGTCGGTCCGGCCACTTGGCGCACCTTTTTCAAGCCGCGACTGGCGGAAATCATCCGGGCCGCGAGGTCCGCTGCACCGGACCTTCTCATCTTCTACCACTCGGATGGCGATTTCTCGCTGATACTTCCTGACCTCGTCGACATTGGCGTGGATGTCATCAACCCGGTCCAGCCTGACTGTATGGATGCCCTGGCGATCAAGCGCGAGTTCGGCGACCGGCTGGCGTTGTGGGGCACGGTCGGGACGGCGGCGATCTGGGATCATGGCTCGCCAGAAGACATTCGCGCTGAGGTGCGGCTGCGAGCCCGCACGCTCGGCCCGGCGGGTTTGTTGCTGTGTCCTGCCTACGACATAGACTTTGCGCCCGTGGAGAATGTGCTGGCGTTTGCTGAAGCGGTGGAGGGAGTCGTCGTGTAGCCAGCTGCAACGTTCGGGGCCAGAGGCCGGGGACGCGCCGAACCACCGGGTGTCTAGCCGCGCATCCGGTAGTCGAGCGGCCCCGGGCGAAGCCTAGTGCTTCGTCGAGATATTCAGCAGACGATAAATCAGGCAGAAGCCCGTGGCGGCCGTGAACAAAGCCACGGCGGCAAGGATAATCAGGACCACCTTGAGGGTGGTATCCGTCACTGCAAACAAGGCGATGAGCAGCAGGGCGATGCCGGCGACGGCGCGGATGATGCGATCGGTCGAGCTTTCATTGACTGTCATGTGCGACTTCCTTCCTGTTACTGAAGATACCCCAGCCATTGCTCCTGGTAACCAATGACTGTATCCAGCATCTCCTCGATGCCGTGATACCGGTTGACGATCGGGTCGACGAGCAAAGCCTGAAGTGCAGCTGCCTTGGACTTGTGGATGATGGCCTCGGCCGTGAGGTCGTGGACCGCAGCCTGGTTCATCAGCAGGCCCGTGAAGCCGCGCGGCAGCGCGCCCAGCGACACCCCGTGAAGCCCGGACCCATCCACTATGGCCGGGACTTCGACCACCAACCATTCAGGCAGATCGGCAATCAGGCCCTTGTTCGGGATGTTGACCGCTGCTTCCTCGTAGCCTGCATCGGTCAGGATGCCCTCGATGATGGGCACGATCCGTTCCTTCAGGCGCAGCTCGATCTTCGGCTCGATGGTGGAGAGGAACATCTTGTAAAAGCGGTAGAAGTCGAGGATGCCCTTGTGGTCGGTGACATCGTAGGCCCACTGGATGTACTCCCCGAAATGGCTGTCACTCGTGATGGGCATCACGCCGAACTTTTCCAGAATGACCTGGAAGACGCGGCGTTCGGGCCACGCCTCGGTCATCACTTCAGCCATGTCTCCGGTTTCCTCTGGCCAGCGCCCGGTCTCCTTGAAGTACTTGTAGATGCCCTCCAGCGACGGCATGTTGCCGAAGAAGAGCGGCGCCCGTGTGCGGATATCGGGATACGCATCGGCCCCGGTTTCCCGGTAGCGGGCCGAGGCCACGACGCTGAAATGATTGAGACCGCCCGCGCGCACTTCCAGCGCCTCGTAGGGCACGCCCAGGATGTGGGGCAGGAATTGCGGGAGCGAGGCAATTTCGTGGCATAGGCCGAAGAACTTCAGATCGGGATAGGCCCGTGTAACCGTCGTGCAGATGCGGCTCATCGGGTTGCTGAAATTGGCGACGAAGGCATCCGGGCAGATACGCATGATATCGGCGCAGATGTCCAGGATGGGCGGCGTGATGCGCATCGCGTGGAACAGCCCGCCCGGCCCGCCGTTCTCGCCGTAGACCTGCAGGACGCCATACTGCTGCGGAATGCGCCAGTCCTGCTCCCACAATTCGAAGCGGTTGCCGACTTCGATCGAGATGACTATGAAGTCGGCCCCGCGCAGGGCCGTGGGCCGGTCCACCGTCGCTGAGACGCTGAATGGCAGCCCCTCGCGTTCGATGAAAGCAAGGGCCTCCTGCTCCATTGCAGCCAGCGTGACCGGGTTGATGTCGTGGAGCACAATCTCGCTGCCTGCGAGCGCCTTGCTCTGCAGGATATCGCCGATCGTGCTGGTGCCGAACTGCGCGCTGCCCGCGCCGATGAGAACGATTCGTGGTGTCATGAGAATGTCCTTTCGCTGTAATTTGATGGCCCCGTGCGGCGTCCGGATATGCGCCAGGTTAACGCACGACGCCGACCGACGGCACCATGCGCTCATATTGCACCGATTGGAGCCCTAACCGCCCACCGGCCACGGTTGCCAGGCCGGACAGGAAGAAGAGCTGGCTGGAGCCGCCGCCATCCATGTTGACCGCCTGCACGGCGCCCATCTCCGCCATAAACTCGGCTAGTTCTACCAGGGTCGCGCCGGCGCTATCCAGACGTGCATCCCGAACTCCGCCCGTCTCCGAGCCGACGAGCACCGTGATAAGCATCTCTCCTGTGCCTGTGACCCCTACCCCCACTCGACCGGCGCGGGTGCGATCCACATCCAGGGGGAACATGGTCGGCACTACGCCCACCTCACGACCTCCGTCCGGCAGGGACCGGTCCGTCCAAAACGCCTCCCCAGCCAGCGTGTCACCGTTCAGGCTGACCGCACCGCCCGCCAGCAGCTGCGGGCCGGCCTGCAACGCCTGTCGGATGCCCGCATGACCGGCCCGCCGAAACCGGTAATGCACAGGGCCTGTCACCAGTCCGCTGAGGCTGTCGTCCGGCAGCGCGCCGGGCACGCAGGAGAGCACGAAGCCGTTTTGAGGAATCTCCAGGTCGCCGCCCTGCTTGTGGCTGACGACGCGGCGGTTCACAATGGTGAATTCGTGGCGTTCCGGCGCATGGGGGGTGAAACCGATCACTCGTCCGTGCAGGGGGATGGCCCAGCGCCGCGTGTAAGCCGTGGTCGCGGCCGGCGTGTCCACCGCGAACGGGAGCGCATCGGGGACGTCTCCGAAGAATAGGTCCATGTCGGCCAGCCCGAACACTCCGGTGTCCCAGCTGCCATCCGAGCGCTGGTAGATGGTTGCTCGCGGGTAGAGCGGCGGGCGCTGGATTTCGCCTTCGCTGACGAACAGGTTGAACGGCTCGCCCAGCCCCGAGTGATGGCTCAGACAGTCGTTCGGCTCCAGCAGGAAGAACGCGGTGTTGAACGCGGCGAGCGGATTCTCGTGCCAGACCAGCTCGCGCACGTAGCCGATGCGATCAATCGCGAGGACGTCCTCCAGGGGGTTGACTTCAGCGAGGTCATCATCACCACCGGTGGCGATCCAGGGAACGGCGTAGAGGTGCAGCCGGTGCTCGCGCTGCAGCCAGGCCACGATGGCATCGGCCCGCGCGCGCCAGGTCACTTCATGCGCAGGCACCGCGGGGTGCCATGCCCCGGCCCTGCGGTGCAGCCAGCCACGCGCGACTATCTGGCGCAGGGTATATGTCACCAGCGAGTTTGCGCTGAGCAACGTCTCGCCTTCGTCGGTGATGGGAGAGATGCCAGAAAAGAGGTCGGCGGCAGCCTTGTCGTCGGAAAGTCTCAACCACGCAAGGATGCGTGGGCGCGGCCGCTTCATGTACATTGCCCTGAGAAAGCGTATATGGCTCAGCATGTGGAGCTTCGGCGCAGGGTCGCGCTGGTCGATATCGCGCAGAGTGAGTCGTTCGGCTCCGCAGCGCAGACAGGCGAAGTCGGTGTATGTTTCATCTTCCCAGAGGATTCGACCGCGCGTCAACGCCGCGCCTGGAACCTCTGTGGTGGTCGAAATCAGGTCGCGGCGGCGTGCGCTGCTATGGCTCATGTTTGCTCCCGGGTGGCGCAGTCGGGTACGTCGACGGCTGAGCCGGAGGTGAGTGCTCAAGAACACAGGAGTTGGTGCGAGTATAGCGGCGGCACAGCGAGGTGTCAAACAGGCCGCGTTCCCCGACGAGGCTTGCGCAGTGGGTGTATACTGAAGATGTCGATGGTGGATGGATTTCCAGGAGGTGACCTATGAGCGAGCCGCATGTGAGTTGGCCCAGACGGATTATCCGCTGGTTGTTCGGGGGGCCGTTTCAGCAGTTACCACCTCAGTTCGGCAGCACGGTTCCACCTGACCTGCAGCAATTCGAGGAGACCGCCAAAATCGCCAGCCTTCGGCCGTTCGGCCGCGTGGCGGAAGGCGTGCCGGTGCATCAAGCCAAGACGCAGCCAGCACGGGCTGATAGCTCACTCGAACGCCAGTAGCCAAGGTCAGGGCCTTGGCATGCTCTGCCAGGTAGTACCTGGCGAGAAGCCCGATCTCCCAGCCTGACTTCAGGCTGGATGGGACCGAGCTTCTCGCTTGTGAGCTCGCGGGGTGGCCGGCTCAAGCCGTAGGCAGAGCGTTCGCGGGCACGAGGAACTTTACCGCCGATGGCAGCAGGTGCGCTGTGATCGGGCCGGATTCCAGTACCTCGCCGTCAGCCTGGATGGCCTGCCGTGGTTCGGCCACGACCTCGATTTCCCGTCCCCGCCAGTGCTCCAGCGGCGCGACACTTTCATCCTGGCGCACAACGCTGGCCGCGAGGGATACGATGGCCGGAATGTCGGCCCGGTGGATGACCAGCACGTCGAGTTGTCCGTCGGCCATATCGATCATCTGCTCTAGGTTGAGGCCGGGGATGCCGAAGTTGCCGCCGTTGGCGATGATGCAGGTCACGCCCTGCGTCTGATGCTGTTCGCCGTCCACGGTTATTACGTACTGTACCGATTCCACGTTTCGCACTGCCTGAATCGACGAAAACGCATAAGCCAGGAAGCCAAGGCGGTCCTTCGCCTCTCGGTCCGCGCTCTCGGCCAGCTCGCCCGGGATGCCGATGCCGACTGCAATCAGGAAGTGCTGGTCGCGAGTTTGGCCCATGTCCACCTGTCGCAGCGTGCTTTCACCGTTCGCCAGCAGCGCCGCCGCCTCATCCAGGCCGGTTGGGATGCCCAGCGCTAATGCAATGGCATTTGCTGTGCCGCCGGGCAGGATGGCCAGCGGAACGTCCGTGCCCACGAGCCCGGCAGCTGCCTCCGTGACCGTGCCATCGCCGCCATAGACGACCACGGCATCCACGCCTGCGGTCACCGCCTCGCGCGCCATGCGTTCCGCATCGCCCGCATCCTTCGTAATGAAGACGTCCCAATCGATCCCTGCATCACGGAAGACCGTGTTGAGGACGTTCAGCATGGGCTTGTCCTGGCCCGATGCAGGGTTGATAATGACGTGGACACGATTCAGCTTCACGGCACACTGCTCCTTGCTCATCGACATCGATACCTATTCCTCATCGAGTGTACGCCTGCCCTGCAGCGGACGCTGTGAGCATTGCCACTATTTTGGGCAGGCTCTACGCCTTGCTCATTCCCCTCAACTGGTCGAGACAGCGCGCCACCACTTCCAACGGCGGGTATTTGTAGCTCTCCTGCTCGACGATGTACCACTCGGTCTGGCCCTCGCGCTCGCACAGGTCAAAAACCCGCTGCCACGGTACGTCACCCTCGCCGATCAGCGCGGTCGGATCCGTAGCAGAGTGTTCCTTGAGATGCACGGTAGTGGCGCGGCCAGGATAGCGGGCGATGTAGGGGATCGGGTCGCCGCCGCCGTGAAGTGCATTGCCGATGTCGAGCTGCATGATGACGTCATGCCGGGTGTTGCCGAAGAAGGTGTCCCAGGGCAGCTCGCCATCCATCGCCTGGAACTCGACCCAGTGGTTGTGATAGCCCGTGCGCATCCCATGCGGCTGCAGACGCTCAGCAGTCTCGTTGAACACCTGCGCAGTGTCGCGCCAGCCCGCGCGCGAGCTGCGCCGCGCTTCGGGCAGCCCCGGCACGATGAGGTATTCGTTGCCCAGGACCTGGTTGAACTCCACCGTGCGGAGCAGATCGTCGCCCAGCAGCGTGTCCAGCCCGATGTGCGTGCCGCAGCATTTCAGCCCAACGGCGTCCAGCAGGCCGCGCAGCTCCTGCGCACCGTAGCCGTAGTACCCCGCGAACTCAACGCCCGCGTAGCCCATCTGCGCCACCGCTTCCAGCGTGTGGGGCAAGTCGCGAGCACAATCCTCGCGGATCGAATAAAGCTGCAGACCGATCGGAATCATGGCCTCTCTCCTCATGCGGTAGGTGTCAGGCTTTTCAATATGTTGCACCAGCAGTTTATCACACAGCTTGAACATCTGTGCAAGTGTTGACAAAACAAAATCCATCGTATATGCTGGCAACCGGTTCCGGGCCGGTTATCCCGGTCAGGGAGGGTATTTCGTGGATCCTTTGGCCTATTGGATCGGTTTCAACCGGGTGCGTGGCATCGGGCCGGCGCGCTTCCGTGCGTTGGTAGATGCCTGTGGTTCTGTCGAAGCCGCCTGGACCGCACCTGAGAGCATCTTACGCGAAGCGGGTCTGGATCGTCGCTCCCTCGCCACGCTGCTGGCGGCGCGCAATAAGCTGGACCTGGCTGCGGAGTTAGCCCAAGTGCAGCGCGCGGGTGTACGTGTGCTCACCTGGGATGACCCGGAATATCCGCAGCGGCTGCTGAACATCTATGACCCGCCGTTCGTCCTGTATGTGCGCGGGGAACTCAGGCCTGACGACGATTGGGCCGTCGCGATTGTCGGCACGCGGGGCGCGTCGCTCTACGGGCTGGAGGCAGCGCGACGGCTGGCCGGCGACCTGGCGGCTGCAGGTGCCACCATCATCAGCGGGCTGGCGCGCGGCATCGATGCGCAGGCACACCGGGCGGCCCTAGACGCCGGTGGGCGTACACTAGCGGTACTGGGGTCTTCTGTAGACGTGATCTACCCCTCCGATAACCGCAAGCTGGCGCAGGATGTAATTGCACATGGCGCGTTACTTAGCGAGTATGCGCTGGGCACGCAGCCGGAAGCCAGCAACTTCCCGCCGCGTAATCGCATAGTCAGTGGCCTGAGCCGTGGCGTCATCGTCATCGAGGCCGGCGAGCAGAGCGGCGCATTGATCACGGCGCGCTTCGCGGCAGAGCAGGGCCGCGACGTCTTTGCGGTGCCGGGCAACATCTTCGCTCGCAACAGCCAGGGCACGAACCGGTTGATCCGCGATGGTGCGACGCCTATCACGTCCGCAAACGATGTGCTGGAGGCCCTCAATCTGAAGGCCGTGCCGCAGCAGGTCGCCACCCAGATGCTCTTTCCGACGGATGAAACCGAGGCGCGGTTGCTGGATACGCTTGGTGAGGAGCCGGTTCATGTCGACGAGGTGAGCCGCAGCACCGGCCTGCCAATTGCAACGGTTACCAGCACGCTGGCACTCATGGAATTGAAGGGTATGGTCCGTCAGGCCGGCGGCATGACCTATATCCGGGCGCATGAGGCGGGACCGGTCTACCGGACCAACTGAGAAATGTGAACGCGGAGGAGAAAATGCTGTATGCGGTGATCATGGCCGGCGGTTCGGGCACGCGCTTGTGGCCGCTCAGCCGCCAGAGCCAACCCAAGCAAGCGCTGAAGCTGTTGGGCGATCGCACGACCTTCCAGCATACCGTTGACCGGCTGGCGCCTCTGATCCCGCCGGAGCGCATCCTGGTGATCGCGAACGAGCAGATCAGTGAGTTGCTGCGCCCGCAGGCGCCGGACCTGCCGTCGGAGAATTTCATTGTAGAGCCCAGCGGCCGCGATTCCGGCCCGGCCGTTGGCCTGGCCGCCGTTCACGTCATGCAGCGCGACCCGGATGCCGTAATGGCGACCCTGGCCGCGGATCATTACATTGCAGATACCGAGCACTTTCGGGGCAGCCTGGCTGCTGCTGCCCAGGTGGCGGCGCAGGGCGCCATCGTGACGCTTGGCGTCCAGCCCACGTGGGCGGATCCGCGCTTCGGCTACATCGAGCTGGGGGACGCTCAGGAAATCGTGGATGGTTTCCGCGTCTATCAGGCCGCAGCCTTTGTCGAGAAGCCTGACCCGGACAAGGCCGTTCGCCTGCTCGAAGATGGCCGGCACGTCTGGAACAGCGGCATGTTTATCTGGCAGGCGGCGCGGCTGCTGCGCGAGTTTGCGATTCAGATGCCCGAATCCTACCGCGCCCTGGCTCGCATTGGAGAGAGCCTCGACACGGCAGATGCGAATCGCGTCCTCGCTGAAGAGTGGCCGAACGTGCGCCGCATCTCAATTGACTACGGCATCATGGAGCGTGCTCAGAACGTCTCGGCCATCCCGGTCAGCATGGGGTGGGTGGATATCGGGAGCTGGCAGGCTGTGGCCGATGCGCTGCCCGGCGGCGAGCAGGGCAACAGTGCGGTCGGAGAGCTCATCGCGCTCGATGCGCGGGGCTGTTACGTGCGAAGTGATGGCCGGCTCGTCGCCCTGATCGGCGTGGAGGATCTGATCGTGGTGGATACGCCTGATGCCCTCCTCATTTGCCCGCGCAATCGGGCGCAGGATGTGAAGACCGTCGTCGCCCGTCTCAGCGAGGCCGGTAAGACGCAATATCTATAGATTGTGTTGTCATAAGCATGAGTGAAAGTACGTTGGGCGCATACTGCGTCCGTTGCAAGGCGACCCGTCCGATGCAGGACGCACAGCCCGTTTACCTCGCCAACGGCAGGGCCGCCACGCGCGGCACCTGCCCGGAGTGCGGGACTGCCTTGACGCGCATTGGGAACACGCCCGCGCATGAAGGGCTGCCGAAGCCGGAGCCCGTCGCACGTCCTGCGGCCGGTGAGAAGGCGCGTGTCAAATCGAGCCGGGCGAGGAGCCCGGAGCGTTCTGCTGCAGCCAGCGGAACTGACCCGGTGGCTGATGCAGCATCCGGGGAGCAGGTCTCCGCGCCCTTGACACAGCCGGCTGAAGCGTACTGTGTGCGCTGCAAGACAATGCGCCCGCTCGCAGAGGGACGGGCAGTCTTCATGGCGAACGGCCGGCCCGCGGCGCAGGGCGTCTGCCCCGAATGTGGTGCGCGGCTGTTTCGCATCGGCGCCACTGCCGACCATGCGAATCTGCCCAAGCCGGCGCCGCAGCCTGCGACTCCCAAGCGCAAAGCAGCGAGCCCCCGCAGCAAAGCCGCGAATGCAAAGGCTAAGCCCGCATCTGGAGCAAACAGCAAGGAAGCGGCGCGGCCAGCGGGGCGCTACGCAGCGCGCGCCGTACGACCGGGTACGAAGCTGGTCATCGTCGAGTCGCCTGCGAAGGCGCGGACTGTGGGGCGCTTCCTCGGTTCGGGCTATGAAGTGCGCGCGTCGGTCGGACATGTGCGCGATCTGCTGCGCTCGCAGCTCTCAGTGGACCTGGAGAACGACTTCGCACCCAAGTATCGCGTGCCCGACGACAAGAAGCAGATTGTCAAGGACTTGAAGAGCGCGGCGGCCGTGGCCGGGCAGGTTTATCTCGCGACCGACCCGGACCGCGAGGGTGAGGCTATCGCCTGGCACGTTTCGCAGGCGGCAGAGATTCCGCCGGAGCGCACGCAGCGGGTCGTCTTTCATGAGATAACGCGTCACGCGGTGGAGGATGCCTTCCGCCACGCACGAGATATCGACATGCGCCTGGTCGATGCGCAGCAGGCGCGACGCATCCTGGACCGGCTGGTCGGTTACCAGATCAGCCCTCTGCTGTGGGATCGGGTCAGGAGCCGGCTCTCCGCTGGCCGCGTGCAGTCTGTCGCGCTGCGGCTGATTGTCGAGCGCGAGCGGGAGATTGCCGCGTTCGTCCCGGTCGAATACTGGTCCCTGGACGCGGAGCTGGCACAACAGGTCACGCGCGGCAAGACGCCGCGCCCGAGTTTCATCGCGCGGCTGATTCGCATCCGCGGGCAGGAAGCCGACCTCAAGAATCGCGAGGACACGTTGGCGATTGTCGCGGAGCTGGAAGGCGCAGCGTACAGCGTTGCCAGCGTCAAGCTGGGCGAACGCAAGCGCCGGCCCTATCCGCCGTTCACGACGAGCACGCTGCAGCAGGACGCGGCCGCGAAGCTGGGCATGGCTGCTGCCCGCACGATGCGCATCGCGCAGGATCTCTACGAGGGTATTGACATCGGTGAGGGCGGCGGGCCGGTTGGCCTGATCACCTACATGCGTACCGACAGCGTGAACGTGGCGCAGGAAGCCCAAGCCGAAGCGCGCGCTCTCATCGCGGAGCAATTCGGCCCTGAGTACGTGCCGCCGGAGCCGAATGTCTACAAGGCGCGTGCGAAGAATGCCCAGGAGGCACATGAGGCGATCCGCCCAACCTCGGTTGGACGAGCGCCCGCAGACCTGCGCGACAGGTTGAGCCCGGAGCAGTATCGTCTGTACGACCTCATCTGGCGGCGCTTCATGGCGAGCCAGATGGCCGCGGCACTCTACGATACGGTCACGCTGGATGTGGAAGCGGGCAAGCCAACCGAGAAGCCACGGCCCTACCTGTTCCGCGCCACCGGCTCGACCGTGCGGTTCCCCGGCTGGCTGGCCGTGTACAGCGGCGGCGCATCCGGCCCGGCTGAAGCCGGTGCAGCAGCGGACAATGGCAAGGCTGCGTCGGGCGGTCCGGCGGGCGACAACGGGCGGGATTCCCAGTCCGAGAACGACGCGGGTGAAGGCGGATCGCCGCAGCCCACATCCGGCGCGATCCCGCGCACCATCGCGCAGGGCGAGGACCTTGACCTGCTCCAGCTGTTGCCCGAACAGCACTTCACCCAGCCGCCGCCCCGGTACACCGAAGCCTCGCTGGTCAAGGCGCTGGAGGAGTACGGCATCGGCCGGCCCAGCACTTACGCGGCCATCATCTCTACCATCTTGGAGCGCGGCTACGTCGAGCGGTCGGAGCGCAAGCTCGTTCCCACGGAACTGGGGTTTACCGTCAACGACCTGCTGATCAAGCACTTCGACCGGGTGTTCAATGTCGGGTTCACCGCCGAGATGGAGGAACACCTCGACGGCATTTCGCGCGGTGAGGAGTCGATAACGCCGGTCCTGCGCGACTTCTATGCTTTCTTCAGTCCCCAGTTGCGGGATGCCGAAAGCAACATGGAGAAGGTCACGCTGGAGCCGGAAAAGATCGGTGAGCCGTGTCCGGAATGTGGCGGCGAGCTGCTGCTGAAGCAGGGGCGGTTCGGTAAGTTCATCGGGTGCAGCAACTACCCGACGTGCCGCTATACGCAACCCCTGGTTGCGAAGCTCGGCGTGGCATGCCCGAAGGATGGCGGCGAGCTGGTGCAGCGGCGCACGCGCGGCGGCCGCGTGTTCTACGGTTGCAGTAACTACCCGAAATGCGATTTCAGTTCGTGGAAGCGGCCGCTGCCGGAGAAGTGCCCCCACTGCGGCGGGCTGCTCGTCCAAGCGGCAAAGAACACGGCCGAATGCACCGTCTGTGGCAAGCGGTCACCCATCATCGAGGCTGCGCCGGAGAAGCAGCAGTAACCGGCGGATTCAATGCAGGATGCGCTGGATGGCTACATCAAGCACCTGACGGCGGTGCAGAATGCCTCGCCGCATACTGTCGCGAACTATCGCCGGGAAATCGGGCAGTTCATAGCCTTTGCCCAGGCGGAGGGTGTCACGGCATGGGAGCAGGTGACACCTGCGCTGCTCCGGAGGTGGCTGGCAGCGCTCCATGCGCAGGGGTACGTCAAGGCCAGCGTGGTGCGCCGTGTCTCGGAACTGCGCTCTTTCTACCGCCACTTGCAGCGCCAGGAATTGGTGCGGGTCAACCCGGTCGAGTCCATCTCGGCGCCCCGGCTGCCCCAGCGCCTCCCGCGACCACTGGCTCGCGAGGAGATTCTCGCGCTGCTGGCCGCGCCGGACGCGGCCAGCCCGCAAGGTCAGCGGGATCAGGCCATGCTTGAACTTCTGTATGCGGCTGGCTTGCGGGTGAGCGAACTCCTTGGGCTGGACATCAACGATGTCGACCTGGGGCAGGCGCAGGTGCGCGTTACGGGCAAGGGCGCGAAGGAGCGTATTGCGCTGATGGGCCAGCCGGCTGTGGCGGCGTTACGGACCTATCTTGAGGAAGGCAGGCCGCTGTTGTTGGCGCAGGCGGCGCAGTACGGTGGCCGTGCGGGTAAGGATGGAAAGTGGATCAGCCTGCGGCCTTCGGCCTTGTTTCTCAACCGTTTCGGCCAGCGTCTGTCGATCAGCATGTTCACGCGTACGTTAGGCGCATATGCTAAGGCTGCGGGCATTGCACACCGGGTCACGCCGCACATGTTGCGCCACAGCTTTGCGACCCACCTGCTCGATGGCGGCGCGGATCTGCGCTCCGTCCAAGTGTTGTTGGGCCATGAGCAGGCCAGCACGACTCAGATTTACACCCAGGTCAGCCAGTCGCAACTGCGCGACTCGGTCCTCCATGCGCACCCGCGCGCCAGGAAGGGATAGGGAAGGAATGGAAGATTCCGCCATGCTCAATCGTTTGACGGGAGTGCGTGCCGCTCTCGCCGCAACCGGGGCTGATGCTCTGTTGGTCAGCCAACCGGAGAACCGCGCATACCTGAGCGGGTTCACCGGTTCGGCGGGCTGGCTGCTGATTGCGGCGGCTGCTGGTGCAGGTGAGGTGCCCGCCCCCCTGCTCGCCACCGACTTCCGTTATTGGGAACAGGTGCGCCTGCAAAGCCCCGGCTACGAACTAGTGAAGGTCACGGCGACGCTGGCAGCTGCATTGCCGGAGATGCTGGCGGCAGCAGGGGTGCGCCGGTTGGCGTTTGAGGCCGATCACCTGACGTATGCCGACTATCAGTCCCTCACGGCCGCGGTTCCTGACATCGAATGGGTGCCGACGAAGGGGCTGGTTATGGAACTGCGCAGCCGCAAGGATGCGGCAGAGCTGGCCGCCATCCGTCGCGCCGTTGCGCTGGGCGATGAGGCGCTGGCTGCAGCACTGACCCGAGCGCGGCCGGGCATGACCGAACGCGACCTGGCCTGGAGCATCGAAAGCTACATGCGCACACATGGTGCAGAAGCCCCGGCATTTGATATAATAGTGGCGTGCGGTCCGAACGGCGCGCGGCCACATGCGCATGCCGGTGATGACTTGCTGGTGGCAGGCGAGCCGATCGTAATTGACATGGGCGCGAAGGTAGATGGGTATTGTTCGGACCTGACCCGCACCGTCTGTTTCGGCCAGCCGAATGACCCGGAAAAGTTCTGGTCGGTGTACAATACTGTGCTGGAGGCGCAGCTTGCCGCGGAGGCGCTGCTGAGGCCCGGCGTCTCAGGGCCGGACGGTGATGCGGCTGCCCGCGATGTGATAGCCGCCGCCGGATATGGCGAATACTTTGGCCATAGCCTCGGTCAT
This sequence comes from uncultured Anaerolineales bacterium, assembly GCA_964614645.1. Classification (GTDB taxonomy): domain Bacteria; phylum Chloroflexota; class Anaerolineae; order CG2-30-64-16; family CG2-30-64-16; genus MWBF01. Next base: position 30,012 of record CAZTMA010000032.1, read on the forward strand.
GGCGTTGGCCTGTTCATCCATGAGTTGCCGCGTTTGAGCCGGATGTCTACGGATGTCTTGGTTCCCGGCCATATAGTCACGGTTGAGCCCGGCATCTATCTGCCCGACTGGGGCGGTGTGCGCATCGAAGATATGGTCTTGATCACGGAAAACGGCGTGGAAGTGCTGAGCCGTGCGTCGAAGGAACCGATCATCTAAGGAGGCAACAACGATGGATCGTGATACCGGTCGCACTCGTCCGTGGTATTTTTGGCCCCTCATTACCTTTGTCGCAGGTTTGCTGCTGGGCTGGCTCATCATCGGCTGGTGGCTGTGGCCGGTCGAGTGGAAGAATGCCCTCCCGCAAGACCTGGCGCCGCGCCTGCAGAATCAATATCTCACGATGGTGGCCGAGTCATACGCGGCCAACGGCAACCTGCAGATGGCACAGGACCGGCTGGCCGGCTGGCCGTCGGATGAACTTGCCGTGGCCCTGGGCAACACGCAGGAGAACCTGGCAACCACAGACGCCGCCCGCGCAGCCAACGTACAACTCCTGGCCTCGGCCCTGAGCCTGAGCACCGGCGGCGTGGATGTCAGCGGCGCGGGGCCGCTGCCGACCGCGGAGCCGGCGCAGCCCACCCCCGTGCCGGATGGCGATGGCGCAGCCGGCTCGTCGCTCATACGCATCTGCACGGCCTTCCTCTGGATCGTGCTTGTTCTGGCCGCGATCGTGTTCTTCATCTACCTGTTCATGCGCTGGCGTTCGGCTCAGCAGGGCACGGAGCCCCCTGATCTGGGCGGGCTGGCACGCACTATTTTGGGACGCAAGCCTGCGCCGGTGGAGCGTGCGGAGTATGAATACAGGCCAGGTGGGGAGCAGGGCGAGGAGTTCGAGCGCAGCCTGGCGGAGCAGACTGCCGCGGATGTGGCTGCCCAGGAGAAGTCGCGCTGGAATGAAGAGGTCGACTCGGACTGGCGCGCGGTTGGCTCGCCTGCCACGCCGCCGCGGGTCTCCTTCGAGGACCGGCTGGGTACGGAATTTGAGGAGGAAGTGGCGGAGGAAGCTGACCTGCCACCCTTTATGCCGTCACGCGAGGAACCGCGCACGGTTCCGCCGCGACCGGTGGTGGAGCCTGTCCCCGAAGCCTCACGACAGATCGCGCCGGGCCGGCGCGGAGGCATTGGCGCCAAGCTGGGAGATTTCGTCGCCGTTTATCAAATGGGCGAGCCGGACTACGATGAGGCCTTCGATATTAATGACCCGGTCGATGGCCTGGTGGGTCAGTGTGGCTTGCAGTTGAACGAGCCGGTGGGCCGCAATCGAGACCAGGCCGTCGCGCTGCAAGTGTGGCTGTGGGATTCCAGCGACCCAGACACCCGCGTCAAGGTGTTGATGAGCGAGGCGGCGTACCGCGACACAGCCACGCGCGCCCAGCACGTCAGCGAACATGACGCAGTGCCGGTCCGCCAGGGCACCGACTTCGAGCTGGAGAGCCACGATCTGCTGCTGCGGGGTCACGTCGAGCGGGTGGAGTACGCGGAGCAGGAAGCCAACCGGGCCGTATTTGCCGACCTGCAGGTGCACATGCAGGTATACCGCAAGTCATAGAATAGCGAAGCCAGAATCGGTGCAGGGGCAAGGGTGCGAGCAAAGCTTGCCTCTCGCCTCTGCGCCACCCGGTATCTTACGCCCGCTCCTCCGGATCAAACAACCGTTGATGTTCCTTGATGGCGTAACGGTCAGTCATGCCCGCAATGTAATCGCAGATGACTCTCTCAGGCAAGTCGGGGCCACGCTCCATGCGCGCCTGCACCTCACGCGGGAGTTGGCGCCGTTCTTCCACATATGCGCTGTAGAGCGCGGTGAGCAGCCGGTTCGCCTTATACGCCATGCGGATGACGCGCGGGTGGCGGTAGAAATTCGCCATGAGAAACGCCTTCAGCTCCCGGTTCATGGCGTAAAGCTCAGGCGAAAAGCATGCCAGGTTCTCGCCGGCTGCGCGCACGGCGTCTACGCTGTCGATGCCGCGCTCGTCCAACTGGGCCGCGGTCGCCGTGATGGCATCGGTGATCTCGATCCCGATGAGCCGGCGGATGACCCGCGCGCGAAGTTGGTCATCTAGGCGGCATTCCAGCTTCTCCCCAAGCGAGGCCATGACCATATTCCACAAGGCTAACCCGCGCACCTCGTGCACATCGAGCAGGCCGCTCCGCAGCCCGTCATCCAGATCCGCCGTATTGTAAGCTATCTCGTCGGCCAGGTTACTGAGCTGGCATTCGAGCGTGCCTGCCTTGTCGGGTTCATACCCTGCCGCGTCAGTGACGTCGTAATCCGTGTCGTGCTTGACCAGCCCCTCGCGCACCTCATAGGTCAGATTCAGCCCCGCGAACTCAGGATAACGATCCTCCAGTTGGGTGACAATGCGCATGGTCTGACGCTGGTGGTCGAAGCCGCCGTGGTTGCTCATCAGTTGGTTGAGCGTCACCTCGCCCGTGTGGCCAAAAGCCGGATGTCCCAGGTCGTGGGCCAGACAGATGGCCTCGGTCAGGTCCTCGTTCGCGCCGAGTGTGCGCGCCAAGCTGCGACCGATCTGCGACACCTCGATCGTGTGGGTGAGGCGGTTGCGGTAATGGTCGCCCTCGTGGGACACGAAGACCTGCGTCTTGTATTCCAGGCGGCGGAAGGCAGCGGTGTGGATGATGCGGTCGCGGTCGCGCTGAAAGGCAGTGCGATAGGCGTGTTCTTCTTCGCCGTGCACGCGGCCTCGACTGTCGCCGCTGGGCATGGCATAGGGCGCGAGCGCTGCACGTTCTCGTGCCTCTATCTCGTCTCGCGTCAGGAACATGGTTGCCTCCTGGTGGCAAGCGCGTAGGCTACCAAGTTTGCGCTGTCACACGTTCGAGCTGCGCTTCCAGCGTCGTGCAGTGGCTCAAGTCCAGTTCTTCGCACGCGTTTGAGTTCATCTGCTGGCGCATCGCTGCAATCAGCCGGTCGAGGTCTGCGACGGAAAGGTCCGGGACGCGCGCAATGCTTGAGCGCACTGGCGGAGGCTCCGGCGGCGCGCCGTTCTGCTCGCCGTCTGGCTCGTGGATCGGGTTATGCACGGCGAAAGTGATGAGCGCCAGTCGGCCATCGGCCTTGCGCTTGGTATAAATCCAGTGGCGCAGGCCGGTGGCATGCCCGGCTTCCCGAAAACAATAGAGCTTCCACAGCCGTTCGCCGTCCTGCAGTTCGAGCAAGTCATTCGTGACAAGGTCATTCAGGATCTCGGTGCGCGGACATGCGCAGTTGTCAGTCAGTTGCATGGTTCGTGTGTTCCTCAAGGTTAGTGGCCCTGAGTTTATCCCGCAAATAGAGGTGTGTCAAGCAATCAGGCCGCTGAGGCGGGCGCTCAGGCGTTTGAGCCGCGACCATTCGGCGTCGACCGGAACCCGGTCTGCCACGCCGAGCAAGACACTGCCCGCGCCGCGCGCCTGCTCGACCGCTTCGAACACGGCGGCCTCGAACTCCGCTTCGCTGCGCTCAGCGACGAGGAAATCCTGCGGGATGCCGCCCCAGATGACCAGGCCCGGTCCCGCAGCCTCGCGTGCTTCGGCCAGGGTTGCATCGCCTTGCGGCGGACCGGCGATGCCCTCCACGCCGCTGATGCCGGCCTGGGCCAGCAGCGGCAGCAGCCGCCGGGCGGGCCCGCCCATATGGACGACGAACGGCTTGCCGTTTGCCCGGGCGACCTGCGCAGTGCGCCGGTAACTGGCGTCGAGATATTGGCGGAAGGCGCGCGGAGAGATGTACTGCCCATCCAGGTTGTCGGGGCCGAGCAACAGGTCGCCGGGCAGCGCAGCAATCTCAGTCGTCAACGCGTCCAGTCGTTCTTCCAGCACTGCTAGCATTGCCTCGATGGCTGCCTTGCCCTCGCCCAAAAACAACGCCAACCCTTCGCCCCAGCCGAGAACCGTATGAAGCACATCCGAATAGGGTCGCATCGGCAATTCCAGCGCGACAACGCCGTCGTCGCCCACTGCCTCGCGCGTCGCGGCCAGCGCGCCAGGACGGAGTTCATAGCGCCGCGCCTCAATCAGGCGCTGGACGGCAGGCAGGTCCTCGGCCGTCTTGACGGGATACTCCACCTGCCACCAATCGCCGTCCGGTCCGAGTTGCCAGCGGGCCGTGAGTACACCCCGATCCGTCATGTGGCGGACGATCCGCTCTCCTGCGTTTTCAGTAACGGTGGTCTCGATGCCGGGGGTGCTGGCTTCCCAGGGCTTGACAACCGACCAAATGGCTGCGCCGAGCGCACGGGCGGCATCAGGCAGCGTCACACCGGCCTCGGCCGGCAGTGTGCCGCGCGTTGCATGCCAGCGGTGCCAGAGGGCAAGGTCCGGCAGGAAGATGGGCCTGGCTGAGGACGAGCCTGACAGGCAATCGAGGACTTGTTGGCGTGTGGTCATAGATGCGATCCTCCTGGCGCGTCAGTATACCACCGGCCATCGCGCTGCAAAAGAGCGGCGGGTACCGTGGTATAATGCCGTGGCTCATGTCGGCGATGCGACCTTCGATACAATCGCGGTTGCAGTGTTGGGCAGTGTCTGCTGGCAGCCGTGCGACATCGCAGACTTGCCGTTGGAGGAGCCCAGAAGATGGCCCAAATCTCTCGGTCTGGCAGGTGGTTGATAGCCACACTTCTTGCGTCGGCAACGATCATGGCACTGCTCCTGAGTCTGCAGACCGCGGCGGTCAGCGCAATGCACGCCGAACCGGCGGGCATTCGTGTAACTGCCCGCATCCCTGGAGGGGGCCCCAGCGCCTTTCATCGGGCAGTGCCTGCGGCTGTCTCCCAAAGCGAGGCCGGCCCAGTGCACAGTCCTGCTGCGGCCGACTTCACCTTTGACAAGAAAGTCATGCTCACGATGGACTTTGAGGAGACGCAGAGCTGTGTAGGCTCCGTCGATGCGCTGACTGTCGCCTACGGCGCTAGCGTCACTTATTGCTACTCCTTCGCCAATATCGGCACAGCGACGTTTGTCACGCACACCTTGACCGATGACAAGTTGGGCGGATTTGGATCGGCAGTCTTTTCTGTCAGCCCAGGCTCCCGGGCAGAGTTCATTGGCTATGATCCAACCGCGTTCGTGATGAGTGACGTTACGAACATCGCCACCTGGACCGCGGTGGACACCGCCGGCGTATCCATCTCACGGACGGACCAGGTCACTGTCACTGTGCGAGTGCTGCGTCCTCGGTCTTGGTTGCCTCTTGTGGTACGGTAGCGCAAGACATGCCAGGGGGGTCGGGCGTTCAGCAGCATCTGCCGATGCACAGCAACCGTGCGGCCTACATGAACAGGCTTCCGATTGATGTCAGATGATAGCAGGATAGTGTGAAGCAACGGCTTTCGACGGCCAGCGCAGCCGCGTAGCCGGGAATGGTCGGCGTCACTGCACGGAGCGTCCACCGTTCGGCCTCAACAGGTTCCCCGGCTACATGCAACAGCACGGCGGGCTCATCCGGGGCCAACGAGACGTCGAAGCTGTGGAGCGGCAGGGAAAGACCCTCGCCGCGCGCCTTGACAAATGCTTCCTTGCGCGTCCAGCAGCGAAAGAAGGCGGCAGGTTGCTCGACCGCGGGCAGCCCACGCAGGGCTGCCACCTCGCGTGAGGAATAGAAGCGCTCGGCGATGCGACCGCCTGCCACTTCCGGTCTGATACGTTCGACATCGATGCCGATGCGCATGCCACGCGCGAAGGCTAACAACGCCACCTCGTACGAATGAGAGACGTTGAAGGTAATGGAAGTCTCTGGTTGGCCATCGCGCCGCAGGAGAAACGGCCTGCCAAACTCCAGATACCCGAATTGCAAACCGGCGTTGGACTGACCCTGATAACCAGCCAGCAGCACCCGCAGGGCCGCGCGCACAATGATGAATTGGCGCCTGTCCGGCTCAAAGTGAAATCGTGCCACGCGTGCCTGCTCATCGGATGCGAGCATGGACGCCAGATGGCGCACCATATCAACGGGTGCCACCAGCCTGACCTGCCAGATATGTACGGCATCCTCTGGTAGGTCGGGTCGGTCGGGCTGCGACAACCAATCAGTACCGTGGACTTCAGGTAAGATGGCCACTATTTGGCCTGCCGCATGGTGACTTGTTGGGGTTAGTCGCCCGTTCATGCGCTCAGTCATGTGATTCTCCCGTGACGATGTCGCGCGCGTCGCGCAGGATTTCACGACATGATATCAGCATGCAGTCGGAACGTCGAATCGCTGTTAAGCGATGCTACCATCCGTCACGCGCATAGCTTAGTGAAGCTTTTGCGCATAGTCGGGTAGGCGTCTTGTAGGTTACACCATTGTGCACGGGTCTATAGCATTCGTAAGGTCGCTCCAGGCGATTTTACGTTGAAGCGGATCCGCCTATGCTCCCGGCAGAGTGCGGGCGGTGTACTATGCAAGAAGGGCTCACTGCGTGATAGTAGCGTCGCAGAGCCGCGCTCTTGCGTTGCGGCCTCTCGCCTTGTGCGCGCATCCCACTATGACTGAGCAGTCAACTGCGTTCTCTAGCCGTGCATAGCGTACGTATCTACGGGCTTGGTCTTGCGTTAGTATATTGTGATTAAAATCGGGACTTCCGGCTTCTCGTATGATGATTGGGTCGGTCCGGTGTATCCGCCGGAGCTACCGGCGCGCGAGCATCTTGCGTATTACGCTGAGCGCTTCCCTACGGTCGAACTGAATGTCACCTATTACCGTGTGCCTGAGTTGCGCACGGTGGAAGGTTGGGTGCGCAAGACGCCGCCAGATTTCCTCTTTGCCGTCAAGGCGTTCCAGGGACTTACGCACGAGCGCAAGGAACCAGACTTCCAGGGGTTTGTCGCGGCCCTGACGCCGCTGGTCGAATCCGGCAAGCTCGGCTGCGTGCTGGCGCAGTTCCCCTATTCGTTCCATCCCACCCCCGAAAACCGCAACTACCTGGCGTTGCTGCGCGCCGGTTTCGGTGACCTGCCGGTGGTCGTCGAACTTAGAAATGCGGGCTGGGTGGCGGACGAGACGTTCGACCTGCTGCATTCGCTGAACCTGGGCTATTGCTGCGTCGACGAGCCGCAGCTCAGGGGCCTGATGCCTCCACTTGCGATAGCGACCGGTCCGTTAGCCTATGTCCGCTTTCACGGGCGGAACGCTGCGAAATGGTATGCGCATGATGAAGCCTGGGAACGATACAACTACAGCTATTCAGCGGCTGAACTGAATGAATGGGCGCCCAAGATTCGTGCGCTGGAGGCCGAAGCGCCTCTCACCCTCGTCTATTTCAATAACCACTATCGCGGGCAGGCCACGCAGGGCGCCCGAGACCTCGGCCAGCTTCTACTTGGCGTATAATTGTACCGAGACTATTATACAGCGTCAAAACTGGACTGTTAGCCTTTTACTCCGGCTACAGTGCACTTGTGCGTGAGTCTAGCGGTAAGTGGGGGTTGAGCGAGGATTCAGCAGGTCGCGCAGGCCGTCACCCAGCAGGTTCAGGCCGACTACAGTGGCCGTGACGGCCAGCCCGGGGTAGAGGGCCAGCCAGGGGGCCTGGCCGATATAATCGCGTGCATTGGCCAGGAGCGCGCCCCACTCGGCTTGCGGCGGCTGTGCGCCGAGCCCGATGAAACTCAGGCTCCCGCCGGCCAGAATCATCAGGCCGAAGCGCATGCTGAGGAGGACGATGAGCGAGGGGGCGATATTGGGCAGGATATGCCGCAGGATGATGCGGCGATCCGGCGCACCCACCGCAAGAGCGGCTTCCACATATCCGGTGTGTTTGGCGCACAGCGTCGTGTTCCGCGTCAGGCGGTAGAAGCCGGGCGCAGTCACGATGCCCAAGGCGATGGCTGCGTTCTGCAGCGAGGGGCCGAGCCGTGCGACGATTATCAGCGCCAGCAGGAGCCCGGGAAACGCCATCCAGATTTCCATCAGCCGGGAAAGGACCTGATCGACGCCCCCGCCATAGTAGCCCGCGGCCAGCCCCGCCGCAATCCCCAAGCCCGCCGCCAACCCAACGCCCATGGTCGCCATCAGCAGGGCTGTCCTCGCGCCGAACATGACGCGGCTGAACATGTCGCGGCCCAGCAGGTCGGTCCCAAAGGGATGGGCCGGCGTGGGGGCTGCCAGGCTCTCGCCTGCACCGACCTGGTCCGGTGGGTAGAGGGATAGCAAGGGCGCAAGTGCCGCGCTCAACAGGAACATCGCAACGAGGAAAGCCCCGACCAGCAGGCTGGGGCTGTACCGGGAGCGCAGATGGCGCTGTGCCGCATATGCGCACCCTTCGCTCTGACTTCCCGAACTTTGCCTGGCACGCCGGATCAGGGCGGCCGGTGTGGAGATCGAACGGACCGCCATCGCTAGACCGCCTCCTCTGCGACGCGCGGGTCCAGCCAGGCATGCGCCAGGTCGACCAGGAGGTTGATGACCAGATAGATGGCGGCTATGGTCAACGCGGCGCCCAGCACGACCGGCATGTCACGGTCGAAGATGGCTTGCACGATGAGCCGGCCGAGCCCCGGCCAGCCGAATATCGACTCCACGATGAACGAGCCCCCCAACAGGTGGCCGAGGTAGAGACCCAACAGCGTGACGACCGGCAGCAGGCTGTTGCGGAGGACGTGCCGCCGCAGCACCTCGCCCCGCGGCAATCCCTTGGCGTGGGCGGTGCGCACATAGTCGCTGCCCAGGGTCTCCAGCAGCCCCGAGCGCATCAGGCGTGCGATGACCGCCGTCGTCGGCAGGGCCAGCGTCACGGCGGGCAGAATGAGGTGCTGCGCGCTGCCTGCGCCGACGACGGGCAGCCAATCCAGCTTGAGCGAGAAAACCAGGATCAGCAGCAGGCCGCTCCAGAAGCTCGGCACGGCCATGCCCAGTCCTGTCAGCCCCATGATGCCCAGGTCGATCAGCGTGCCGGAGCGCAGGGCCGCGATGGCGCCGATCGTCATTCCGGCCGTAGTGGCCAGCGTGATTGCAGCCAGGGCCAGGAGCACGGTGTATGGAAAGCGCTCGGCGAGCAGCCCCGCCACGGGCCGGCCGCTGATGAGCGACTTCCCCAGGTCTCCCCGCGCCACCACGCCCCAGGCGAATGTGCCGTACCGGGCGAGCAGCGGCCCGTCCAGGCCCATCTCCGCACGCAGTTCTGCTACCTGCTCGCGCGAGCCGGAATCGCCCGCCAGGGTGTCCGCTGCGTCGCCCGGCGCGCTGGCCAGCGCGGCGAACGTGATGAAGCTCACAGCCACCAGCACGAGCACAGACCCACCCAGGCGGCGCAGCAGGTGCTTGAACATCAGGTCAGAACCTCAATCCGTCACGGTCGCGTCATTGAGCAGCAGGCGGCCCATGTAGCCCACCTCTGCCCCCTGCAGCCGTTTGCCGGTTGCGATGATGTCGATTGGGTAGTAAAGCGGCTGCCACGGCGCATCAGCCAGGATCAGCTTTTGCGCCTCCACATAGAGTGCCGCGCGCGCGGCCCCGTCCAGTTCACGCGCACCCTGTGCCAGCAAGGCGTCGACCTGCGGGTTGCTGTAGGCCACACGATTGGTGCTGCCGATGCGGTCGGAGCCGAGGTAGATGTTCAGCGCGTCCGGGTCGTTCCAGTCGTAGCGCCAGAGGAGCAGGTCGAACGCGCCTTCCGTCGTGGCAGCCATCACCGCCTTGGAGTCGAGCATCCGGGTCTCAACTTCCACGCCGATCTCCGCCAATTGGCTCTGCACCAGCGTGGCGATGGTCTCATTCGGCGCCCGGGTGGAGGTCAGCAGGACAACGGTCAGTGCCGCGTCGTCCCGACCCCATTTGCCGGCCGCATCCTTCTCGAATCCGGCTTCCTGCAACAGCGCCTCTGCCCTTGCCGGGTCATAGGCCAGCGCGTGCTCCTTCAATTCTGCCGAGTAACCTGGCAGGGTCGGCGGGAGCGGGGCGTCCGCAACCTGGCCCAGTCCGCCCAGCGCGACCTTCACGATTTCTTCCTTGTTGACCGCATGTGAGAGCGCTTGGCGGACAGCCGGGTCATCGAACGGAGCCTTACTGCAGTTGAACCCAAGGTAGATGAGACTGTTCAGGACCGCTTCGTGGAGTTGCACGTCAGCGTTGCCTTCCAGGGTACGCTTATGCGCCGGGTTGTTGACGAAGAGGATATCCACCTCGCCCTTCTCCAACGCAGCGAGCTGCGTGCTCGCCTCGGGAATCAGCGTGAACACCTGGCGTTCGAGATGCGGCGCGGCGCGGTTCTCAACCAGGTCGGGGCCCCACGCATACGCCGGGTTGCGCACCAGGCTGATCGACTGCCCGGCCTTCCACTCCTCTAGCATGAACGGCCCGGTCCCGACCAACACGGCAGCCCCGTCCGCGGCTGCGGCGGCTGCTTCGGCCGATGCCGGACTGATGATGCCGGCATACGGCATCGCGACGGTGCTCCAGAAGTTGGCTGCGGGCGCGTCGAACGTGAAGCGCACGGTCAGCTCATCCACAGCCTCGATGCCGGCCATCTGTGCGATGCCGCCGTAGATGGGCGATGCCTTGCCGACTTCCTGGAAGCG
>CAZTMA010000033.1:0-39130 GCA_964614645.1 uncultured Anaerolineales bacterium
TAAATCTACAGGATCCCTACTGGCGCAGCTCGAAGACGATTTCCACTTCGGCCGCAAAGTTGTACGGGACGTTCAGCCCGACGGCTGAGCGCGCGTGGCGGCCTGCATCACCGTAGATCTCGACCAGCACATCCGACGCGCCGTTGATGACCTTCGGGTAGGCATCGAAGTCCGGCGCCGCGTTGACGAAGCCCAGCACCTTGACGACCCGGCTGATGCGGTCGAGGTCTCCGATAACGGACTGTGCGCCCGCCAGGCAGTTCAGCGCGCACTGGCGTGCGGCGGCATAGCCTTCTTCCAGGGTCAGGTCTGCCCCGACCCGGCCCTTCGGCTGCGCTGCGCCGTGCGGCACGTTGCCGGAGGTGTAGAGCAGGTTGCCGGTCTGCACCGCGGGCACGTAGTTGCCGCCGGGCGGTGGCACGGCCGGCAGTTCGATCCCCAGTTCCTTCAGGCGTTCAGCAATGCGTGACATAATAGCTCCTTGCAATTCCTTACAATATAAGCGCGCGCTGCCGGGCGACAACCTCCCAGCGCGCGACCAGCTCGCCGTCTCTGTCGATCACGTAGATGAGCGGATAAAGGTTCGCGTTCGGGCACACATGAGTGGGGACGACCATCACCGCGTCGCCCACCTGGATCTCGCCCGCATGTTCGGAGGTTACCGTCCAGTGTTCCTCGTTGTGCAGCACGGTCATCGCATCCTCCAGTCCAAGGATCAAGCCGCGACGACCGAGCGGTGGGTCGGCCGCGATGCCCTTGGTGCCCAGGTCGAGCGTGACGTGCTGCGGCGTCGGCCGGCTGACCACCCGGCTCAGCAGCAGTGCGGCCGGCGTGAAGTGCGCATTGAGATCCGGCAGGGTCTGGCTATAGCCGTAGTCCCAGAACACGGTCGTGCCCGGTGAGCAGGTGATGGGTGCGCTCGTCGTTCCCGCCAGCTCGGCGTAGCACGGAAACGTCCCGCTGCCTCCGCACAGGATCTCCGGCACGGGCAGACCGGCGCGTTCCAACTCAGCGGCGAAGTCCAGCACCGGCTCGATGGTCGCGTGAACGGCTGCGCGGCGCTCCGCCGGATCAGGGTTGCGGTTTTGTGCATCGTACGACTGAAGCCCCGCGGGCCGCAGCCCCGGCAGTTCTGTCATATGGCGGTAGAGCGCAGCCGCGCTATCGCTCACGGGCAGGCCGGTGCGGTGCAGGCCGGTGTCGAGGTCCACCAGCGCACCGATGGTGATGCCATGAGCGGTCGCGGCCTCTGAAAGCTGATCGGCCGACCGCACGTTGTCCACTAGCGCTGACAGGCGGCCGTCAGGGTACTGCGCGGCGAGCGCGGCGAACTGCCCGAGCATCGGCCCGACGAGTTGGTAGGCCAGCACTACGTCCCGCGCCCCCGCTTCGAGGCACATGGCGGCCTCGCGCACCGTGGCAGCCTTGTGGCGCGTGACGCCGCGCTCCAGCAACAGGCGCACGATGTTGCGTGTCTTGTGTGTCTTGCAGTGCGGACGGAGCCGCTCGGGCGTGCCCGCGAGCGCGAGCATGGCATCGAGGTTACGTTCTAGCAGCGGCGCGAATACCACGAGGGCAGGGGAGGGGATTGCTGCCAAGGCGGCATCGCTTAATGCGTAAGCAGATAGTTTCATAGTTACCCCACAACGAAGGCGTAGATGAAAAAGATGACAACCGGCAACAGTGCGGCCAGGAAACCCGGCAGATACAACCGCACCGCATAGAGCACCCAGCCGAAGATGAGCGACCCCACGAGCACGAACGGGAAGGCAATCATCATGTAGAAGACGCGATACGCCTCCGGCGACGTGCCGCTGTCGAATGCAAAGGGTGACATCAGGGCGAACAGGACCGCTGGGATTAGCAGGAGGCCCCACAGCACGGTGAGGACAATCAGCCCGATCTTCGCGAAGCGTTTGTGCCGCGGCGGAACTGGCAGTGCAGCCGCCGGTGGCGGAAGGATGTCGGTGGTGGTCTCATTCATGCATGTCCTCAGGGGTCCGGTGAATCGACGTTTCGAGTATACCACACCTGTTAGAATCCCTCTCTCCGCAAACCAGCTACAATCGCGCGGACGATTGGTACGCCGCGCAACCGAAAGTGTGAGCCACCTGACACGACATGTCAGCTTCCTGTGATATGAGTGAAGTGATGCACGGTATCATCGGTCAGCGCGAACTGGCCTTGCGCTACTCGTTGAGCTTGCCGAACGTGGCGCTTGCCATCGTGGGCATGCAGAGCATCCAGCATATCGACGAGATAGCAGCCATCGGCGCGCGCTATGAGCCGCCCTCGCAGTCGGACTTGGACTAGCTGATCGAAGAGGCACGCGTGCGCTCGCAGCGCGACGCCAAGGAGACGGAGAAGGGTGGTAAGGGGGAGCTCTTCTGGCTGCGCGACACGAAGGTGACGGGTTGGGAATACCCAGACGAACCGGCGCAGGTGGAGTACTAATCCGCGGGCCTGAGTCGCTGAGGTGAAACAGGTTTCTGCGCGAGTCGTAGCCTCGCCCTGAGACCCGTTTTCTGTGTATGATCGCAACTGGAGGTTGCATGGATCCATTATTCGGCCCCTACGGCAGCAGCTCGCTGCCCCATGTCGCACAACTGGCGGAACATGGGGCGAACGCCATCTGGTTTCACGGCTTCGACCCGACGGCATTCGAGGCGGCCGCCCGCCACGATCTCGCGGCCTGCGTCGAGTTCAAGACCTTCCGGGCCGATTTTGCCGCGCGGCCTGAGCTGATCCCCACGGGGATCGACGGCAGGCCCATCCGGTACGGCCGGCTTGTGCAGGGGGTTTGCCTCTCGCAGCAGGAGTTCCTGGCCGAGACCGAGGCGCACCTGCTCGAAGGGCTGCACGAGTTTCGGCCGGAGGGGATTTGGCTTGACTACCTGACCTACGCGGGCTGGTTCGAGACGCCTGCGCCAGACCTGCAGGAAAGCTGCTTCTGTCCAGCCTGTATCGCCGAATTCTGCGAAAGTACGGGCATCGACGCCGACACGCCAGCCGAGATTCTGCAGCGTGCGGGCGAGGCATGGACGCGCCATAAGTGCGAGCGGATTGCAGGCTTTGCCGCGCAATATGCCGGGCTGATTCGCCGGCACCTGCCGGAGTGCATCGTCGGCGCGTATATGTGCCCCTGGACGCCGGACGAGTACGACGGAGCACTGACGCGCATCTTCGCTCAGGACTATGCGCTGCTTGCGCCGTCCATCGACGTCTTCACCCCGCTCATCTACGCGCAGAAGAGCGGCCGCAGTCCGACATGGGGCGCCGAGTTTCTGGCGGAGGCTCCGGGATTCGTGCCCGCCGATCGAAAGGTCCAGCTCATCCTGGACGTGCTTGACTTTCCGGACAGCCTGCTGTCAATCGCAGCGTCCCCGAACCCGGGGTGGGGCGTGCAGCTGTTCGGCGGCGCGTCTGTGTTTGCTGACCCGCAGCAGGCGCGCATATTTGCACAAGCAGTGGAACGTATTCGGGGTAACTGTCATTAGTTGTGCTGCGGCTATAATCAGGCCGTGGTTGATCCAATCCATTTTTGGGAGGCATGACATGGCGATACGTAAGGCAGAGGCAGTGTGGCAGGGCGACCTGCGCGGCGGGCGCGGTACCATGAAGTTTGGCAGCGGCGCATTCGAGGGCCAGTACTCGTTCTCCTCGCGCTTCGAGGAGGGCACGGGCACGAATCCGGAAGAGCTGATCGGTGCAGCTCACGCAGGATGCTTCGCGATGGCTTTCTCCAATGAGCTGGCCAAGGCTGGATACACACCGGAGCGCGTGCACACGGTTGCGAAGGTCCACTTTGGAGTAGTTGACGGAGCCGCGAAGATCATCCGCATCGACCTGGAGTGCGATGCCAGCGTGCCTCGGATCGACGAACAGCAGTTCCAGCAGATCGCGGAAGGCGCCAAGACGGGTTGCCCCGTCTCGAAGGCATTGGCAGCCACCGAGATTACCCTGGACGCCAGGCTGGTCTGAGCCTGATCCTGTCATAGCTTATCTCGAGTCCGCATTCTCTGAGACGGCTTGTGGTAGCCCTGAATGCGGACTCTGCTTCATTACAGTTGGAGACACTATGCCCGTCAAGCTGCCGGCCCAAAGCGAAACAGGGAAGCTCTCACTGCTGCAGAGCGCACAGGATGTCGAGCGTGCCTTTCTTTCTGGACGTCGAGATCGCGCTGCCGACATGGAGAGCGCGATCCGCGTCTTTCTCGAGATGCTGCGCGGCTTCGAATTCTTCGATTTCAGCGGCCCGTGTGTAACGGTCTTCGGGTCGGCCCGCTTCAAGGAGGACCATCCTCACTACAAGACGGCGCGCGAGCTGGGCCGCCGGCTGGCGGAGGCCGGCTATGTGGTGATGACTGGCGGCGGGCCGGGCATCATGGAAGCGGCGAACCGGGGTGCCAAGGAGGCCGGTGGGTTAAGCCTGGGCTCGAACATCATTCTGCCTCATGAGCAGGGTGCGAACGAGTATATGGATCGCTTCATGGAGTTCGACCATTTCTTCGTTCGCAAGGTCATGCTCGTGAAGTACTCCTGCGCCTTTGTGGTGATGCCGGGCGGATTCGGTACCCTGGACGAGGTGTTCGAGACGCTCACGCTCATGCAGACCGACAAGATTTTCGACTTCCCGGTCATCGCCATGGGCACGGAGTATTGGCGTCCGTTGCAGGGCTTCCTGCGTGAGACGCTGGTGAACGAATCCACCATTCACCCCGGCGACCTGCAACTGCTGCGCCTGACCGATTCGATCGACGAAGCGTTGGCATGGATATCGGCTTCCGGGTGCAGGGCGGAGGCGCAGAAAGCAGCTGCGAGGGCTGCCGCACATGAACCACAGCCGCCCTCCGACGCAGCCTAAAGGTCCACAACCATCTTGACATACGGCAGGCCGTCCCAGTCGCCGGTCATCTCACCATACTGGACAAAGCCCCGGCTGCTGTACAGCCCGATCGCGCGGGTGTTGTCCCTGACGGCAATCAGGTAGACGCGCGGCAAACTGCGCGCCCAGGCCTGGTCCAGCACACCGTCAATGAGCGCCTTGCCGACGCCTTGGCCCTGCCACGCATCCGCGACGCCAAGGCCGAACTCGGGCTCGGCCTGATCCAGGCCGCTGACATAGCCCCAGCCAACCAGGGTGCCCCCTTGCCAGGCCCCCAGGTCATAGCGTGTGCCTGCGGGCGCAGTCGCGTCTGCCACAACCTTCTCGCAAACGTCCAGCGTGGTGGTCAGGCCGAGCGGGCGGAATGTGCGGATGGACGCGGGGCTGAGGCTATTGTAGAACGCAACCAGGGCAGGGGCGTCCTGCGCTACGAGCGGGCGTAGGGTGATGGCGGCTGTGGTCATGGCGGCTCCTGTAGTGACGGCGGATGATGATGTAGGACCAACGGGATGATACGGGCTTTTGCTGGCATGAGCAAGTTGCGCGACTCCGGGCGCGTTTGACGTTTAGTCGCAGTTGGGCTATCATTGCGACTGCGTTGACGGAGACAAGTAGGCGCCATAACCCTGCAGAGAGCCGCCGGTCGGTGCGAGGCGGCGGGCGCAGGCGCTGAAATCCACTCCCGAGCTGCAGCCAGGAACGCGTCGCATGAACGAAGTTCATGCTTTCGCAAGTAAGGGCAGCCGGCTCCCCGCCGTTACCGGGATCATGAGGCCGCGACCGGTTAGGCGCGGCGAATCAGGGTGGCACCACGAGCGCCCCTCGTCCCTGGCCTGCCATGTATCGGCATGGTCGGCGGATGACGAGGGGCGCTATTTGTTTTGGGGAGGACGGAATGCTCGATATCAGGCTAATGCGTGAACGCCGGGACGACGTGCTTGCGGCGATGGCCGCCCTGAATGCAGGCGATGCGCCTGTGCAGCGGGCACTTGACCTGGATGAGCGGCGGCGACAAATCCTGGCGCGTGTCGAGGTGCTGCGCGCCGAGCGCAACAGCGGCTCGAAGCAGATCGGCCAGCTCATGCGCGACGGCAAGCGTGACGAGGGACAGGCGCTGCAGGCGCATATGAGCGCAGTGGGCGACGAAATCAAGACGCTGGATGAAGAGCTGGCGCAGGTCGAGACAGAACTGCAGGACGCGATGTTGCGCATCCCGAACTTGCCGCACCCGAGCGTGCCCGTGGGCAAGGACGAGACCGAGAACGTTGTCGTGCGCACGGAGGGAACGCCCCGCACGTTCGAGTTCGAGCCGCTGCCGCACTGGGACCTTGGGACGCAGCTCGATATTCTGGACTTCGACCGCGGGGTCAAGCTGAGCGGTACGCGCTTCTATGTGCTCAAGGCCGCAGGCGCGCGGCTGCAGCGCGCGCTGATCGCCTGGATGCTGGACCTGCACACGCAGACCCAGAGCTACACCGAGATCTATCCGCCCTACATGGTCAAGGCGGAAGTGCTGGTGGGCACGGGGAATCTGCCGAAGTTCGGTGATAATCTGTATCGCGACGCGGAGGAGGACTTCTGGTGGATCCCGACCGCCGAGGTGCCGGTCACTAACCTGTACCGGGATGAGATCCTCGACGGCGACCAGTTGCCCATCTACCATGTGGCATACACGCCCTGCTTCCGCCGCGAGAAGATGAGCTCGGGCCGGGACGTGCGCGGGATCAAGCGCGGCCACCAGTTTGACAAGGTAGAGATGGTGAAGTTCGTGCGTCCCGAGACCTCGATGGACGAGCTGATGACGCTCATTGCGGATGCGGAAGCCGTCTGCCGTGGGTTGGACATCCCTTATCGGGTCATCCAGATGTGTACGGGCGACCTGAGCTTCACGGCGGCAGCCAAGTACGACCTGGAACTGTGGGCGCCGGGCTGCCAGGAGTGGCTGGAAGTGAGCTCGTGCAGCAACTTCATGGACTTCCAAGCCCGGCGGGCCAACATCCGCTTCCGCCGTGAGCCGGGTGCTCGGCCGGAGTACGTCCATACGCTCAACGGGTCGGGGCTCGCGCTGCCGCGCGTGATGATTGCCGTGATGGAGAACTGCCAGCAGGCAGACGGGACGATTCGCGTGCCCGAGGTTCTGCGGCCTTACATGGGCGGGCTGGAGGTCATCGGCTAGAGGTTAGCGGGCCGTGACCCTGTTTTTTTGACATACCCCACGCACGGTGCTATACTGGCACCCGTGCGTGGGGAGCGTTCCCCTGGAGGGATGGCCGAGTGGTTTATGGCGGCGGTCTTGAAAATCGAGCCTTTGCTCGGAACTGAACGAGCAAATGGAATCTCGCTATATGCTGGGAAGCCCTAAAGCTGACCGTACCGCAAGGTAACAATCGGGCTGATATATGGGTTATCAGCAGGAAACTGCTCTGGATGGATCTCCGCACACAACTCGGTAGCCTGGCTGAAGCAAAGGTCATTGCCAAGCTGATAGAGCATGGGTTCCATGTCTTTCTACAGTTTGGCGGTAAGGCACCCTTTGACTTGGTGGTCTATAAGGACGAGCGGCTCCTAAGAGTTCAGGTTAAAGGAACATCGAGTCGAACCTTGCATGGTGCATTTCCAGTGCTCATCAAGTCCATACGCTCGAATCGCACTGGCAATGTGGTGCACAAGTTCGATCCATCTCAGTGCGATGTCCTGGCCGTCTATATTGAACCACTTGATAAGGTAGCTTTTCTACAGGCCAACGAGATTGTGTCGAGAGGGCAGCTGAACCTAAGAGAATCACCACGGCAGGAAGATCGCAGATGCTGGGTGATTAGTGAGCTGGAAGATCCGAGCAGGCTCCTCAGAGGCCATACGCGAGACACCTGCGATGGTGATGATATGGTCCAGACCACAACGCATGGCGGCTCGTGAAAGCGAGTGTGGTAAGGAAAACCGTTGTGGCGGCAACGTCACCGGGGGTTCGAATCCCTCTCCCTCCGCCAGAAAAGCACATAGTTGACCCTGGGGAGGTCGCATAGCCTGGTCGAGTGCGCCCGCCTGCTAAGTGGGTAAGGGAGACTTAAACTCCCTTCGAGGGTTCAAATCCCTCCCTCCCCGCCTGACCCCCTAAGGGGTGAATACGTCCCAGTAGCTCAGTGGATAGAGCGCTTCCCTGCGGAGGAAGAGGCCAGAGGTTCAAGTCCTCTCTGGGATATGATGAGACTCAGAGGCGGCATCGCTAGATGCCGCCTCTGTTCTTGTCTGTAGGTCTCGGGGATTACGGCAAGCTGGCGGCGAGCGCGGCCCGCATCCGCTCCAGCGCCTGCTCCAGCGTCGCGCGCGGGCAAGCAAAGTTCAACCGCACGAAGCCCGCGCCGCCCTCGCCGAACGTAGCCCCGTCGTTCAACGCCACACGTGCACGCTTGAGGAAGAAGTTGTACGGGTCCTCCGGCAGTTTCGCTTCCCGACAGTCCAGCCAGGCCAGGTAGGTGGCTTCCGGCGTCCACATGCGCACGCCCGGCAGTTGCTCCGCGACATATTGCGCAAGGAAATCCCGGTTGGTGGCGAGGTAGGCGATGCACGCGTCGAGCCACGGCTCGCCCTGCGTGTAGGCGGCCAGCGCACCCGTGTACGCCAGCGCGCCGACGTGCGGAACCATATCGCCCATCGCGCGTCTGAATGCCTTACGCATCTCCCGGCTCTCGATGATCGCAATGGAGAAGCCGAGCGTCGGGATGTTGAATGTCTTGCTGGGGGCCATCAGTGTGATCGTCTGCGCACCTACTTCGGGAGAGAGTGCGGCGATGGGGCGGTGCTGCGTGCCGGGATAAACCAGGTCGCAGTGGATCTCGTCGGAGACGATCGTCACCCCCCGAGTGAGGCAGAGGTCGGCCATGCGGCCCAGTTCGCCCTCGGTAAAGGCGCGGCCGGTCGGGTTCTGCGGGCTGCACAGCAAAAACAGCCGCGTTCGGTCGGTGATGGTGGTCGCCATCAGCGCATCGTCCACCGTATACCGCCCGCCGGCTTCCTCCGTCAGCCGCATGTCCTGGCGCACCAGGTCGCTGTTGCCCGGCGCGTTCAGCATGGGAGGATAGACCGGTGTCTGGACGAGCACGCCGTCACCCGGCTGGCCGGCCGCCCTGCAGGCGATATTGAAGCCCGATACGACGCCCGGTACTATCACGAATGATTCAGGCGCGACCTGCCAGCTGAAGCGCCGGGCAAGCCAGGCTGTCAATGCACTTCGCAGCTCCGGCGGCTCAATGGCATACCCGAAGACGCCATGGTCTATCCGGGCACGAAGTGCTTCGATGACCGGCTCGGGCGCCGGGAAGTCCATATCGGCTACCCACATCGGCAGCACATCCTCGTCGTACCAGCGCCACTTGACGCTGTCTGTTTGCCTGCGCTCGACGACGCGATCGAAGTCAAAACTCATACCATTCCTCCTTGCTCCTCGACCTCAGCCTGGAGTTGTCTGATGAAATCTCTTAAGTCGTTGCCGTCAGATTGAATGACGATGTGAGTCCTGCGTGACTGAGAATCCACGCCCGGATAGTAAACGATTGGATTGTTTTCGTGTAGCGAAAACGCTATCTCGCCTGGCTGCACGATCTTGACCATGATGTCGCCGTGGCAGCATGGCAACACGAAGTCGGCCGTGTACGATGTCGGTCCCTCTGCGATCTCGCACTGGAGCTCGGGGTCCAGCCCGGCCTGCTGCAGAGCAGTCCACATGCGCTCCTGTAGGTCCGTCTTGCCCCACAGGTGGTTGATCTCCTGTGCGGCTAAGAGGCGGGTCAGGGTGGTCGGGATGAATGCGATGCGGCGCAGGCGGCGACTGGGAATCGGAGAGGGCAGCGCGTTGGGCAGTCCCAGGCCGACGCGATAGTACCGCTCGGTCACGCGTGGGTGATCTGGTTCGTCAGGCAGCAGTTCACGCCTCTCGACGATGCGGTAATCCTGCACAGGGGCATACCAGCGAACCAGCCAGCGTTCGCCCTCCGGAAAGGCCCCTGTCTGGTAGAAGGCCAGGTATTCCACAGCGATGCGGGATGGTGCGCGGGCCAAGGGGATGCGATACCAGCCGTCCTCGAGCGCGTGCTTCAGGTCGCGTGGGTCGTTAACGACGACCACCAGGACGCTGCTGTCTGCTTCGGGCGCGGTCACCGCTGCCACTAGTCCTTACGCGATCGGGGGTCCATGAAGGCGCCGGTATCACGGACGGCCACACGGAGTTCGCCTTGCTGCATCGTGCCCAGCGGCTGGTCGTTGCGCAGCGCGGGTAGCCGGCCGCGACCTGTCGCATCAGCTTGCCGGTACAGCGCCAGCAGGACAGGGTCCACGCATACCCGTTCGAGATGCACCGTATAGCCGTTGATGACATTGTCCTCGCGCGTGTACTTCAGTGTGATGCGGCTTTCCTCGGCATACAGGACGAGCGCGACATAGCCTCCGCCGTAAACGGGGGCGAGGCGCGATGGGCTCCGGACTTGCTCGCCGGGGCGCGCAGCGAGGCCAAGCAGCGTCACCGCCGGTGACGTGAGCAGCGCGCCACGGCAGCCATCGGGCCCGCAAGCCCAGTTCCAGTCATACACCTGGGCCGCAGAGGTGAAGGCCGGTGTGCGATGGTCAGCAAAGAGACCGCGCAACTGGGGCGGGTCGCTGTGGGTGTCGCCGGCGATCTCGACAAGCGTCATGACTGCGTGCGTGGCGGATCAGCCGCGCAACGCCAGGTTCAAGTCGGCGTGTTGGGCCGCCGGACGATCAGTGGGCGGTGGCGCCACCGGGATGGTCTCGTAGGTCGCGCCGGTTGCCGGACAAACAGGGCTGGCTGCTGACGGGCCTGAGTACACTGCAGGCAGGTAGATCTGGCGAGCGCCGGGGCCGGTTCCCTGGGCACGAACGGTCGCTGGAGACAGCAGGACGACCGTCAGCAGCCAGATGATCATCGGGACCACGTAGACCGCGCGTTGCAGCGGCGACGTGCGAGCACAACACATGTCGCTTCTCAAGATGGTAGGATACCTGGCTCCAGCCGGGCCGCCAGGTCGGGCGCAAAACGGGCAAGGTCTGCGCGTAACTGCAGCAGTGCGAGGTCTTTTGCGCGCGCTTCCAGCATCACGTCGAAATCGGGCGCCGGCAGTCTCCCCGCGCCGTCGATGCAGCGCAGGAAGTCGATGAATTCAAATGGATTGACATAATCTGAATGGTAAGACCAGCGCGGCCGCCGCACAGCAGGGGGCTGGCCCTCGCCGCGCTCCTCTACGATCCACTCGGTGCGCGGCGAGCTAAAGTGCATCTTAGGCCGGACCCCATCGGGCCACGTCTGCAGGAAGGCGGCAGTCGCTTCAGCCTGGGGGCGTCCCTCCGGATTGTGCAGGCGGTGATGCAGGTTGTCGAACACCAGGGGTACGCCGGTGCGCTCGTTGATCCACAAGACGTCGCTTACGGAGAAGCGGGTGTCATCGTTTTCAAGCACGAGTCGTGTGCGTACAGGCTGGGGTAGGGCCAGGTAGCGGCGCACAAACCGTTCCCGTGCGGACGCGAGGTCGTTGTAGACGCCGCCAGCGTGCACCACGACGACGCCCTCACGGCTCGCACCCATCGCGTCCAGGATGCTGGATTGCACGGCCAGATCCTCGGCGCTGCGTGCCGCCTGTTGGTCGTCGGGCGAATTGAGCACGATGTGTTGCCCGGGATGGAAGGACAGCCTGATGCCCGCCAGGCGGGCCTGCGCACCCACTGCCTCCAGTTCGGTCTGGCTCTCCGTGACCTGGCGATGGAACTGTGGCATATCAGGGTGCGTTGCATAGGGAGCCAACTCGGACGACATCCGGTACATGGTGATGTCGGCCGCAGCAAGGTAGCCAAAAACGTCGCGCAGATAGGCCAGGCTTACCCGCAGGTGTGGCCCGTTCTGCCAGCGGCGGCTGTCATGGCTCTTGAGTTCTGGCCGGGCAAGTGGCTTGGCGACGAAACCTAGTCGCATGGTAGTTGTCTGTGCATCAGGTTACCAGTTTACACGTCCTTGCAAGGGATGTATAATTATGAACATCGTGAGAAAGTATAGCTTGCTTCTCCTGTGCCTGGTGCTGCTGGCGGCCGTGGGGCCGGCGCATGGGCAGGAATTGGCTCCCGACTGGCAGGATATCGTGCCGGGCTACTGGGAGCGTTCCGCGTTGCCGCTGACCGGGCTGGCGACTTACTATGCCGCAGGCCTGATGGAGTCGGTGCAGTGGCGCCGCGAGGCAAGCGGGCAGCTTGCGCACTGCCCGGAGTGCGTCGGCGCAGTGGCGCTGCTGCGTGCGGGCGACATCGGACGGAAGGTGTGGCTCCAGCCGCCTGGCGGTGAACCGGTCGGCCCCTTCCTTGTCGTGGACTGCGCGCGGCGACAGGATGTCATACCCCTGCTGGCCCGCAATTGGGCGGTGGACATCAGCTACGAGCTGGGTCAAATCTGGGGCATGAGGCGTCCGCTGGATGGCGTGACGGTCTTAGAAGACCCCGCCGATAACGATCCAAGTGCGGCAGCCCAGGCTGCCGCACGGTTGGTGCCCACGCGGTTCGTTGTGGCGCCGGACGACCTCGCGATCAGCGCACCGACCCCTACGCCCACTTACAATCCCGCTGCGCCAACCCGCTGGCCGACGCGTC
The DNA here is from genome assembly GCA_964614645.1 of uncultured Anaerolineales bacterium. Taxonomy (GTDB): domain Bacteria; phylum Chloroflexota; class Anaerolineae; order CG2-30-64-16; family CG2-30-64-16; genus MWBF01. The sequence continues at coordinate 12,527 of CAZTMA010000033.1, forward strand.
TGCCCGGTCCGCTGCCGGGCCGGCCGGTGCTGGCGCCGCCGACGCTCGACCCAGGTGCGCCGACACCCATGCCAACGCCTACTACGGGCCCGCCCCAGCCTACGCCACTGACGCCGGTGGTCACCACGCCTACGCCGCTCGTCACGCCAGTCCTGGCAACCCCGGAGCCGGTGGTCAACATGACTGCAACTGCCGCGCTCGACCTTGAGTCGCAGCCTGCCACACCGCTGCCGGAGGTATCATTGGGCCAGGCAGGCTCGGCACTACTGGTGGCTGACGCAGACGCAGTACCCATCCTGCATGATTTGCCTCTGCTCTCGCCGACCCCCACACGCACCCCGAGACCGAATCTGACGCCGCTTCTGCCCGAGGTGCTTCCTACGCCGCTGCCCACTGGGCCGACTGAGGAGCCGCTGCTCGTGCGCATCTGGCGCGAACTGGTCGCGTCATTCGGCGGCGAGTAGCCGGCCAGCCCAACGATCACGCTGGGGTGGCCGTGGGAATGGCGAGCAGCCGTAGGCGCGTCTGTGTCAGGCTGATCTGGCCGTCGCGCCCGCGGCGGGCTGCCAGGCCCGCAGAGTCTGCTTCCAGTCCTGCTTCCAGCATCGAACGTACCGCACCGCGCGTCGCGTCGTCGGCTGCGGCTTCGGCCAGCCATTCCTCGAACTCCCGGCCCACCGTATAGCGTTCCTGTGTCTCGATGCCGAACCCCGCGGCCGCCAGCATCCGCTCAAGTTCTCCAATACTGGGCACACCGGTAATAGCGCTGTCACGGCGCAGCTCGATGGCATTCTGCGTGGCGCGTTTGACCGCGTCATCCGAGCCGATGAGTTGGTCGACAAGCAGGCGGCCGCCAGGGGCCAACAACGCTCGGAGCCGCGCCAGCAGGGCTTGCGGGTCGCGCAGATAGTGCAGCAGGTCATGACTGACGATAATCTCGAAGCTGCGATCCTCCAGCGCGAGCGAGCCGATTTCACCGAACCGGAAATGCACGTTGCGGATATCGCGTGCCAGGCGCGCTGCGTCCGCGCGTTCCAGCATCGCCGGTGAAACGTCAACTGCCAGGACCGAACCGACATGTGGTGCAAAGGCCATCGCCACGCTGCCGCGGCCGGTGCCCACATCCAGCACCCGGTCCTCCGCGGCAGGTCGCGCCAACCGCAGCATCTCGTTCAGTTCACGCTCGGTCGGGAAGGCGCTCTCGGCCCGTGCGCGGGCCACGCGGTCGTGCTGCCGAATCACGGCCTCAAGTTGCTGACCATCGGCCCAGGGAGCTGACCAGTCCTGCGGCGCACCGACAGCCGGACTGGGAACGACCGGCGAATTCAGGTGCGCCGTGCAGTTGTGGACGACCAGCCGCCAGTGGTCGGTCTCCCAGGTCAACTGCGTCAGGCTGCTGAAGTCCGTGAAGATGGTCATGTAATGGCCGCCGAACAGGCTGCGCAGGATGGTGCTGATGGGACCGCCGTGCGTGACGACGACGACCGTCTGCCCCGGGTGCGCGGCAAACAGCCGGTCAAGGCTGAGGTAGAGCCGTGCGCGAAAGCTGGCATACAGGGGCGCATTTTCGGAGTCGGGCTGCCAGTTCCCCTTCCAGGCGGCCAGCGGGGACTCCTGGCGGGCCGGCAGCTCCTCCCAGTAAGGGAAATCCGCTTCTTCCAGACCTTCATGCAGCTCAACGGGCAGGCCCAATCGTTCCGCGATGACTTCTGCCGTCTGCCGCGCTCGGACCGCGAAACTCGACACGACCGCATCGACGTGCTGCGTGCGCGCAAGCCAATCGCCGAGCGACTGAGCCTGGTGCCAGCCCAGCTCAGTCAAACCGCTGTCGCCGCTGGTCTTGCTGCCATTGCGGTTGTGGAGCGATTGCGCGTGGCGAATCAGCAACAGTTGGGTGGTTGGAGTCTGTGGAGCCGTCATGCCCTTCAGGAATCCTGCTTTTTGGCTTGCTCGGCGGCCACCAGCTCCGCCGGATAGCGAGAGAGGTCCTTATTGTCGCCAGGAGGAGCCTCATACTGTAGTCGCGTCACTACTTGGCCGGCGACCAGGTCGATGGCGACGATTTCCTCCGCATCTTCGGGCGTCACATGCGCGTACCAATGGTTATCGGGGTAGACCACCACCATCGGCCCGTGCCCGCACTGGTTCATGCAGCCCGCCTTATTGATCCGTACGATGCCCTTCAGCCCGGCCGCGCCGGCGGCCTGCTTGAGGCGCCTGACGATCGCGGCGGTGTCGGCATCGTGGCTGCACCACGGCCCGAACGTACAGACGAAAACATGTTTGGTGTACTGACCCATGGGGCACTCCTGGCGGTTCTTGTGCGAGATTATAATCCAGCCGCCCGGGGGACACAAGTTGCGCGTTTCACACCCCAGCGCGAAACTCCTATTCTCGCAGAATCCGGCGTTCTGGTGTAGACTGGACCCTGTCCATACATGGAACGAGGCGCTATGGCAGGAATATTGATACGTCACGCCGATATCATCACCCTCGATGAGAACGAGCGGGTGCTGCGTGATGCAGACGTTGCAATCGCCGGTGAGCTCATTGCCGGGGTAGGGGACGTGCCGGCTGGTTTTGTACCGGATGAGGTCATCGACGCGCGCGGGCACATTCTCATGCCCGCGTTCTGCAATGCGCACACGCACAGCGCGCTCGCGCTGCTGCGCGCTTACGGCGCAGAACTGCCGCTTGACCGCTGGCTCAACGAGCGCATTTGGCCGCGGGAACCTGCGCTGACGGGCGACGATGTGTACTGGGGCGCGGCACTGGCTGCGGTCGAGATGATCCGGTCGGGGACCGCGGCCTTTGCCGATCACTATTTCTACATGGACCGCGTGGCCCAGGTAGTCAGCGAGAGCGGATTGCGGGCCAGCCTGGCATGGTGTGCGTTCGGCGGGCCGGAGGGTGAGATCGGCGCGGATCTGCCCGCCATTGCGCGTTTTGCTGAGGAGTGGCAGGGCGCAGCCGGGGGCCGCATCCGCACGCTGTTGGGGCCCCATTCGCCCTACGCCTGCTCACCGATGTTCCTCGCCCGGACCGCAGCAGTTGCCGCGCGCCTGGGTGTGGGGATCCACATTCATGTGGCAGAATCCGCGGACCAGGATGCGCTTTCGCGGGCGGTGCATGGCGTCAGTCCGGTCAAGCTGCTGGACCAAAACGGCGTGTTCGATGTTCCGGTGCTCGCCGTTCATGCCGCCGTGCTCTCCGAAGCGGATGTCGAGATTCTGGCCGTGCGCGAGGCAACGGTGGTGCAGTGCCCGTCCGCCTACATGCGCGCCGGCATGCAGCTCGCGCCCGTGCCCCGTCTGTTGGCGGCAGGCGTGCATGTGGCCCTCGGCACCGAGAGTGCGGCGCTCGGTGGCCGCCTGGACATGCTGCGCGAGGCGCGGCAGGCGCTCTTGCTGCACAGGCACAGCAACGGGAACGTGAACGTACTTGCCGGCGACCAGCCGCTCCGGTTGGCGACGCAGGCGGGGGCGCAGGCGCTCGGGTTCTATCCCGGCGGCCAGATCACGCCCGGCTGCTATGCTGACTTGATCCTGCTGGATGGCCGGGCCGCGCATCTCCTGCCGCAACATGACCCGGTGGCCACGGTTCTGTACGCTGCGGACGGGAGCGACGTGACCGATCTGCTGGTTGCAGGCCACTGGCTGATGCGCAGGCGTACGCTGCTGACGCTGGATGAGGAGCGCATAGTGTATGAAGCGGAGCGGCGGGGCCTTGCGCTGGCCGGCGTGGATGCTCCCGGCGTGTTGAGCCGCGGGCCGGTGTAACGCGACAGTACAACGGCACATCTTTGACAGTAAGGCCAAATGTGCGTAAAATGGACTGGTTGACCTAAAGTTGTAAGTTGCGCCCCGGCCGCCCGGCCGGTGTGTCTTTATAAGAGCGAAACCAAAAGATAGCTCATCAAGAGAATACGTGGAAGCACCCTGCCAAGGAGGGGTAATGGCTAACTATAGCACCGAACAGATCCGCAACATTGTGCTGATTGGGCATGGCAGCTCGGGCAAGACGACGCTGGCCGAAGCAATGCTGTTCAATACCGGTGTGCTGACGCGCCGGGGCCGGATCGAAGATGGCACGACTGTCGCGGACTGGGACGAGGAAGCGATCCGGCGCCGCATCTCGGTCATGGCTGCGGTTGTGCCGTGCGAGTACAAGGGCGTCAAGATCAATGTGTTGGACACGCCTGGGTTCATTGACTTTGTCGGTGAAGTCAAGGGGGCCATCTCCGTGGCCGATGCTGCGCTGGTGCTGGTTGACCCGGTTTCCGGCGTTGAAGTCGGTACGGAACTCGGCTGGGGCTTCCTGGATGAGCGTAGCCTGCCGCGTGCGATTCTGGTCAACAAGATGGACCGCGAGAACGCACGCTTCCAGCAGGTACTCGAAAACCTGCGCGAAGCCTTTGCCGGCACCATTGTGGCCGTGCAGTTGCCCATAGGCGAAGGCTCGGAGTTCAAGGGCGTCGTGGACCTGGTGAGTATGAAGGCCTACCAGGGTGAAGGCGCGGCCGCCTCTGACATCCCCGCGGATATGGCCGATGCTGCTGAGAGCGCTCGTACGCAGCTCATCGAGGCCGCGGCTGAGGGCGACGATGAACTCATCATGAAGTATCTGGAGGGCGAAGAGCTGACGGCTGAGGAAATCAATCGCGGCCTTCGGACGGGCATCAATAATGGGACCATCATCCCCGTCTTCTGTGCGGCCGCTGCGAACAATGTCGCGATCCGGCCGTTGATGGACGCACTCGTCGCCTTCATCCCTGATCCGTCCGTCCGGCCCGCCGTCGTCGCGGAACGGCCGAACGGTGATACAGTGGAACTCCCTGCGGATGCCACCGGTCCGCTCGCAGCCCTCGTTTGGAAGACGGTTGCGGACCCCTACGTTGGCAAGATTTCCTATTACCGCGTGGTCTCAGGGACGCTGCGCGGCGACTCCCGCGTGTGGAGCATGCCCGGCGGCCATGAAGAACGGATCAGCCAGTTGTTCATCCCGCGCGGCAAGGAACAACTGCCTGTCACCGACCTGAGCGCCGGTGACATTGGCGGCGTTGCTAAGCTCAACACGACCGGCACGAACGACACCCTGTGCGACAAGGCGCACTCGCTGCTTCTGCCGCGGCCCAGCTATCCGGACCCGCTGTACTCGGTTGCCGTGGCGCCCAAGACCAAGGCGGACTCGGCCAAGATGGGCCCCGCGCTCACGCGCGTGACTGAGGAAGACCCGACGCTGCAATGGCACATGGAGCCAGGCACGAGCGAGACGATTTTGATGGGCATGGGCGAGGTGCACCTGGATCTCGCTATCCGCCGGATGGAGAGCAAGTTCGGCGTCGGTCTGAGCACTTCAGTGCCGAAGGTTCCGTACCAGGAATCCATCACCCGGAGTGCATCCGACTACCACCGCCATAAGAAGCAGACCGGCGGCGCGGGTCAGTTCGGTGAGGTGCACATGGAGATCAAGCCGGTCGAGCGCGGCACGGGGTTCGAGTTCGATACGACGCGCGTGTTCGGCGGCGCGGTTTCGCAGAACTTTTTCCCTTCCATCGAGAAGGGAGTCCGCTCGCAGCTCGACGCCGGGCCGCTGGCCGGTTATCCGGTCGTGGACGTGCGCTGTGAAGTGTACGACGGCAAGATGCACCCGGTGGACTCGAAGGATATCGCCTTCCAGATCGCAGGCCGCGAAGTCTTCAAGAAGACCTTCCTGCAGGCCGGGCCGGTGTTGCTGGAACCTATCATGGACGTCCGCATCACGGTGCCCGAGGAGTACATGGGCGATATCATGAGCGACTTGAACACCCGGCGCGGTCGCGTGCAGGGCATGGAGCAGACACGCGGCAAGGGCATCGTCACCGCGCAGGTGCCCCAGGCCGAGATGCAACGTTATGCGATTGACCTGCGCTCGATCACGCAGGGTCGTGGGTTCTACACCATGAAGCTGTCGCACTACGAGCCGGTTCCGTCGCACGTGGCCGAGACCATCATCGCCCAGGCGAAGCGCGACCGGGTCGAGTCTGAGGACGAATAAGGCGATCTCGGGTAGTCCTTACCCCTTGCCCCCTCTCCCGCATGACGGGAGAGGGGGTTTCCTTTTTGCGACATTTCGGCGTATCATGGGGACCTGACGCCGGGCGAAGCAGGTGTTTGCCATAGGCCCGGCTTCGTGTGATGGGAGGTAAATATGATTCCGCGCGATTTCCCCGGCAAGGGCAAAGTCGCAGTCCTGAAAACGCGGCCGGAGACGGTTCTTGAGGACTATGGCCGCTTGCTGGACCTGGCCGGTTACCAGGCAGCATTGCCGCGCGACCGCGAGACAATTCTGAAGATCAACGTTTCGTGGCAGACATGGTACCCGGCCTGTTCGAGCACGCCCTGGCAGATTGAGGGCGTGATTCGCAAGCTTCAGGCCGACGGTTACCGCGATCTGTCCGGCGCACACAACCGGACCGTCGTGGTGGATGCGTATGTAGCTGAGAAGAACAACAAGCACAAGGACGTCGTAGACAAGTATGGCGTGCGCAACGTCCATCTGTACGAACCGGAGATTCAGTGGGTGCGCTACACGCCGAAGACCCCGATGCTGGTGCTGGATCGCATCTTCCCCGAAGGCATCCTGCTTCCGGAGTACTTTTTCGACAAGAACATCATCCAGCTTCCCACGGTCAAGACGCACGTCTTCACGACCATCACGGGCGCGATGAAGAACGCCTTCGGCGGGCTGCTCAACGAGAAGCGCCACTGGACGCACGGCGTCATCCACGAGACGGTCGTGGACCTGCTGGCCATCCAACAGGAGATTCATTCAGGCCTGTTTGCGGTGATGGACGGCACCTTCGCCGGAGATGGCCCCGGGCCGCGCGCGATGCGCTGGTGGGAGAAGGACATTATCCTGGCGTCCGCGGACCAGGTTGCCATCGACGCCGTCTCGGCTAAGATTCAGGGCTTCAACCCGATGGACCTGAAATTCATCCGGCTGGCACACGAGTTGGGCCTGGGCGTGGGCGACCCGAGGGATATCGAGATCGTCGGCTACGATATTTCTGCCGAAGACTGGGGCTTTGTCCAGGAGGACACGTTTGCCAGCCGGGGGCAGAAGCTCATCTATCATGGGGCGCTCAAGCCATTCGAGAATGTGTTGTTGCGCTCGCCGCTTGTGCCGTGGAGCTACTTCGCCTCCAACTTCTATCACAACGTCTACTGGTATCCCTTTGTCGGCCGGCCACGGGTGGCCGCGGCCGCCGAAACGAAGTGGGGCCAGATGTTCAGGCACTACGGTGATGGCCAGATTGTCATGCCGGGTGTAGAGCCGCGCACGACGATGATTGCGGCGGGTGCAGTGCTTGGCGCGCTGGCCTTGGGCGGCCTGATGCTCGGAAGACGGCATGGCAAAGCGGACTGACCCGGTGCGCGGTCCGTGGCGGATTGATCTGCACAGCCATACCCACGTATCGCCCGACAGCAAGACGCTGCCACGCGACCTGGTCGAGCAGGCGCGCGCGGTGGGCTTGGCGCGGCTGGCAGTCACCGACCACAACACCATCGCGGGCGCGCTCGAGGCGCATGCCCTCGCCCCCGATCTCATTATCGTCGGTGAGGAGATCGAGGTGGATGGGGGCGGCGAGTTGATCGCTTACTTTGTGACGGAGGAAGTGCCGCGCGGCCTGAGCATCGAGGAAACGCTGGCCCGCCTCCACCGGCAGGGCGCGGTTATCAGCGTGTCGCACCCGCTCGACAGCCTGCGCGGGTCCGCGCTGGGGCTGGAGCGCACGCTGGCGATCATGGAGCAGGTGGACGCGCTGGAAGTCTTCAATGCGCGCTGTCTGCGCGCGGGCGACAATCGCCGGGCAGAGGCATTGGCGCGTGAACACGGCAAGCTGGTGACTGCAGGTAGCGATGCGCACACGTTGGGCGAGGTAGGGGCTGGCTACCTGACCCTGCCGCCCTTCAAGGGAAATCCCCCTGCGTTCCGTGCCAGCTTGGCGAAGGCGCAGCCGGGCGGCCGGCTGACCGGCGTCTGGCCTCACGTCTTGAGCACCTGGGCGAAGGTCACAAAATGAACAGGTGAGCAGGAGAACAGGAGAACAAGTGAGAGCGTGAGACAGGGGTCTTGCGGATGAGGCTCTGACTGTGACAATGAAAGACTACTCCAGCCGCCGCGCACATCACCTGTTCACCTCTTCTCCTGCTCACCTGTTCTCCTGCTCACCTGCTCACCAAGCAGCGTCAGCCGATAACGATGGGGATGAAGATGCCCTGCATCGCGACTGGGTCGCGGCCGGCATAGTAAAGCTGGCGTTGGCTGCCTGAATTATAGGCGCTCCACACGAGGTGGGCCATGCCGCTCCCATCGAGGGCGGCGGCCAGGTCGCTGATGCCTTCGCAATGCGGTTGTGCCGTTTCTGTCTGCCACCAGAAAGCCTGGTGCTCCGCGGGCCGCGCCCGGTGTCGCAGGCGCGAACCGCAGGCCCAGATGGCCTGGATGATGCTGGTGGAACGGGGCATGATGCGCGCGAGCCGGCAATCCGTGCCGGGATCTGACAGGTCACCCGGCGGCGACCAGCCGCCCGGCAGACGCTCTGCGCGACGAATCACATAAGTGGCTCCTGACTGTTCCTGCCAGACGATGTGGCAATTTCCATTCGTGTTGCACGCCAGCTTCGGATAGAGAGAGTGCCGTTGGGGGGTGTCTGAGATAATCTGTGGAATGCTCCAGACGCCTGTCTTGCGGCTGGCACAGAACACCTCAAACACGCCGGAGGCATTCAACCGGTCTTGCCATGCCACCAGGAGCTCGCCATCTGGGGCGACTGCGAGTGCCGGATAGCTGCCCGCCCCATTCGGAACCGGGCTGCTCGTCCAGGCTACGTCAGCTTTGCGTCCATAATAGATGGTCGATGGTCCTGGGGTGGTATCGGCCCAGACCGCGTGCAGGCTGCCGTCGGGGTCGGCGGCCAGGGCGGGCGAGGTCGAGATTCCGCTGGTGCGCGAGATGACCTGCGGCAGCGACCACTTCTGCCCATCCCACGCCGCGTAGTAGACCTCGCAATTGCCCAGGAACCAGTTCGTAAAGGCGCAGTGGAGCCTGCCATCGGGGGTTGCTGCGAGCGCAGGAGCCTCGCCGCTTGCAAAGCGCGCAGGTGGCTGCCACTCTGCACTGGCGGCGGCCAACGACAGGCGAGCATGGTAAAGCGTCTTATTCGCACTAAACACCAGGTGGAGGACGTCGCCGGCGACGAGCAGGGCCGGCTCGGCACTGCCAGGGGGCGCAAAGGAGAGGGGATGAGCATCGGACCAGGGCAGGGCGGGGCTGGCTGTGCTAGACATAAAGTTGGCTCCTCTTGCGATCAGGCAAAGATGACTTCTTCTTTGCCGCTAAGTTTTTCGTTGATCTTGCCGATAATCAGGTCGAGGTGTGCACCATTGTGGACGAAGTCCAGGTCATCCGCAGGTACAGTCAACACCGGGCAGAGCCTGAAGCCTTCCATCCAGGCTGCATACAGGGAGTTGAGCTGGTCGAGATAGGCCGGCGCAATGTTCTGCTCGAATGAACGCCCGCGCTGTGAGATGCGGTTGAGCAAGGTGGGCACCGACGCGCGCAGATAGACCACGAGGTCAGGCGGCGGAAGGAACTGGATGAGCACCTCATACAGCTCACGATAGGTATGATAGTCGCGTGGGAGGATGTGACATTGCTCGAACAGGTTGCGCGCGAAAATCTCGGCATCTTCGTAGACCGAGCGATCCTGCACGACCGAGTCAGGGAAGTCCAGCAGGCGGCGATGGTGGCGCAGGCGGCGGGAGAGGAAGAAAATCTGCGAATGGAACGCGTAACGCGTCATGTCCTGGTAGAAGTCAGCCAGGTAGGGGTTGTCAGAGACCGCCTCGTAGAATGGCTCCCATCCCAACCGTTCGCTCAGCAGCCGCGTCAACGTGGATTTGCCGACGCCAATATTGCCTGCGATGGCGATGAATCGCTTGGTCATAACACCTTCTCCGTGCTCAGGCGGGCGGCCAGGTCCGGCGCGAGTTGTGGTCCATCTTCTTGATGTAGGCGCTCTCGAGGTCGATGCCTGCATCGTTGGAGATTTTCAGCAGATAGGCCAGCGCGTCGGCTAGTTCTTCCTCGAGGTCGGCGTTGACCGTCTGCATTGCACGGTCATGGGCCTCGGATCGGTTGCCGACCTGCGCGTATAGCTCTTCCTGCCGGTGCCAGACCCGCTTCAACACGCGGCCAATCTCACCGAGTTCCTCCGTCAGGCAGATGTAATCGAAGAAGAGGTCGACGATGAAACCCTTTTCACGATCGAACGCGCGCTGGAAGCGCTGGAAGTCGGGCAGGCGACGGCCGTGGTGTAGCAGGCGTGGTTCGGCGAGCGTCGCCTCCATGTCCGGCAGGGGAAGTTGGTAGCTGTCGCTTTGCAGGGCATCCTTGATGCGGTTGACAACCTCGGTGCGCGCGGCAGGCTCGTGCACGATGTCCAGCCCGTCTGTGTCAATCGTCAAGACCGGCGCGGCCGTATACTCGCTGAAGAAGCGTTCGTAGGCCAGTTGCAGATCTGCGATATAGGTGCGTTCCATCTGGCGCTCATAGGAACGATCACGGAACGCAATGCGGCCCATCAACGTATCGGTTGATGCCTTGAGATACACGACCAGCGCGGGGGCCGGAATCTGTTCGCCCAGGATGGCATGCACACGCTCGTACATCGCCAGTTCGTCGCCGGTCAGGTTCAAGTGCGCAAAGAGCCAGTCTTTGGCGAATAAGTAGTCGCTGACAAGCGTCTGGTGCTCGATGGTCTGCGCAATGACGCGATGTTGCTGGCGGTAGCGGCTGAGCAGGAAGAATATCTGCGTCTGGAACGCATAACGTGCCCGGTCAGCATAGAAGTCGCCGAGGAAGGGGTTTTCCTCAAAGACCTCGAGGAGGAGTTCACCCTGCACCGCCTCCGCAACAATGCGGGCCAGGGTCGTCTTGCCGACGCCGATGGCGCCTTCAATGGCAATATAGGGGTTGAGAGCCAAGCGCACCCTCCTTCGGGCGGGCTAAACTATGGTGAAACAGATTGCAACGCATATCGTAATGCTCGGGAGGCATTATAGTCGCGCAAAGCCAACGGGCCAAGAATCCAGCGGTCAGCGCAATCTGAAACCTTTACTGCACAGATACGTATGGGAAGGTAGGCGGATGGTTTAGGCACAAGCAGGCTGATCGGGCAGTCTTGTCTGATCCGGGAGAGCGGGTGGATAACCAGGAACTCAACTGGCTGGAGCAGGCACGGGGCGGGGATCGACAGGCGTTTGCCCGGTTGGTTGAGGCCTATCAGGGCCCTGTCTACAACCTGGCCTATCGGATGCTCGGTAATGCGACTGAGGCAGAAGATGCCACCCAGGAAACCTTCGTGCGGATGTACACGAAGTTGCACACCTACCAGCCGGATCGAAAGCTCTCCTCCTGGGTGCTGTCCATCGCATCCCACTACTGCATCGACCGGCTGCGCCGGCGACGGGGCGAATTTCTGTCGCTGGATGAGGAGCCAGTTGCCAATGTCCTGCGCAGCGGTCAACCCGACCCGCAGGATCTCGCGGTGCGACAGGAAACCCGGGACCGGGTCCAGGCCGCAGTCGAGACGCTGGCACCGGTCTACCGGATGCCGCTCATTTTGCGTTATTGGTATGACTTATCTTATGGTGAAATCGCCGAGGTGTTGGGTTTGAGCGTGCAGGCTGTCAAGTCGAGGCTCCACCGGGCGCGTTTGCAGATGGCTGAACGCGCGGGAGCAGAGTGAGGTTCTATGCACAGTGAATATACACTGTTGATGTCGCTGGCGCTGGACGATGAAGTCGCAGCCGCCGATCTGGCTCGCCTGCACGCGCATCTGGCGACGTGCGCCGAATGCCGCAGGGTATGGGCCCGGTGGCAGGAGATGGACCGGCGTCTGCAGGCGGAGCCGCTTGTCGCGGCGCCGGCCAGCCTGGCACGGCAGGTCGCCGCGCGGCTGGAGGAGCGCGAGCTGCAGCGCCGCCGCGTGCGTTGGCTGGGCTCCGGGCTGGCGCTCGGCTGGCTCGCCCTCACTTTCCTCGGCGTGTTGGCCGCCGCGGGCCTGTTCGCCTGGTTGACGGCGAACCTGCAGCAGGTCGGTGTATTGGCTTCGACCGCGGCGCAGGTTCTCACTGCCTTCAATGGGTTGCTGCGCGGCGTCGTCGCGACTGCGGACTCCATCGGTGCACCGGTGTTGGCCGCCATCGTCGGTGGTCTGGCCTGCCTGACCTGCGGCCTGGGCATGGTCTGGCTGTGGCTGGTACCGCAGGGCGGCCGTCTCTCGAACATCGTGGCGCGCCATGAATGAGGGCCGGTCAGGCCGGGGGACTGCTGAGAGCGCTGCCCGGCAGGCGTTTGGCTGGCACGAGATGGCTGCGGGGCTTCTCGTCCTGCTTTGCGTCTTCGTGGGCTGGCCGTCCACTGCGCACGCGCAGACGCCCGCCGGTGATAAGTTGGTTCTCGGCGGAGAGTTCGTGCTCGCGAGCGGCGAAACGCTGCGCGGACATCTGACGGTCACCGGGGGCCGCGCATTGCTGGCTCCGGGCAGCCGGGTCGAGCAGGACGTGGTCGTTTTCGGCGGTGAACTGCACGTTGCAGGCACGGTGGCAGGCGGACTCACCATTTTTGGAGGCTCGGTGACGCTGGCCGATGCCGCGGTGATTCAGGGGGACTTGGCCGCCTTCGGCGGCGCGCTGGCCCAAGAGCCGGGGGCCGTTGTGCGGGGTGAGGCATTCGGCAGCCCGCGCAGCCTCCTGCCGCAAGTGCCCCTGCCGCGTCCGCTGCCGGAGCTCTCTCCGGGCGCTGCAGACGCAGCTCTCGCAGCCGATGGGCCATCCATGCTGGCTCGCTTTTTGCGCTGGCAGGCGGGGACTTTTGCCCTGAGCCTGATGCTGGCGTTGCTTGCTGCGGGGCTGGTCGCGCTGCTGCCGCGGCGGGTGGGGACCGTGACTGCAGTCAGCGCGCGGCGGCCGCTCTACAGTGCAGGCGTTGGGCTCCTGACCCTGGTGCTGGGGATGTTGGCGGGTGGCCTGTTGCTCATCGCGTGCGGCCTCGGGCTGCTGGTGTGGCTGGCGCTGTGCGTTGCCCTCCTGTTTGGCTGGTCTGCCGCGGGTACCTTGCTGGGCCACCGGCTCTTGGGCTGGCTGCGGGTCAGCACGCCATCTGCGATCGCGGAGGCTTTGGTTGGTGTCTTCCTCCTCACGCTCCTCGCCCGGCTGCCGTTCGGTATCGGCTTCCTCGTCGGGCTGGCGGCCGTTTCAGTGGGTCTTGGTGCGGTAGTTCTAACTCGATTCGGGCAGAGGCCACGGTTGATGTCGTTGAGGCTCAGGCCTGGGGAGGCTGATTGAAAATCCGTCTGGTGGCAGTCTGGGAAGACATGCGGTCCAGCTACTGGTTCGTGCCCGCGGCAATGGCACTCCTGGCGATCTTCCTCTCTTTCATTACGATCGCGATCGATCGTCGCGTGCAATATGACTGGGTCAGAGAGGTGGGTTTCATCTGGAGTGGAGGTGCTGAGGGGGCGCGCAGTCTCCTCTCGACGGTGACCGGCTCTGTCATCACGGTCGCCGGCGTCGTCTTCTCCATCACTTTGACAGCCCTTTCGCTGGCATCGCAGCAGCTTGGGCCGCGGCTGCTCCGCAACTTCATGCGGGACACCGGGAACCAGGTTGTGCTGGGCACCTTTGTGGCCACATTCGTCTATGGAGTCCTGGTGCTGCGTACTGTGCGCAGTGGCGAGACGGAATTCGTCCCCTATGTATCGGTGACAGTGGCGATTCTGCTCACGCTGGCGAGCCTGGCAGTGCTTATCTATTTCTTTCACCACGCCTCGCTTTCCATCCAGGCCCCGATCGTCATTGGCGCCGTGGCCGAGGATCTGCACCAGGCCATCGACCGCCTGTTCCCAGAGGAGCTGGGACAGGACATCCGCGATATCGATCGTGCAGACCGGCTTGAGGACTGCCGGGAAGCGATGAAGGGACCGTCGCATACCATTTCGGCATCCCGGAGTGGTTATCTGCAGGCCGTGGATCAGGTTTCACTGCTGGAAGTGGCGGCAGAGAATCATCTGCTCCTGGGGCTCTTGCGCCGTCCAGGTCAGTTTGTCAGCCGGGAAGCACCGCTGGTGCAGGTTTGGAGCCCGGATCTGCCCGGTGAAGAGATCGCACAAGACATTCGAAGCGCGTTCATCATCGGGCGACAGCGCACGACAACCCAAGATGTGGAATTTGCGATCGAGCAACTTGTCGAAGTTGCGGTCCGCTCGTTGTCGCCTGGAATCAACGACCCTTATACGGCTATTACGTGCATCGATTGGCTTGGCGCCGAGCTCACGCACCTGGCGAGGAAGCAGTTCCCTTCAGCGTGTCGCTACGACGATGCCGGGCAGCTGCGCATCGTCATCGAGCACCCCGTCACATTCCCCAGTGCGCTGGATACGGCTTTTGATCAGATACGGCGGAACGCGACCTGCAATGTGTCAGTTCGTGTTCGACTGCTGGAGACCTTAGCCCTGATGGCTCCTCATGTGACCTCTGAGGCGGGCCGTACGGCGCTGATGCGTCAGGCCAGGATCATCGGGGAGGATACCCTCTGCAATGTTGCTGTCCCAGAGGATCGGCAAGCTGTCGAGCTACGCTATAACAGGCTACTTGAGACACTTGATGCTGCCTGAAACCGGGTCACACTCCACCCCAGGATAACGATAGGCTCCGAATAGATCGTCCCGGTTGGCGAGCCCTGCAGCAGGGTTCGCCAACCGGGACGATTGCGCGTCTCACTAACATGTGATATCATGCACCCCGTTCGCCAACCATCTTGTGAAGGACAAATCCATGAGATGCTTTTGGGAGCTATCTAAGGCAAGTGGAAAGGAACATTCATGTCAGGGATTGCAGGAATTGCCGCGCGGGGCAGGCACCGCGAAGTCAGCGTGATGTTGTCCAAGCTCGCGCATCGTGGCCCCGCCGGACGGAAGATTAGAGAGGCTCAGGGTGCTACCCTGGGTATGGTGTGGAATCAAGCGCAGGTGCCGGCTGTGACGGACGCACAAGGAGTGGCTGTAAGTGATCAGGTGCCGGCGGGCCGGCGGGCCAGTGCAGCAGTCATGGACGGCACACTGGTGCTGGAGCGTGACCGGTTGGGCGTCGCTCCTCTGTACTATGGCCGCAATGCTGCGGGTGAGCTATGCTTCGCATCCGAAGTGAAGGCTCTCTTGCCGCAAACCACGGAGATTCGCGAACTGCCGCCCGGCAGCCGGTTGCGCAATGGACGGGTGGAACCAATGGCCCGCAGGCGCAGGCTGCCCATGTTGACCGCGGACCGTGATGCTGTGGCCAGGGAGTTGCGGCGGCGGTTGGAACGGGCGGTAGAAAACCGTATCGCACATGGCACTGTGGGGAGTTGGTTGTCGGGTGGAGTCGATTCGAGCGCTATGGTGGCCCTGGCGCGCCCGCACATCAAGAGCATGCACACATTTGTGGCTGGCCAAGCGGGCGCACCGGATGTCGCTGCGGCTCGCGTGGCTGCCGAGCACCTGAAAACTGTGCATCATGAACTGCTGGTTGATCGCGCAACGCTGATGGCAGCATTGCCTGCAGTTGTATATCACCTTGAGTCTTTCGATGCTCTTCTGGTGCGCTCATCGCTGACAAACTATCTCGTCGCGCGCGAAGCAGCTCGCTATGTGCCGGCGGTTTTGTCGGGCGAGGCGAGTGATGAGTTGTTCGCCGGCTATAGCTATCTCAACGCGGTGCCGGACGAGCACCTATCCGGTGAGTTGCTGGACATCCTGGGGCGCCTGCATAATACCGCTCTCCAGCGGGTGGACCGCTGTGCTTCTGCGCACGGTATTTTGGCTTACGTGCCGTTCTCCGACGCCACCGTGGTGGAGTATGCATTGCGCATCCCACCGGAGTACAAACGTTACGATGGTGTCGAGAAGTGGATCTTGCGTCATGCGTTGGATGGTAGTCTGCCGGATCAGGTGTTATGGCGAAAGAAAGCCAAGTTCTGGGAAGGGACTGGTGTCGGCGAGATAATGGCTGAGTTTGCCGATCAGCAGATCAGCGATGCGGACTTTAGCCGGGAGGCGCGATTGCCAAATGGCTGGCTCTTGCGAACCAAGGAAGAGCTGCTTTACTATCGCGTCTTCAGGCAGCATTTCGGCGAGCTGCCGGAGCTTTCATGGTTAGGGCGCACGAAACAGCCTGCCGCACAGGGCTGATGGCTTCGCTTTCGCCTATGGGTTGAGCCCATCGCGATGCGATCGGTAACATTGTAGCTGACCTGACGCGTGCACTTGACCGGGCTTCCAGGGCAGGTTACAATAGTTGCGTGTCCGAAAGGGAATTGTCTGAGAGCGGCCCATTGGTGCGTATGCGGCTCGCGGTCAGCCGCGCTGTATTTCGCTTGGGGCCGGCCTGGTCGGTAGTAGCCGGTGCAGTTGCTGTCGGGGCGCTGAGGCCGGATGCCGCGGCGTTGTTGCGCGTGTTGACCGCGGCAGTGCTGGCGGACCTGGCCTGGGGCGCCATCCGACAGGTGATCCCCGTCGTCCCCGTTGCCGTTTCCCTGACTGTGCCTCCGGCGCGGGTCGCACCCGCGGCAGGGATGCTCCCCTACGCTCAGCCTGATGCGCCGTTGGCCCGGTGGCTGGCGGCCCTGACACCTGTACACCCGCTTGACATGGTGTTCCTTGCAGAGTCGGGTGCGTCGGCGCCGGCAACGCGGGTCCAAACGGGCGCGTGGCAGGGCGTCCTGGTAGTGGGTGGGCTGGCGTTTGTCCTGAGCCTGTTGCTAGGATGGCCCGCGGTCATGCTGACGGTCGTTGTGTTGGCAACCATCTGGACGGCGGCAGCGATTGCGCGGAGCGGTGAGCTGCCTGCGCTGGCGCATGCCCTGCTGGATGTGGGGTGGCCTTGGCTCTTGGGGGTGACGCTGGCTGCAAGCGAACTGGCAGACAGGACAGGGGGAGGCGCCTGGGCTGCAGTCCATCCCGCCCTGTTGCTGGCCGCAGCCTTTACAGTCCTGCAATGGGGCATGTACCGGGGACGACGTAATGCTCAGTTGCAGCCGTCGGTGACTCCGGCGCTGGCCTGGTGTGGTCAGTTGGCCGTCATCGGCGTCCTGGTGGGCCTCAGGCAGCCCTGGGCCGTTGCCTTTGTCGCGGCTCTGCTGGCTGCACCTTCGTTCTGGCTGGCGCGTGTGCGCCCCGGTACATGGGCCGGCGCGATGCCCTGGTGGTGGGCGGCTTCGTTTGTCGCTGCCTTTGCCCTGCGCTGAGAGGCAGCGTCATCACCTGCGAGGACTACAGAGGTAGGGCGTGCTGGAACAACTGGTTGGCCTGATTGAGCGCATCGCGACAGAAGTCAGCGCGGTCATCCCCCAGTTTACGTGGGCGAGCCTGGTTGACATCCTCCTGGTTGCGCTCATCTTTTACGGGCTGTTTCGTCTCTTTCAGGGCACCCAGGCGGTGGCGCTGCTGCGCGGCATCCTCGTGATCGCCCTGGTTTTTGTCCTCGCGGCCAGCCGCTTCACGGCATTTGGGTGGGTGATGCGCAACACGCTGCCGGTAATCCTGGTCGCGATCCCGGTCATCTTCCAGCCGGAGCTGCGCCGTGCCTTGGAGCGCCTCGGCCGGACCGCGCCGGTGATTGTGGGGCGGGGTGGCCGGGAGACGGCGACTCAGCAGGCCATCCACGAGATTGTGCTGGCGGTGGAGACGCTGGCACGTGAACGGACAGGCGCGCTCCTGGTCCTGGAAGGGGATACCGGGCTGGAGGAATACATCGAGTCGGGAGAGCGCGTCGATGCGGGCATCTCGGCGCGCCTGCTGTTGACGATTTTCTTCCCGGGCACGCCGCTGCACGACGGCGCGGTCATCATCCGCGGCGACCGGATTGTGGCAGCTGCGTGCGTCTTGCCCCTGACGCAACGCGATCTGGCCGATAGCTCGCTCGGCACGCGTCACCGGGCTGCCGTGGGCGTGACCGAGCAGAACGATGCGCTGGTGGTTATCGTGTCTGAGGAGACCGGCATCATATCGTTGGCCCGGAGTGGGCGCATCGCACGCCGGCTCGATGGCCAGCGGCTCCGCACAATCCTGCAGGCCTTCTATAGGCCCCGGCGCTTGTTTGGTAACGGGACATAGGACCCATGAAGACATGGCTGTCGCGTTTGGGGTCAGCGACTCTTTCGCTGGTGCTGGCCGCCCTGGTGTGGGTGGTCGCGGTGCGCGAGGAATATCCGCAGCGTGAGTTCGCGCAGCCCATCACTGTTAGCCGCACGGGGCTGGCAGAGGACTTGACGGTCTTCGGCGATATCCTGAGCGAAGTGCGCATCGAGATTCGGGCGCCGAAGTCACGTTGGGAAAATCTGCAGGCGCGGGCCTTCACCGCGTGGGTGGACCTGGCCGGCCTCGCCGCAGGCGAGTATGACGTGCGAGTCCAGGTGCTCCCGCCGGACCCGCAGGTGCAGGTCATCGCGGTGGATCCGCCGGTAATCCGTGTGCGCCTGGAAGAGCGGAAACAGAAATCTGTCACGGTTCAGGCTAATATCATGGATGCGACGGCGTTTGGCTATTCCTGGCACACGCCGGTCATTACACCAACTGAGGTGCTCATCAGCGGTTCAGCGCCCTTGGTGGATCAGGTTGAGTCGGCAGCCGTCGATGTGTACCTGCGGGGGGCACGGTCCTCCATCGAGCGTAGCTTGCGCGTGACTCCGCGCAACCCCGTGGGCGAAACGGTTGGGTTCGTCAATGTCGCCCCGCGTGATGTAATCGTGCAGGTGCCGATTGTGCAGCTTCCCGGCTATCGGGAAATCGCAATCCTGGTCGAACCGGTCGGGACGCCTGAAACCGGTTACACGGTGAGTGCGGTGTCGGCAGACCCCCAGTTGGTGACCGTGCAGGGCGACCCGCTGGTGATCTCGGAGTTGAGCGGGTATATCACGGTTCCTGTCGATATCAGCGGCGCGAACCAGGATGTTATCGAGCGGGTTCCGCTCAAGCTGCCGGAGAGCGTCTCGGCGTTGAGCACGCAGAGCGCGAACGTTCAGGTGAGTATCGTGCCGATAACGGGTGTCCAGACCGTCCGCACGAAGCCAACGATTCAGGGCCTGGGGCCAGGGTTAGCGTATACGCTGACCCTCGATACTGTAAGCGTGTTCTTGTCAGGGCCCTTGCCGAAGTTGCTGGACTTGGGCTCCGAGGAAGTGCCCGTGATCTTGGACCTGTCGGGGTTGGGGCCGGGAGTGCATGTGCTCGAGCCGACGGTGCCGGTCCCGAGCGATATTCGAGTGGAAGGGATTGCGCCGCAGACGGTTGAAGTGACCATCGGACCGGCGCCGGCCGGCACACCGACCGGTGCGCCGGAGGATGCTGCGCCACCGTCGCAGGCGACACGCAGTCCTTAAGAGAGAGGTTGGGTAAGTCAGATGCGTATGCCGGTAGTCGCCCTCGTCGGGCGGCCGAATGTAGGGAAGTCCACGCTTTTCAACCGCCTGGTCGGCCAGCGGCTGTCCATCGTTCAGGACGAGCCGGGCACGACTCGTGATCGGTTGTACGAGACGACCGAGTGGACGGGCCGCTCTTTCATCCTCGTGGATACGGGAGGCGTTGATGTCGCCCTGACCGACAAGGCGGTCCGCAAGGGCGATCAGCCCGAGGCACTGGGCGGGTCATCGCGCGAGTTTGCCCGTGAGATCCGCCAGCAGGCCGAGGTCGCCATCGAGGAGGCCGACGTCGTGGTGCTGGTCACCGATGCCCGCGACGGGCTGACTTCCGCGGACGAAGATATCGCTGATATCCTGCGCCGTTCGGGCCGGCCTGTCCTGTTGGCCGTTAATAAGGCGGACAACGAGGCACGGCGGCAGGCTGCGCTGGAGTTCTACGAGCTGAACCTGGGGGAGCCGTATCCGGTCTCTGCACACCACGGCAGCGGCACCGGCGACCTGCTCGACGCCATCGTGGCGCAGATTCCGCAGTTTGTGGAGGAAGAGGTTGCGCCCGACACGGTGCGTATCGCCATCGTGGGTCGGCCCAACGTGGGCAAGTCCTCACTGCTAAACGCGCTGATTCAGGAAGAGCGGTCGATCGTCAGCTCGATTCCGGGGACAACGCGCGATGCCATCGACACGGACCTGACCTTCCAGGGCCAGAAGGTGACGCTGATCGACACCGCGGGCATTCGCCGGCGCGGCAAGGTCGAAGTTGGCGTTGAGAAATTCAGCGTGATGCGTGCTCTCAATGCAGTGCAGCGGGCCGACGTCGTTCTCCTCGTGCTGGATGCCACTGCGGGCATTACCGCGCAGGATACGCACGTTGCCGGCTTCATCCTCGAAGCGTACAAGAGTGTGGCGGTCATCGTCAACAAATGGGATATTGTGCCGGACAAAGAGACGAACACCTCCGCCGATTTCACCGCCGATATCCGGAACAAGCTACGCTTCATGGACTATGTGCCGGTGTTGTTCGTGTCGGCGCTGACGCACCAGCGGGTGAGCAAGATCCTGCCGCTTGCATTGAGCCTGGCTGAACAGCGTAAGCTGCGCATTCCGACGGGCGATCTCAACCGGCTGCTGCGCGAGGCGCTGACCGCGCGGCCGGCCTTCAGTCGCCGGGGCAAGCAACTCAAGATGTTCTACGCGACGCAGGCGGAAGTGGCTCCGCCGACTTTCGTGCTGTTTGTCAACGACCCGGAGCTGGTACACTTCTCTTACGAGCGCTATATCGAGAATCGTATTCGCGATGTGTATCCGTTTGAGGGCACGCCGATTCGAATCAATTTCCGGGCGCGCTCCCAATCGGATGTGGGAGACTTCGTGTAGCGATAACGCTATGATAAACTTGGCTGGACTGAATTTTGATAAGGAATTAGTTAGGCTATGCGAAAGAATGATGCGGTGCGGGAATGGGTGGGGGGCCGCTGGCTGGAGCTGATTCTGTTGGCGGGCTTCGGCGCGATCGTCGTCTGGCTGGCGGTGCTGGCAACGCCGATGGTCAAGCCCTATATTGTGCCTGTGGTCGAAAGTGTGCGCGAATTCGTCCTGCGGCCGCGTGGCCCGGACTTCGATGGCAGGGCAGCCTTCCGGCACGCAGAAGCGCAGATGAAGATCGGCCCGCGCGAAACCGGCTCGGAAGGCAGCCGCCGGACGGCGGAGTACATCGGCAAGGTCCTGCGGCAGAACGGCTGGGAGGTCGAGTACCAGACGTTTACGTACCGTGGAGCGGCCGGTCGCAACATCATCGCCAGGGCAGGGCAGGGGCAGGGACCGGTCGCCATCATCGGCGCACACTATGACACTCGGCTGTACGCGGACAACGACCCCGACGCACGCCTCAGGCAGCAGCCTGTGCCGGGTGCGAATGACGGCGCGAGCGGGGTGGCCGTACTGCTGGAACTGTCCCGCAGCCTCGACAAGAAGAAGCTGACCAATGAGGTCTGGCTGGTGTTCTTCGATGCTGAGGACAACGGCCGTATCAACGGCTGGGAGTTCATCGCCGGCTCTACGCACATGGCTGAGAATCTGACTGTCAGCCCTGCGTTCGTGGTCATCGCGGACATGGTGGGCGATAAGCAGCAGCAGCTCTACAAGGAGAAGAACTCGACTCCGGCGCTGGTGGAGCACATCTGGCAGATTGCTGCTGACCTCGGATACGGGGACACCTTCCTGCCCACTGAGAAGTACTCCATGATCGATGACCATACACCGTTTCTCCGCGCGGGCATTCCCGCCGTGGACATCATCGATTTCGACTATCCCTACTGGCACACCACCCAGGATACGCTCGATAAGTTGGCGCCCGAATCACTAAAGCGCGTCGGCCGGGTCATCGAAGTGCTGCTGGAAGGTGGAAGTTGGACCGCTGAAGGCCAGTAGCGCCTTCACCATTGGAGATGCCTGCATGAGACCTGCCCACAGGCTGGAATCGCTCCCGGTATACTTCTTCGCCACCCTGGACGCAAGGGTCAAGGCCCTTGCTAAACAGGGAGTGGATGTCATCAAGCTGGACATCGGCAGCCCCGATGGGCCGCCGCCCCAGGCGGTCATCGATGCGCTCACCCATGCGGCTAACGTGCCCACGAATCACGGTTACGCGGGCTACTCGGGCACGCCGGCGCTGCGCCAGGCCATCGTGGACTACTACGTGCAGCGCTATGGCGTGTCCCTGGATGTGGCGACCGAGGTTCTGCCGCTGATCGGCTCGAAAGAGGGCATTGCGAATATGGCGTTGGCCTGGCTGGATCCTGGCGATCTCGTATTGACGCCCGATCCCGGCTATCCGGCCTATCGCATGAGCGCACTCATGGTCGGCGGGCAGGTCTACGATGTGCCGCTGCGCAGGGAAAACGGGTTCCTCCCTGACCTCGCCGCCATCCCAGCTGCCGTGGCGGGGCGGGCGCGGCTGATGTGGCTGAACTATCCGAACAACCCGACCGGCGCGATTGCTCCCATGAGCTTCCTGGAGGAGGCCGTCGCCTTCTGCCGCCGCCATGATATCCTGCTGTGTCACGATGTGCCATATGCCGATGTCGGCTACGATGGCTACCGGGCGCCAAGCCTGCTGGCAGTCCCCGGGGCGAAAGAGGTCGCGGTCGAGTTCAACTCGTTGTCTAAGTCGCACAACCTCGCCGGGTGGCGCGTGGGCATGGCCGTCGGCAACGCGACGGCTGTCAAGGCCCTGCTGCAGGTTAAGAGCAACATCGACAGCGGCATCTTTCTGGCAATCCAGGAGGCAGCCGTCGCAGCACTGACAGGCGACCAGGCGTGGATCGATGAACGCAATCGCGAGTACCAGTGCCGCCGTGATGTACTGTACGAGATGCTCGTGCGGGATTGGCAGGTGGCTGTCGAAAAGCCGGCCGCCAGCCTGTATCTTTGGCCGCAGGTGCCCGCCGGCTATACATCGGCGGAATTCGCTGAAAAGGTCCTGCTGGACACCGGTGTCAGCCTGACGCCGGGCGTGGCCTTCGGGCCGCACGGCGAAGGTTACCTGCGCATTTCCGTCGGCCAGACAACCGGCCGCGTGATGGCGGCCGTCGAACGGATGCGCAAGCTGAAGTTCTAACATCAGGAGAATCACCCATTACACCGCAAACATATGACACCCGGGCCGAGCAGGAAACCGCCATCCTGGTCGGCGTCGAACTGAAGGGGAAACCGTCGGCCTGGAGGCTGGAGGATTCGCTGACGGAGCTGGAGCGCCTGTCAGAGACCGCGGGGCTGCGGGTCGTCGGCTGGCTGGAACAGCGCATCGAGCGCATCAACCCGGCCACGCTGATTGGTTCAGGCAAGGTCGAAGAACTGGTCGCGCTGCGCGCGGACACCGGCGCCCACGTCGTCATATTCGACGAGGAGCTTTCGCCGGCCCAGCAGCGCGAACTCGAGCGCGCGATTAACAACCCCAACATCAAGGTGTTGGATCGCACTGCGCTCATCCTGGACATCTTTGCCCAGCACGCCCACACGCGCGAGGGCGCGCTCCAGGTTGAGCTGGCGCAGTATGAGTACCGGCTGCCCCGCCTGACGCGCGCCTGGACGCACCTGGCCCGGCAGACGGGCGGCGCGTCCGCGCGCGGCGGCGCAGGTGGAGGCGTCGGTCTCCGTGGCCCCGGCGAGACGCAGCTCGAAGTGGACCGCCGCGAGATTGGCCGGCGCATCGCGCATCTCAAGACCGAAATCGAAGATGTGCGCAAACACCGGGCGCAGTACCGCCGCCGTCGCATCGAGGAGGCCGTCCCGGTCGTCGCGCTCGTCGGCTACACCAACGCGGGCAAGTCGACGCTGCTCAACGCCTTGAGCGGTTCGACGGTGTACGCTGCGGACCAGCTCTTTGCCACGCTGGATCCGACCACGCGCCGCGTCAAGCTGCCAGGGGGCAGGGAAGTGCTGTTCACCGACACGGTGGGTTTCATCCAGAAGCTGCCGACCGCCCTGGTGGCAGCATTCCGGGCCACACTGGAGGAGATCGCCGAGGCTGACCTGATCGTCCACGTGGTGGATCTCACGCACCAGAACGTCGAGGAGCAGGTGGCGACCGTACTGCAGGTGCTGGACGAACTGGGCGCGGCGGACCAACCGCTTGTCACCGCCCTCAACAAGATTGACCGTTTGCCTGAGCCGGCCATGGCGCGCGCAGCGACCGCTGAGTTCACGCACTCCGTCGCGGTGTCGGCATTGACAGGCGAAGGGCTGCCCGAGCTGCTCGCCGGCATCGAGCACGTGCTTGACCAGGAACTCGTCCAGGTCACGGTGCGGCTCCCGTATCAGCGCGGCGACCTGCTCGGCCTAATGCATCAGCGCGGGGTTATCCTCGACGAGGTTCACGAAGAGACTGGGACGCGTGTCGTTGCCAAGATCCCGGCGACCATCTTCCCGCACTTCGAGCCTTATCTGACGAACCGCGCATGAGCGAACACCCTGCTTGGGTGAGCGGCGGTGCCGCGGCGCGCCGCGGCGCCGCCGCTTTCTTTGATATGGATAACACCATCCTGTCGGCCAGTTCTGGCAGGCTGTATCTGCGTTACTTGCGTGAGATCGGCTACGTGAGCTGGCACAAGTGGGTTTACATAAGTGCGCAGGTCGGGCTGTATATCCTGGGATTGACCGATTTCCCGCGGCTGATGAGCCGCCTGATGCTGCATGCTGTCGGCACCGGCGAGGAGGAAGCCTGGCGGTTGAGCCGGGATTGGTTCGACTCGATGCTGCGCCACTACATCGCCCCGGCTGCGCCTGAGCGCATCGGGTGGCACCGGGAGCAGGGCCATCACGTCGCGATCGTTTCCGCCGCCACGCAGTTCGCGGTGCAGCCTGTGGCACAGGCGCTGGGATTGGAGCGTTCCTACCTGGCGACCCAACTGGAGATTGTGGACGGCCATTTCACGGGGCGGGTGATAGAACCTGCGTGCTACGGGGCGGGCAAGGTGCACCTCGCGGGGGAGTATGCCCGAGTGCACGGGCTGGACCTGGGTGAGTCCTACTTCTACACGGACAGCCATCACGACCTGCCCCTGCTGGAGGCTGTCGGCCATCCGGTCGCAGTGAATCCGAACGCACGGCTCCGCCGTGTTGCTGAACAGCGCAACTGGCCGGTGATCCGGTTCTATTGATTGGTATTCCGGTGCTGCTTGTACTGAGGCCCCTGGCGTCGCTCGGAAACCGGGGGCCTCAGTCATTTTGGCGCTACGACGCAGGTGGCCTATCGCATGACCAGGGGCAGGTAGAGCCGGAAGGGCGGTGCCACCGTCTGTGACGGTGTGGCCGTGAGCGTAGGCGTGTCCGTGGGCGGGATGCTGCCGGTCGCCGTAGGCGTGAGCGTGTGCTCGGCCGTGGCTGTAGCTGTTGCAGTCGCCGTGGGAGGTTCTGTTCCGGTGGCGGTGGCAGTGGGCGTCGCGGTCTTCGTTATCTGTGGGCTGCCGGTCGGGGTCGGCGTCAGGGTCTCAGCGCCGGTCCGGTGGTAGTAGATGGTCAGGCGGCCAGGACCCTGGGGGTTCTCGCGCGAGGCAAAGACGCGCGCACCCACCGTCACACCGTCACCCAATAACAGGATACCGTAGTTAGGCGCCCCCGCTCGCCATGCCTGCACAGTCTTGGTAACATCCCAGGTCTTGACCCCAGGCGTGTGACTTACGTTCACTGCCGGGTCGCCTGCACTGGCAGACGCGGGTGCGTTCTGCCAGGTAACCGCGTATTCGTTCCAGTCGCCCGTGATTTGGTAGGGCCAGATCAGGCAGGGCAGATCGGTCCCGAAGTAGTCGACGAGCGTTAGCTCCAGCGCAGCGCTGTCAACGATGGCATCTGCGGGCAGAGCCGAGATATCGAAACGGACCAGTGCCCGGCGCTCAAGTTGTTTGCCGCTGTAGGTGTTGATGCCCGCCCACAGGTCCTCGAGCGAGCCGTAGGTGGTCTGGACTGCATCGGCGTTGATCCAGGAATCGTGGATGACGTTGAAGGTCATGCTCTGCGAGGCAGGCGCCGCGAGTTCCAGACGCTGCGGATTTTCTCCGGCGCTCGTTATCATAGCGCCGGCGAATCCCATGCTGGCGATCACGCAGGCAAGACATAGGATGAGCGTGATGGCGCGAGAAGCGGTCATGAAGGTCCTCCTGGTTCGTCTCTCGAACCCCTGAGCGGCTGTTCGGGATCAGGGGCTGCTGCCCGGCTCCAGTATGAAGGTAAACTCAGCCACCCGGTTCGAGTTTGCCGAGGCCAGCCCTGCGCTGTTCACTGCCCGGACGATGTAAGTGTAGTTGTGCTGATCGTCCGCAGCCACGCCGTAATCCGGGAAAGTGATCGTAGGCGGCGTAAACGGGGTGATCTCGCTGTAGGGCGCACCTTCGGGTACGAAGTAGGGCGATTCGCTGCGCCACACCTGGTACAGGCTCGCTCCCGGCACTGCATTCCACGAGAGCAGGATATCAGCGGTGCCGGACAGCGCAATCGTGAGGAGCGGCGCGGCCACCCCGGATGCTCCCGTGCGTGCCAGTACCTGCCGGCCGTAGTCTCCGGTCCAGGTCCTGCCTGATTCCAGCGCCAGCCCGTAGGGTATGCTCCCTG
>CAZTMA010000034.1:0-38406 GCA_964614645.1 uncultured Anaerolineales bacterium
CGGCGTCAAAAAGTCGCTCATTTTGGGGTCTTGACACCCCAACACATCTGTGCGCGCCCATCCGGGGGAAGATGTTGCCGTCTACTTCGCCTTCTGTTACACTCGTACTCATGTTCACAACGTTGATCTATCGGGCGCGCGTGATCGGCGGCATGTTGTTCGGCCGCCGCGACATGAACGCGGACGACCGCAACTACCGCAACTTGCTGCTCAGCGGCCTGTGGTTCGGCCCGGTGGATGGCGGCATCTACAATTTCCTGGGCGTCTTTCTGGCACGGCTGGGCGCATCCGCCTCGGTCGTCAGCCTCTTGACCTCCGGTCCGGCGCTGCTCAGTATGTTGGCGTATATCCCCGGCGGCGCGCTGGCTGAGCGTTCCTCCAACCAGATGAAGTTGTTTGTCCGCGTTACGTTAATATCGCGGCTGTCTTATGTGCTGATCGCCTTTCTGCCCCTGCTGTTGACTGGCTCCGTGCTTCCGCTGGCGATTGTGCTTGTGTGGACATTGGCGGCCATCCCCAACTCCATCGGCCAGCCGGCGTGGACCTCTGCGATGGCGCAGGCCGTCCCGCCCGACCGTCGCGCAACGCTCAACGGCACGCGTTGGTCGCTGATGAGCCTGCTATCGGGCGCTTCGCTGCTGGTGTTCGGTCTGTGGCTGGATCGCGGCCCCTTCCCCCTCGCCTATCAGGCCGTCTTTCTGCTCTCCTTCGGCGCTGGGTTGCTGAACTTGTATTACTTCTGGCGCGTCGTCGTGCCGCCCTTCGTGCCGGCCCCGCGGGATGAGGCATCCGTGCACATGACCGCGCGGCTGGCGGACTTCTTCCGCCCGCTCGTCGAGAGCAAGCCGTTCGTCCGCTATAACATCGCCAGTATCGGCTTTCGCCTCGCGCTGGCACTGCCCGCCGGGCTGTACAGCATTTACTGGGTCAACGACCTCAAGGCCACAGATAGCTGGATTGGGTTGCGGGGCACAGCCGGATACGCAGCGTTGGTGATAGGATATTGGTTCTGGGGCCGGGTCGCGAACCGGATTGGCCACCGGCAACTCTTGCTCGTCTGCGGTGCGGCGTTCGCCCTGTACCCGGTACTGACGGCGCTGGCGCCCTCTGTTGTCTGGCTGCTGCCTGCAGCCGTGCTGTGGGGCTTTGCGGTTTCAGGTATCGACCTGGGACTGTTCGACATGCTGCTGGCGGTCTGCCCCGAGGGAAAGCAGCCGCGCTTTGCAGCCGCGGCGAACACCCTGTCGAGCCTCGCCATCACGGTAGGCCCGATTTTGGGCGCAGCGCTGGCAGGCGCAATCACGACGCGCGGCGCGTTGTTCGTTAGCGGCGCGCTGCAGCTCGCGAGCACGTTCGCGTTCCTGCTGTTGCCGAAGCGTGAGCATGAGTAGGAACCCTGGTTGATTTGTGGCATAATTGGCTAGTTTTATATCGTAGTGCAAAGTCGAAGGAGGACATCGGTGGCTAAAGAGTTGTCCAAGGGCGAGCTCTTCGAGTTGTACCGCCAGATGGTGCTGATCCGGCGGTTCGAAGAGAAGTCCGCCGAGTTGTACGCCGAGGGCAAAATCGGCGGATTCCTGCACCTGTACATCGGCGAGGAAGCGATCGCCACGGGTGCGTGCCAGGCCATGCGGCCGACGGACCATCTCTTGACGGCCTATCGTGACCACGGCTGGGCCATCGCGCGCGGGCTGGACCCGAAGGCGGTCATGGCGGAACTGTTGGGCAAGGCGACAGGCGTCAGCGGCGGCAAGGGCGGCTCCATGCATCTTGCCAGTGCCGAGCATCGCTATTGGGGCGGCCATGCCATCGTCGGTGGGCATCTGCCCATCGCGACCGGCGTCGGCGTCGAAATCCGCTATAACGAAAAAGAAGATGCGGTGCTGTGCGTCCTCGGCGAGGGGACTACTAACATCGGCTATTTCCACGAGTCCCTCAACCTGGCGGCCGTCTGGAAGCTGCCGGTCGTGTACCTGGTAGAGAACAACCAGTACGGCATGGGCACCGAGGTCGGCAAGGCCTCTGCGGTGGCAGGTATCTTCCAGAAGGGCTGCGCTTACGACATACCCAATCGACAGCTCGACGGGCAGGAAGTCTTCGAGGTCTACGAGGCGCTGGACGAAGCCTTCGCCTACGCGCGCTCGGATGGCCCCGTCCTCCTGGAAGCCATGACCTATCGCTTTGTCGGCCACTCCATGGGCGACCCCGAGCGCTATCGCAGCAAGGCAGAAATCGAGGAATGGCGCGCCCGCGACCCCATCCTGCGCCTGGCCGGCAAACTGAAGGAGAAGCACACGGCGGAGCAGGGCGAACTGGATGCCGTCCATACCCAGGTGGAAGAAGAACTGGCGGCCATTGTGAAGTTCGCAGAGGAAAGCCCCGAGCCGGACGATGCCGCCTTGTGCGAATACGTCTATGTTAACCCGATGGGCCACCGCTAGGAGGATGGTTGGATATGGCACGCATGACAGTTCGTGAGGCGATCAGCCAGGCGCTCCGCGAAGAAATGTATCGCGACGAGCGGGTGTTCATCATGGGTGAAGAAATCGGCCAGTGGGGCGGGACCTACGCCGTAACGCGCGGCTTCCTGGACGAATTCGGTGAGCGTCGTGTCAAAGATACTCCGATTGCCGAAGGCGTGATTGCCGGGGCCGCCATTGGCGCCGCGGTCGCGGGCCTGCGCCCCGTTGCCGAGATCATGACTATCAACTTTGCCTTCCTGGCGATGGATCAAATCGTCAACCACGCGGCGAAGTTCCACTATATGTTCAACGGGCAAATCAAAGTGCCGCTGGTCATCCGCACGGTCGGCGGCGGCGGTCGGCAGCTCGGTGCGACGCACTCCCAGACGCCCGATGCCGTGTTCGCCCACTTCCCGGGCTTGAAGGTGGTCTCGCCCGGCACAGCGGCGGATGCGAAGGGCCTGCTCAAGGCCGCCATCCGCGATGATGACCCGGTGCTGTTCATCGAGCACGCGACGCTCTATCAGCAGCGCGGCGAGGTGCCGGATGATCCGGATTTCCTCATCCCGATCGGCGAGTCGGACGTAAAGCGCAAGGGCGACGACGTTACCATCGTCTCCTACTCGAAAGGCCTGCAGATCTCGCTGGAAGCTGCGGAGAAGCTGGCGCAGGAAGGTATCCAGGCGGAGGTGATCGACCTGCGGACACTGCGCCCCCTGGACACCCGCCCCGTCATCGAGTCCGTCAAGCGCACCAATCGCGTCGTCATCGTGGAAGAGGGCTGGCGTGCCTATGGCATCGGCTCGGAGATTTCCAGCCGCATCCATGAGTTGGCTTTTGACTACCTAGACGCACCGGTCCGGCGCGTAGCCCAGTTCGAGGTGCCGCTGCCTTATAACCGGCGGCTCGAACAGATGGCGCTGCCCCAGGTGGCTGATGTGATGACGGCTGTCAAGGACGTGATGTACCTCAAGTAGCGTGAGCATGCGGAAGCAAAGGAGGAACCTGTGGCTGAGCTGATTACGATGCCCAAGCTGGGCTTTGACATGGCCGAAGGCAAGCTGAGCGAGTGGTTGAAGAAGCCGGGCGAAGCGGTCGACCAGGGCGAAACGATCGTGCTCGTGGAGACGGACAAGGCCACCGTCGAGGTGCCCGCGTTCCGTGCCGGCACGCTGCTGGAGATTCTGACCGAGGCGGGCGAGAGTGTGCCCATCGGCACCCCCATTGGGGTCATCGGGGAAGCCGGCGAGAAGGTCGACCGGGCCGCGCTGGGCCTGGGCGAGGGCGGGGCCGCGGCTCCCGCTCCGGAGAAGGCTCCTGAACCGGCGGCGGAGAAGGCTCCAGCCCCAGCGCAGGAGAAGGCTCCGGCACCAGCGCAGGAGAAAGCTCCTGCGCCAACCACCCAGCAAGAACTTGAGGGCGCGCCCGAGGCGCTGCCTGAGAGCGGCGCAAAGCCCGACCAGCGCACCGGCCCTGTGACCGGCGCGGGCGAGGCGCCGGAAGGTGCGGCGGAGGGTGAGGGGGGGCGCCTGGCGGCATCTCCGGTCGCACTGCGTATGGCGGCCGAACTGGGCATCAACCTGCGCGATGTGCAGGGCAGCGGCCCCGGCGGGCGCATCATCAAGCGTGACATCGAAGCCTTCATGGAGCAGGGTGGCAAAGCACCGGCGCCCGCACCTGTTGCGGCCGCGGCTCCGGAAGCTGCGGCGCCGGCCCCTATACCGCCTGCGGCTGCACCTACGCCCGCGAATGCGGAGTACACCGTCGAGCCGCTCACGGGCCTGCGCCAGACCATCGGCAAGCGTATGACCGAGAGCAAGCAGCTCGCGCCGCACTTCTATGTGACCATGGACATCGACATGGCCGCGGCGATGGCACTGCGCGTGCAGCTCAACGCCTTCGTCTCCGAGGCGGATAAAATTTCGGTGAACGACCTGGTGCAGAAGGCCGCGGCCCTCGCGCTGCGCGAGTTCCCGCACATCAACGCGGCCTGGTCAGCGGAGGGCATCCGTCTGTTCAACCAGGTCAACATCGGTCACGCGGTGGCGCGCGAAAACGGACTGGTAACCGCGGTCGTGCGCGACGTGGACCGGAAGACGCTGGGACAGATTGCGAAGGAAACGCGCGATCTCGTGACCCGTGCGCGCGAGGGCCGGATGAAGCCCGACGAGATGACCGGCGCAACCTTCACCATCAGCAACCTCGGTATGTTCGATGTGGACGAGTTCATCGCCATCATCAACCCGCCGCAGGCTGCGATTCTGGCCGTCGGTTCGGTGCAGAAGGTGCCCGTGGTCAACGCGGACGGTGAGATTGTGGTCGGCCAGCGCATGAAGGCGACCATCTCTGCGGATCACCGGGCGACGGACGGCGCCGAGGCCGCCCGCTTCATGCAGGCGTTCAAGAAGGCATTGGAAGAACCGATGCGGCTGGTGCTGTAAACAGTACGCTGATGACTGCAGGTATAGAAACCCGGTTTGTGCCACAAACCGGGTTTCTGTTTTTTCACGATATCACTTCACCGCGCCCCGATACTGCACGCCCTGCTTTTCCTCGCTCCGGTCGGTTGCGGGCGGCGGCTCCGGGCCGAGCGCGCTGATCTCGGCGCGCTGCTCCGCGGACAGGCGGAAATCCGCTGCCGCGAGCGCCGGTTCGAGCTGCTCCAGGTTGCGCGCACCGATGATGGGCGCGGTGATGGCCGGGTGACCCTTGACCCAGGCGACGGCCAGCGTGACCGGGTGGACGTTGTTTGCCCCCGCATAGGCGATGAAGCGATCCGTGACCTCGTGGTAGGTCTGGTCGCCGTAGCGCGAGTGATACACGGAATTTGCCACGAGGCGGGCTGCCTGCGGCCCCTGCCCCCCGCGATACTTGCCCGTCAGCAGGCCGCCGCCGAGCGGGCTGTAAGAGATGACGCCGAGGCCCTCCGCCTCGTCCAGCGGGAGGATCTCCACTTCGGCCTGCCGCTTGACCAAGCTGTACATCGGCTGGTTGACGGCGAAACGGGCCAGCCCGTGCAGCGCGGACACGCCCAGCGCGCGGGCAATCTGCCAGGCCGCCCAGTTGCTGACGCCCAGGTACAGCACCTTGCCCGCGCGCACGAGGTCGTCGAGCGCCCGCAGCGTCTCCTCCATCGGCGTATGCGGGTCGAAGGTGTGGCAGAAATAGACGTCGATGCGGTCGGTGCCGAGCCGCCGCAAGCTGCCCTCGACCGACTGCTGGATATGTCGCCGGGCAAGGCCGTGCTCGTTGTCGCCGGTGCCCATCGCAAAGCCGACCTTCGTCGTGATGACCAACTCGTCCCGCTCGTCGGCAATCAGGCGGCCCAGGATCTCCTCTGCGCGGCCCTTCTGGTAGACGTTCGCGCAGTCGAAAAAGTTGATGCCCGCGTCCCGGCAGCTCCGGTACATGGCCGCAGAGGTCTCCTCGTCCGCGTCGCCGCCGAATGACATCGTGCCAAAGCATAACCGCGACACCGTGACGCCCGTCGTTCCCAGTAGACGATACTCCATGCTGACTCCTCCCTGCAGGTTTCTTGAAGTGCCTGACAGAACCAGTGCCGTAGGGGCGAGGTCACCTCGCCCCTACGAAGGATTCCGAGCGTATCTTACCCGCGATGTGTGGTTTCTGTCCATTGCGCGACGGCAGGCAGGTCAATAAGGTTGCCATAAGCTTGTATTAAGCGCCATGCCATTAACATATGCGCTTCGATAGGATATGATTGGGACATATTGTGATATCGCGACGCAAGTCAACGTCTTTATTCCCTTATCCTCATTCATTCGCGTTGACCTGCGTCGTTTTATTTCTCCAACTTGCACAACCGGTGTACATGGGCGTATCATCGACGATGATCATCGCCAATGAGTATCTCCCGCCAACACGATCCGCTGCCGCGTCGCTGAAGGCTTTGACCTCCGGCGTTTTACCCTTGCGAGTGCCCTGTCTTGACGACATCCTACCTGCTCCCACTGGATTCGCCTGCTGCGTCGCTGGATACCGCCGGCGGCAAGGGCGCGAACCTGGCTCGGCTGATCGAAGCTGGCTTCCCCGTCCCCGGCGGCTTCATCGTCACTACTGATGCGTACCGTGCCTTTCTGCAGGAGAACAACCTGGCGCGGGTCATCGCGGCAGCATTGGCGCGCCTCGTGCCCGGCAATCCGGCGAGCCTTGAACTGGTCTCCAGGGTCATCCGCGAGCAGTTCGGTGCGGGCCGCGTGCCGGCGGACCTTGCCGCCGCGCTGAGCACGACCTATCTGGCCCAGCCCATCGCACATATGGCTGTGGCAGTACGCTCTTCAGCCACGGCCGAGGACCTGCCCGATCTCTCCTTCGCAGGTCAGCAGGATACCTTTCTCAACGTCGTGGGCGAGGAGGCACTGCTCAGCGCGGTGATCCGCTGTTGGAGCAGCCTGTGGACCGCGCGTGCGATCGGCTACCGCGCGCGCAACGGCATCTCCCATGAGGGTGTCGCGCTGGCGGTGGTCATACAGACGATGGTCGAGGCGGATGTCGCGGGCGTGCTGTTCACCGCTAATCCGCTGTCGGGCCGGCGCACGGAGACCGTGATCGATGCGGTGACCGGGCTGGGCGAGGCGCTCGTCAGCGGGCAGGTGACACCCGGTCACTATGTCGTCCTTCCGGCGGACGGGCAGGTGGTCACACGGTGCCTCGCCGGTGAGGCTGCAGTGCTACCGGACGATGTCATCCGGGAACTGGCCGTCTTGGGCGCCCGCATCGCGGCGCACTTCGGCATGCCCCAGGACATCGAGTGGGCGTGTGCCGAAGGCAAGCTGTGGATCCTCCAGGCTCGGCCGATCACCTCCCTCTACCCTCTGCCCGATGCGTCTGATCCGGCGGGCGAGTTGAAGATCCTGGCCTCGATCGGCGCCTTTCAGGGCATGCTTGACCCCTTCACGCCGCTCGGTCGCGACACCATGGCCGCATTCGCCGCGCGCGTGGGCAGTTACTTCGGCTACGACCGCACCTATGCCACACAGACGGCCCTGTTCACTGCGGGCGAGCGTCTTTTTGTAGACCTGACGCCGCCGCTCCGCAACGGCACCGGGCGCAAGGTCATCCTGGCCGCGCTCGGCCAGGTCGAGCCGGGCATCGGGCAGGCCATCGCGGAGGTGCTTGCGGATCGCGGCCTCGTGTCGGTGAGGGCGGGATTCTCCACGCGCTTCCGCGGCCAACTGGCACTGTTCCTGCTGCCGTTGTTGCCCCGCGCCGTGACCACACTGGTGCGGCCCGACTACAGCCGCCGCATGGCGCAGCAGGCCATCGAGTGGGGCATCGCGGAGTTCGGCCGGCGGTCAGAGTACAGCGTTACCCTTGCACAACGGCTGGCCCTGCTGGAAGACATCGCGGACTTCCTGCGCCGGTATCTGTTGGGCCAGCTACTGCCGAGCTTCGCGCCGGGGCTGGGCTGCCTGAACATCCTCTATCGCCTGGCGGAGCAGACGTCTGCCGGCCCCACCAGCGCGCTAGAAATCACGCGCGGGCTGCCACACAATGTGACGACCGAGATGGACCTTGCGCTTTGGCACGCCTCCCGCCAGATTGCCGCCGACCCGGACTCGCGCGCGGCCTTCGAGCAGCCCGACAAAGTCCTGACCGGGGCCTATGCCGCTCGTAGCCTGCCGCCGGTCGCTCTGGCGGAGCTGGACGATTTTCTGGCACACTATGGGGTGCGCGGGGTGGGCGAGATTGATCTGGGCCGCCCGCGCTGGCGTGAGGACCCGGCCCCCGTCATCTCGGCGCTGCGCAGCTATCTGCAGATTGGCGACTCCGACCGCGCGCCGGATGCCGTCTTTGCGCGCGGGGCGCAGGAAGCGGAGGCCGCAGTGGACCGGCTGGCAGTCGCTGTCCGCCCGCTGCACAGAGGGTGGCTCAAGACGCGGCTGGTACGCTGGGCTGCGCGGCGCGTGCGCGCGCTGGCCGGCCAACGCGAGAGTCCGAAGTTCACCATCATCCGGCTGTTCGGCCTGGCGCGAGAGGGGTTGCTGGTCTCCGGCGCAGACCTGACGGCCGCCGGCGTGCTGGATCGCCCGGAGGATATCTTCTTTCTCGGCCTGGCTGAGCTGCACCGGCTTGCAGCTGAGGAGGCTAGAGGATACGGGTCGATCGGAACAAGCGACTTGCGCGGCTTGGTGCGTGAGCGCCGGGCACGCTTCGACCGCGAGTTGCATCGTCGCCAGGTGCCGCGCGTCCTGCTAAATGATGGGCAGGCCTTCTACGAGGGGGTGCGCGGCGATGAGCCGGCGGGTTCTGCGGACGACGCTGCAGTGCTGACAGGCAGTGCAGTG
The DNA here is from genome assembly GCA_964614645.1 of uncultured Anaerolineales bacterium. Lineage (GTDB taxonomy): Bacteria > Chloroflexota > Anaerolineae > CG2-30-64-16 > CG2-30-64-16 > MWBF01. The sequence continues at coordinate 8,771 of CAZTMA010000034.1, forward strand.
TCGCCCGGCGTCGTGGAGGGCCGCGTGCGCGTCATGTTGAATCCCACGGCCGCGCAGCTCCAGCCGGGTGAAATCCTTGTCTGCCCCGGCACGGACCCTTCGTGGACGCCGCTCTTCCTCGCCGCGGGCGGGCTGGTGATGGAGGTTGGCGGCATGATGACGCACGGCTCCGTCGTCGCACGCGAGTACGGCATCCCCGCAGTCGTGGGAGTCACGCGCGTCACACATCGGCTCAAGACCGGCCAGCGCGTGCGCGTGGACGGGTCCAGCGGCCGCGTTACGGTGCTGTCGGACGGATAAGCCCCAAGTGTACGTTGGACTGTAGGGGCGGGGTCACCCCGCCCAATCCACGGGTGTAGGATGGGGTCACCCCGCCCCTACAGTTTTGTCAGGCTTTCTTAGCCAGCGCGCGGATGGCCTCCAGGTCCAGGACGCCCTGCGCGCCCCAACCCCGCTTGCCCTCCGGAATCGATGGCCGGAACTCCTCGTAGAGGTCATACGCCCGGCCCTCCAGTTCGGCAGGGGTGTGGGCCTCGGCCAGCGCGGCCATCGCCTCACGCACAGCGTCCAGGTCGGCGCCGAACTTCTGCCGGAGATACTTCTCCACGCTTTCCGGGTGGATGATATCTCCGCTGACGGACGCGCGCAGCCCCTGCGCGGTCCTGACCGCAGGGATGTCGCGACCCAGGAGGTCGATGAACTCGGTTTCCTTGGCCTTTTCCGCCTTGCGCTCCTCCGCCTTCTCGTCGTCCGACTTCGCCTCATAGATGCCGAGTCGCCGCCCCTTCGACTGGGCATTCAGCCCCGTGACCGCCCTGCCGAGGGTCAACGCAGTCTCGCGGTCATAGCCCAGCCGCTCGGCCACGACTGCCGCCCACAGGGTCATCACCGGGGCCCGGTTGATCTTGATCTTGTTGTCTGCCATAGTCAACTCCTTGCGCCTCCGATTATGTGGTGCGAGACGGTGCAGCGCAGTAAGAAATATGACGGTTGGGCCTGTCACGCTGTGGTATACTCGCAGGCAAATACCCATGGGAGGACCTTATGGCCTGGAACAAACTCACACCGCAGGAGGAGCACGTCATCGTCCGTCACGGGACCGAGCGGCCCTTCACCGGCGAGTACGACGACTTCTACAAGCCGGGCACGTTCATCTGCCGGCGCTGCAACACACCCTTGTTCACATCCGAGAGCAAGTTCGACGCGGGCTGCGGCTGGCCCGCGTTCGATGACAGCTACCCTGGCGCGCTCCGCCGGTTGCTCGACCCGGACGGCCGGCGCATGGAAATCCGTTGCGCCCACTGCGACGGCCACCTGGGACACGAGTTCGTGGGCGAGCGGCTGACCGCAAAGAACACGCGCGAGTGCGTCAACTCACTGTCCATCCGGTTCGTGCCGGAGGGCCAGCCACTGCCGGAGGTTCTGAAGCCGTAGGCGCGCGAGTAGTTTTGCGGATAACGAGGTTGTGTCTGTCACGTTGTTACAGTGTTTTCTCCATAAAGACCCAGTGGCTGCGGTGCTCTGCCGGAATCTCGCTCTTGTCATAGGGCGTGATCTCCCGGAACCCGGCTGATCTGTAAAGAGCGTGCGCTTCCCGCATGAAGCGCACGCTGTCCAGCCGGATACGGGAATAGCCGGCCTGGCTCGCGCAATCGAGCACGGCGCTCAGCAAAGCCCGGCCGATGCCCTGGCCTCGATGTGCGGGCCGCACGTACATCCGCTTAATCTCGCCCGTATCCAGCCCGATATTCCGCATACACGCGCTCCCCACGACCAAGTCGTCCAGTTCAGCGAGCAGCAGGCATCCCTTTGGTGGCGCAAACTTCCCCACGTCGGTCATGTCATTCTCCAGCATCGCCGCGACATCCAGCTCGATTCCGTATTCCTGGCGAAGCATGCCGTTGCCCCACCGGAGAAACTCCCAGAACAACTCCCGTACTTCCGCCCTGCGTTCCGGCATCTGGGCCTGTGCAATCGTTAGCGTCATCTTCGCTCCACTTTTCAGCGATCAGTCCCTTTCACAGATCATATCAAATGTTCTGTTTCTGTGCTAAAATAGGATCAATTTTGTGCGTAGCTCTGCTGGCTGTAGTTGAGGTTCTTGGAGGCATAGTGCCCTTCGAACAACAGATCCGCTTCTGCACTGCGCCCGATGGGGTGCGTATCGCCTACGCCGTGTGCGGGCAGGGACCACCGCTTGTCAAGACGGCAAACTGGCTGAGCCACCTTCAGTTTGACTGGGAGAGTCCGGTCTGGCGTCACTGGCTCCATGAGCTGGGGGCCCGCCATACCCTGGTGCGGTACGACACCCGCGGCAGCGGCCTTTCCGACTGGGAGGTCGAGGATTTCTCGTTGGCAGCGTGCGTGCGGGACCTTGAGACTGTCGTGGACAGCCTTCGCCTGGAACGCTTTCCGCTGCTGGGCCTCTCGCGCGGGGCTGCGACCGCGGTGGCCTACGCCGTGGCTCACCCGGAGAGGGTCAGCGGGTTGATCCTGTGCGGCGGCTTCGCGCGCGGCCGGTACAACCGGAGCGTTACCCCTGCACAAATGGAACAGGCCGAACTGTTCGTCAAACTGATCAGGCTTGGTTGGGGGCAGGACAATCCCGCCTTCAGACAGGTGTACACGACCCGCTTCATTCCCCTCGGCACACCCGAACAGATACGCTGGCTCAATGACCTGCAGCGCATCTCGACGTCGCCCGAAATCGCGGCCAGGCTGCAGGCCGCATCGTTTGCCACAGACGTGAGCGACCTGGCGGATCGGGTCACGGCCCCGGCCCTGGTCTTGCACGCCGAGCAGGACGCCGTCGTGCCCTTCGAAGAGGGTCGTCACCTGGCAGCGCTCATACCCGGTGCTCGCTTCGTGCCCTTGCCGGGCGAGAACCATATCTTGCTGGCAGACGAGCCGGCCTGGCAGCGTTTCCTGGCGGAGACCGAGAACTTTCTGCAAGGCGAAGATGTGCGACTCGGAAGCTCACTGTCTGTCCCTGGCGCGACAGCATTCCCTGGGCTGACCCCACGCGAGCGAGAAGTGCTGGAACTGATCGCCGAGGGCCTCGACAACACGGAGATTGCCGGTCGGCTGGTGCTTAGCCCCAAGACGGTGCGCAACCATATTACGAATATCTTCAGCAAGCTCCAGGTCGAAAACCGTGCGCAGGCTATCGTGCAGGCGCGGGATGCAGGCCTCGGCCGTAAGCCGTCTATGTGAGTCTCCCAGGACCTCATGCCCGGCCGAACGACCACAAGGCAGGCGTGCCTGGGACCTCAGTCCTATGCGCAGCCGTCATTGCGCACGAACCCACCGAATTTACCTCTCAAAATCAGGACACGAGTCTCATGACACGCGGCCTCCTCTGAGGGAAAATAAGCGGGCCAGCGAACACGACGATCCCTATGGAGGTGTGTCATGATGGCCCAACAAGCAAGCGGCCACGAGATGGCCCATGCGGGCCACGCTCACTGCGGCCCCGGCTATGCTTCTCCCCGGGAGGCCATGCAAGGCGAGCGGGAGAAAGTGCTCTACACAGTGGCCCTTCCCGATGGCACCGGCCGTGAAGCGCCGGGCTACCTGGCGACTGTCGACGTTGATCCCGCTTCACCGACCTATTCGCAGGTGATCCATCGCACCTACTTCCCTCACACCGGCGATGAATTGCATCACTTCGGTTGGAACGCGTGCAGTTCTTGTCATACCGATGCCAGTAAATCGCGGCGCTATCTGATCGTGCCCGGCTTCCGTTCGGGGCGCATCCACATCGTGGACACGGCCGATACGCGCGCACCGCGGCTGCACAAGGTCATCGAACCCGAGGATGTGGTGCGCAAGACGGGGCTGAGCGCCCCGCACAGTGTCCATTGCCTGGCCGACGGCCACGTCATGATCTCGATGCTCGGCGATGCTCAGGGCAACGGTCCCGGTGGCTTCCTTCTGTTGGATGACGACTTCGACATCGCAGGTCGCTGGGAGCAGGAATCCAACGGCAGGCGCTTCAATTACGATTTCTGGTACCAGCCTCGCCACAACGTGATGGTCAGCAGCGAACTGGGCGCGCCGAATACCTATCTGCCGGGCTTCAACCTGGAGGATGTGGGCAAGGGTCTCTACGGCCGCCACATCCATTTCTGGGACTGGAAGGAGCGACGACTCCTAAACAGCATCGATCTCGGCCAGGATGGGTTGATCCCATTGGAAGTACGGTTCCTTCACGATCCTGACCGGTCCGACGGGTATGCCGGGGCGGCCCTGAGCAGCAACCTTTGGCATTGGCGCAAGACGGACGGCCGCTGGCAGGTTGAGAAGGTGATCGAAATCCCGGCGATCGACGTGGAGGGCTGGCCCTTCCCGGTGCCTGCGCTGCTGGTCGACTTCGTCATCTCACTGGACGACCGGTACCTTTACATGTCGAATTGGCTTCACGGCGATGTACGGCAGTACGACATCTCCGACCCGGCCAAGCCACGTATCACCGGCCAGGTTTGGTGCGGCGGCGTGCTGGGTAAAGCGGGCGCCCTGCGCGGCCGTGCGCTCCAGGCTGGTCCGCAAATGCTGCAGCTCAGCCTGGATGGAACACGGCTTTACGTCACTAACTCGCTGCTCAGCTCGTGGGACAACCAATTTTACCCGCAGCTGGCGCAGTCGGGTTCGTACATGCTGCAAATCGACTGTAACACGCGGCAGGGTGGGCTCCAGATCAACGAGAACTTCTATGTCGATTTCGGGCAGGAACCGGGTGGACCGGCCCGCGCGCACGATATGCATTACCCCGGGGGCGACTGCACCTCGGACATCTGGATATAGGAGCTGATGCCATGGTCACGCTAACCTCCGAAACCCGCAGATGGCCGGGTTACCCCTGGGCGGTCGCGGTGCTCGTCGCAGCCGCCTGGGTTGCCCTGACCGCCTGGGCGGCCTCGCCCTACGCCGGCTTGCTCGATCATCGAGCGTTAGAGGAGCGTCACATGCCGGTGGCTGCACTCCTGCCCCTGTTTGGGCTGGGCTGGACGCTGATGACCCTCGCCATGATGCTGCCGGCGAGCATCAATCCGCTCAGGTCCCACCTGGCGGGAGTTCCGGCCGGACGAAACCGCGGTGTGTTTCTCGTGGGGTTCATCTTCGGATACATCTCGGTTTGGCTGGCCTTTGGCCTGTTGGCCTACCTGGGGGACAGTGCGCTGCACGAGTTGGTCGAGGCGGGGACTGTGCCGGGTGTGGTGGCAGACGGACTTCTGGCAGGGGTCCTGTTGATCGCAGGGCTCTACCAGTTCACCTCTGCCAAGCGCGCTTTTTTGGCGGCCTGCCTGCCCGGCTCGGGTCACACAGAGATGCAATCGGACGTGCCCGGGCAGCCAGGCCCCTTCTGGTCCGGCCTGAAGCAAGGCCTAAAGCAAAGCTTCGCCTGCCTGGGGAGTTGCTGGAGCCTGATGCTGGTCATGTTTGCCCTGGGTGGCGTACAGTTAGGCTGGATGGCGGTTCTGACGGCCATCATGACAGTGGAAAGCGGCAGCCGGGCAGGCAGTGGTCTTCGAGGGCCGTTGGGCCTGGTGCTCATGGCCTGGGCGGTGCTATTGCTGTTAACCTGAAGTGCGGGGACTCTGAGCAGCCCCGGCACGGAATGTGCCGGGGCTCATACCGGGTCATATCGATTGGATGCGGTTCCAGGTCTGCACGGCAAGGTCGCGACCTTTTTCACGATGTCTCGTACTACCGTACAACCAACGTGAGGAGGAACCGTGACCAAAGATTTCCTGACCCCCATCTGGCAGCATCCCTGGGCAGGTACGGCAGCGACCGTCGCACTGGCGGCACTCGCCGGCCTGCTGGTGGCACTGACAATGCCCTACGGCCCTACGACGGCCGGGCGGGCCATCGTCATCCTGGCGCTCGGCCTGGCCGTGGGACTCATCGCCGGCCTGCTGATGCGCTCACGGTGGGCGCTGCTCGTGGCGCCTCTCGCATATATGGCGGCAGTCGAGCTGGCCCGCCGCGGCCTGGCCGGGCCGACCATCGGCCCCATCCGGTTGGATCAAACCTTCGGCATCCTGGCCTTCATCCTGGGCCGCGGATTCCACGGCCTGGTGGGCCTGCTGCCCATGTTGATCGCGGTCGGGCGGGGCATGCGCCTGGCGCGACAACTCTCAGGCCAGACCGCGTGGCCGAGCAGCCTGCTCGGTTGGTTGCCCATGGCCGGCGTAGCGGTCGTGCTGATTGCGCTCGTCGTCCTGATCCTGCTGCCGGCGCGAACCCCGCCGATCCTGGATGCGACCGGCAAGCCGCTGGCGGGCAGCATCGCGGAAGTGACCATGGTGCCCATCGGCGGCAAATCGCAGGGCGTGCTCATGCGCGGCCAGAGCGTCGACAAGCCCCTCCTCCTGTACCTGGCCGGCGGGCCGGGCCAGAGCAGCCTGCCCCACCCACGTGTCATCTTCGAGGACCTGGAGCGGGATTTCATCGTGGTTGCCTGGGACCAGCGCGGCACCGGCAAGTCCTACACGGCCCTGCACCCGACGTCCGACATCACGCCCGAGCAGGCCGTGGCAGATACGATTGAGCTGACCGAGTACCTGTGCGAGCGTTTCGATGAGGACAAGATTTACCTCTTGGGCGAATCCTACGGTACCATTCTGGGCGTCTTGGCCATCCAGCAGCGGCCCGACCTGTATCATGCGTTCATCGGAAGCGGCCAGATGGTGAACATCGCCGAGACCGACCGCCGCATCTACCACGGCCTCCTGGCTAGTGCTGACCAGGCCGGCGACGCACGGCTCGCCGCGGCAATGCGTGCCTACGGGGAGCCGCCATATACCGACATCCCGTATGCCAACGGGTTCGTCATGGGCCAATATGACCGGCTGTACCAGCCGTACATGCCGCCACAATCCTATATCGACCGCGGCACCAGATCCGGCCTGGACCAGTTCGGCCTGCTCGGGACGGAGTACACGCTAGTTGAGAAGGTGAACGTGCTGCGCGGCCTGATCGATATGTTTAGCGTCATGTATCCGCAGTTGCAGGGGCTCGACCTCCGGCGCGATGCGGCCCGCCTGGAAGTGCCCGTGTACATGCTGGACGGTCAGGCCGAGCTGGCGGCCCGCCGCGACCTCGCCCTGGAATGGTTCGCGCTGCTCGATGCGCCGCAGAAGCGCATGTACTCGTATGAGAATGCAGCGCACGCCGTCGCCTTCGAGCAGTATGAGGCCTTCCACCGGATTCTGCTGGACACGATCATGCCGGAGACTTATCCGGCCCGCTGACCATCCGACGCCACTTGGGGGCAAGTGTTCAGCGTACGTCGTAATATAATGTCTGATGTCCGTCATTACTCCCACAAACCCGGTTTCTCGAAGAAACCGGGTTTGTAACGGTGAACGGATACACTTTGTGGAGGTGATTCGCATGTCTTCACCGGCTTCCCTCTCTGCGCTCATGGCCTTTGCGGCGGAGACCGCGTACCTGGCGGGGCGGCTGACGCTCGGCTACTTCGGCACGAACCTCAGCCCCGACTACAAGGCGGATGACTCGCCGGTCACGGTGGCGGATCGCCTGGCGGAGGAACTCATCCGCGGGCGCATCGAGAAGGCGTATCCTCATCATGCCATCGTGGGCGAGGAGTTCGGCGTGACGGAGCACACGGGCGCGAGCCACCGCTGGTTCATCGACCCCATCGACGGCACGAAGTCGTTCATGCGCGGGGTGCCCCTGTACGGCGTACTGATTGGGCTGGAGATCGAAGGGCGGCCGGAGGTCGGCGCGGCCTACTTCCCAGGCACGGATGAACTGCTTGCCGCGGCGACCGGCGAGGGCTGCTGGTGGAATGGCCGTCGCGCGCACGTCTCCGATGTGAACCAGCTGCGCCGCGCGTATCTGTCCTGCACCGATCTGGGCAGCTTTGTGGCCTATGGCCGGGCTGCAGCCTGGGAACGTCTCGCACGCCGCGCATATCACCGCGTCGGCTGGAGCGATGCGTACGGTTACCTGCTGGTGGCGACGGGCCGCGTGGAAATTATGATGGACCCGGTGATGAACGCGTGGGATGCCGGCCCGTTCCCGCCCATCCTAGCCGAGGCAGGCGGCTACTTCGGTGACTGGCAGGGCAATGTCTCGATCCACGCGGGCGAGGCGCTGGCGACGAATGCCGCACTGCTGCCGGAGGTGTTAGCGCTGATCAAGGGGCGTGATTGAAGATGATGTCTTCCTTGCCCGCTAGCCGGTCCTGGATGCGCTCGACCACGATTTCCAGGTGGCGCGGCTTGTGGACGAAGTCGAGGTCGTCGGTCTGAATTGTCAGCACCGGGCACAGGTCGAAGCTGTGCATCCATTCCTCGTAGAAGCTGTCGAGCAGGGAGAGGTAATCCGCCGTGATGCTGTTCTCCATCGCGCGGCCCCGGCTCTGGATGCGCTCCATCAGCACCGGTACGGGCGCGCGGAGGTAGAGCAGCAGATCGGGCTGCGGCAGATGGCCGACGATGAGGTCAAACACATTGCGATACGAGCGATAGTCGCGCTCGGAGAGATCACCGAGGTGGTGCAGGGCGCGCGCGAAGATGTGTGCGTCCTCGTAGATGCTGCGATCCACGATGGCTGACTCGGCGGCGCGCGCCAGCGCAAGGTGCTGCTGCGCACGATGGCCGAGGAAAAAGACCTGCAGTTGAAACGCCCAGGTGCGCATGTCGGCATAGAACTCTGCCAGGTAAGGGTTGTCCACGACCGACTCGAAAGCCGTGGTCCAGCCGAGACGTGCGCCGACGCGTTCGGTGATCGAGGTCTTGCCCGCGCCGATGTTGCCGGCGACGACGATGAAGCGTTTGGTCAATGTGACACTCCTGGCAGAGTTCGGCAGGTGGAGTTCCGCATCCTCAGATGCGGAACGGCCCGCATGGCCGGCATCCCCGTTTGCATCTGAGGATGCAAACTCCTCTGTCTAGTTTGGCAGGTTCCCTTCGCCGGCCGCATGCCTGGCCTTGCGAATCAACTCCTCCAGCGACTCCTCCGCATAGCCGAACCGTGTGAAGTCCGAAGGTATCACGCGCCGGCCCTGCTGGATGAGGCCCTCCACGTTTGTGCTGGTGACGGGCAGGCGGACGAGCCCCTGCTTCTCGAACAGGCGCAACAGCCCCACCATGGGCCGGGCGGGCAGCGGCAGCCGCAGGCGGCGGAAGCCATAGGCGGCAGAGATCGCGGCGATGACCTCGGACAGCGGGTGCGGTGTGGGCTGCTGCAGGTTCCACCCGCGGCCCTGCAGTCCTGCGCCGCCGCTCAGCACTGTGTCGCGCAGCACCCGGCACAGGAAGTCGATGCCCAGGACGTAGATGAGCTGCTGGCCGCCGTCCAGCAGGGGCACGAACGGGTAGCGCCGGGTGGACTCCACCATCCGGGCGAACATTCCGCCGTCCCCGATGACCACCCCCAGCCGGAAGACAATCTGCCCCGCGGCCAGGAAGTCCTGTTCGAGCGCATACTTCGCGCGGCCGTAGTCTGCGCGCGCGCCGGCATCGGCCGACAGGCTGCTCAACAGGACCTGGGTCATCACGCCCGCGGGCTGCCCCGCGGCCTGCCCCTCGGCCAGCCAGCGCCGGGTCCCTTCGACGTTCGTCTCGTACGCATGGCTGCGGCTGTCGAGCGCGGTGTGGATGACCGCGTCGACGCGCTCCCCGGCGAACACCGGCGCCAGCGAGTCACCGAGGGCCGCCGCATACACGACAGCGCAGCCGGGCAGCGGACCTGCCTGCCGCGATACGCCGACCACGCGCACGCCCGCCTCCTGCAGGACCGGCGCGAGATGTCGCGCGATGAACCCGCGGGCGCCGGTGATGAGCGCTGTGGTCATGCGTGCCTCCGGCCGGCAGCCGCGGCTGCAGCGACGCGCATCGCGTTCGCCATCATGCCGAGGCCCATGTTCTTGGCCGATAGATCGGAGAAGCCCGCCGAATCCGCCACGTAGATGTGCTCTGTCCCGGCGAGCCGGCCCTGCGGGTCGCACTCGTACCGGTCCGGCGCCTTGCGCATGGGCAGCGTGCCCGCGTAGTGGATGGCGTGGCCGGTCTTGGGCTTGTAGATGAGCATCGGGTGCGTCCACAGACCCAGCCGGCGCAGCGCGGCCAGCAGCCCGCGGAGCTTGCGCAGCTCCACCGCGTTGGGCTGCCCCTCGATGCGGAGCCGCCCATCCCCCTGCAGCCAGAGTCGCGCGAGGGGCTGCGCCGAGGCGGGGAAGTAGAGCTGCATGACGAGCATCGCGGGCAGCATATACTTGACCAGGGTCAGGTTGGCGCGTGCTGACAACGGGAAGCGGCCGAAGAACTCGGCGCGCATGGGCGAGGTGATCTCAAGCAGGCTGCCCTGCGTCCGGCAGCCGTAGGCCTCCGACTCCCAGATGAGGTTGAGCTGCACGAGGCCGAAGCAGTGCCGGTCCAGGCTGCGGCCGATGCTGGCGGGCAGGACGAATGGGATCTGGACCGCGGGGTTTTCGAGCAGGGGCAGCCGCGTGCTCTCATCCGCCGCGCTGCGCAGCGCCAGCCGCGCTGTGCCGATGGCTCCCGCGGCCAGCAGCAGGGCCGCACCCTCATACGTGACCTCTGCACCGCCCTCGAGCTCGCGGGCATGGACGATCACACCCTCCGCGGTCTCGGTCCACCGCTCGACCAGGAGGCCGCCGCGATAGTCCACGCGGTCCGCGGCGATGAGCTTGCGCAGCGTGAGTGCGGGCGTGTACAGGTAGGGCTGATCCTGCCAAAACTCGGTGTTGCTGTAATCGACCGCGGGCCGGCCATCGTAAGGCTCCGGCAGCGCGGCAACGCGCGGCCGGCCCATGAAGATGCCCCGCGCGTTGAGCGCAGCGCGCTTGCGCCGGTAGCCATTCAACACGCGGCCCGCGTTGTGCGACAGGGCCAGTGGGGGCACCAGACCGCTCGCGTCACCGAAATAGGGCGTGAGGTCGTCGGCCGCGCCGCTGATGCCGATCTCTCGCGTCACCACATCGGTGTACGGGTCGAGGTCCGCGGCGCGCAGCGGGAAACCGGCCAGATCGGCGTCCGTGAAGCGATACAGTCCTGCGCCCCAGGCGTTCGCCAGCCCGCCGAAGCTGAAGCTCTGGACGGCCGCGAATCCGGTGGCATCGATCGGCGAGAGCCGCTCGGCATCGCGCACGACGTATGCGACGTTCGGGGCGTTTAGCTTGGCGATGCCCATCTCGCCGGTCAGCAGGTCGCTGACCCCGCGGAAGTCCGCGCCGATTTGGAGGTCGAAGCTGTCGTGCTGCTCGCGCCAGTCGTACAGGTTGCCCTCGGCGCGCGGGCCGTCCGGCGCGCGCTGCAGCCCCGCGTCCAGCATGACCGGCCGCAGTCCCATGTTTGCGAGCTGGAGTGCGGCTGCCGTGCCCGACGGCCCGGAGCCGACGATGATGATGGGCCGCGACTCAACCATGGCGCATCTGCCTCAACAGCCACAGGCCCTTGACCATCTTCCAGACAGTGTGCAGGACGGCCACGCCGAGGCGCACGAAGCCGGCGATGAAGCTGGAACGCTCGTTGATGAACAGGGGCTGGTTCTCTGGCCGCGTCTCCGCCAGGTAGGCCATGAGGCCCAGCTTGCGCGTCAGCAGCGGTAGCTTGCGCGTGTAACGTGCGGCCAGCTCCAGCGCCTCGAGGTCTGCGCCTGACTCGACCGCGCGGTGATACGCGGCGACTTCCGCGGGCGGGAGATTAGCCTCCAGCAGAGCGGATGCCTGCGCAAACCGCTCTGCAACTACAGTCGGAAGCGCGCGGCGGAAGAGGGTATAGTAGATGCGTTGGGCTTCGTGGTCAGACATATTGGATAGGTTAGCCAGGCAGGGGATCCGTCCCGAAATCAGCCAGGTAAAGGCGCTCATCGCGCATAGATGACCTCACTGTTCGAAAGTACCGAATCGCGAATGCGAGGTTTGAGGCCGCTCTTGGGTACCAGATCGACTTCGCGGTCGAACAGAGCCTCTAGCTCTCGCTGGATGCGTCCATATTCGAGCAGGCCCATGCGGACCGCGGGATCGAACTCCACGAGTACATCGATATCGCTGTCGGGCCTAAAGTCGGCGCGCAGGACTGAGCCGAACAGCGCGAGCGAACGAATGCCGTTCGCCCGGCAAAATTCGGCCAACTCGCGTTCGGGTACAGCGATGTGAGCCTTTGCCATGCCCCTATTATATACCAGAGTCACGCCTGAGCCATACAAGGTCTTCATGTCTGACCCGGACGACGCCATCGTCGTTCACGAATCGGTCGGCGCTGTCAGCCGGGAAGCAGAGCAGGTCAAAGGGCGCGGTGCGGGCCAGTCCGGTCAGGGCGTCGTCCACGATAGCGACATAGGGGGCCAGCCGCATATCCCACTTGGCCAGGGCAAAGTGCGTGTGCCGGTGGCGGCGGGCGAGCGAGCGAATCTTCGCTACGGTGACATCGCCCGCCTCGCCCCAGAATACCGGCTCACCCTGCGCATCGAGCGCGACGACATCCGGCTTGTACCGGTCTCCGACGCCGATTTCCACGGTGAGGTTAGGGTACACTGGCAGGTACAGCGCCCAGAGCAGCGCCTTCATCAGGACGTGCGTGCTGCTCTCGACGGGCTTCTTAACGAACACGACCTGCCGCCCGTGCGCGCGCAGCGTCCACTTGCGCCGGAGCAGCAGGTCGTCGGTCACTGCCGCAGGGCTGTGGCAGCCAGGCACAGCCAGCCGGCGATGAACGCAACGCCGCCGAGCGGGGTGATGGCGCCGAGCCAGCGCAGGCCGGAGAGGCTCAGTGCGTAGAGGCTGAACGAGAAGAGAACGGTTCCGGCGACGAAGAGCCAGCCCGCCACAACCGGCAGCCGCGCATCCGGCCACCTCATGATGGCCCAGGCCGCGATGAACAGCGCGATCGCATGGTACATCTGGTAGCGCACTCCCGTCTCGAAGGTTGCCAGCAGGTCCGTTGCCAGGCGGGCGCGCAGACCGTGTGCCCCGAATGCGCCAAGCGCCACGGCCATCGCGCCCGACAGGCTGCCGATTGCGAAGAAGATTCTGTCCACGCTGCTCCTGCTTCATCGGTTGCAGGTTCGAGAGTTACAGGTTGCAGGTTGCGATGGATCAATCCCTCCGCCGGCAAACCTGCAACCTGTAACTTTCCAACCTTCAACCCGTCAAACGTCGCTTGAAGAACTCCACGATCTCGCTGTAGCAGCGGAGCTTATTCTCATATCTGGTCACATCGTGGCCCTCGTTCTCGAACACCAGGAAATCGATCTCCTTGCCCTGGGCCCGCAGATCCTTGACCACATCCTCCGATTCGCCCGCGCGGACACGCGGGTCGTTGCGCCCCTGGATGACGAGCATCGGGCAGGCCAACTGGTGCAGATAGGTGCTGGGCGAGCGTTCGATGAGAAAATCGCGGTCGTGTTCCGGATGGCCGAGCGCAAGGTAGAAGTACGTCTTCCACGTCTCGGGGATGCGCTCCAGGAAGGTGAGCAGGTTGTACGGTCCGAACATGTCGCACGAGGCCTGCCAGAGTTCAGGATGCCGTCCCGTGAGCATCAGCGTCATGTAGCCGCCATAGGAGCGCCCCATCACGCCCACGCGGGTCATATCGAGCCGGTCGTCAGAGTGCAGGTGCGCGTGCGCAGCCACATGGTCCAGCCGGTCCAGCCCGCCCCAGTCGCGATCCACCCGCTTCATGTAGTCCATCCCGTAGCCGTGGCTGCCCCGGACGTTGGGCACGAAGACGGCGAACCCGTTGAGCGTGAAGAACTGGATGAGCGGCATCGAGAACCAGGTGAAATCGGGTCGTTCCTGGCTCTGCGGGCCGCCGTGGATGTAGAAGATGACCGGGCGCGGTCCCGCGAAGCCCAGCTCCGGCGCGGGCAGGTAGAGCCGGGCCGAGATGCGCAGTCCGTCATGGCTGGTGAACGACGCATCCTCTCCAGGCGCGAGCAGGTGGCCGGGGATGCCCAGCACGCGCTCGCGCGTGAGCTGTGTAACATCCGGCGCGTCGTCTGTGCCGGTCGCGGGCGTGACGGTGAAGATTTGTGCCGGCGAGGTCGCGGTCGAGAAGGCCAGGGCATAGTCGCCGCTCAACTTATCATAACGGATGGACTGTGCGACCCCGTTCGCCAGCGCGCCCTGGCCGCAGATGACCCTGTCGAGCGTCATGCGGTCGTGCGCCTCGTCGAACGAGCCTTCATAGGCCCACGTACAGCCGTCGATGTTGTAGCGGAGCAGGTAGCGGTCACCCTGCAGATGCTCGATGTCCTCGAGTTCCCCGTCCCCAGTGTGGACTGTTCCGACGACCATGACGGGGCGGATTGCGGCCGGGTCGCCCAGCGGTAGATAGCCCAGGCCATAGCGGTCGTCGAACAACACGGTGAAGCACAGCAGGCCGCCGCCCGGCGTGAAGTTGCACGCGCCGAGCGCGTTGAGCGGCACTTCCTCGCCCTCCGCGCGCTGTTCGATCGGCTTGCCGTAGAGCAGGCGGCGGCCCTCCTGCCCGCGTTCCCACAGATACAGGACATGGTCGCCGCTGGTATAGCCGTCGGCCAGCGCAACGCGCGCGTAGTCGTCGCTTACCCCGGCAACCTGGTTGCCGTAGATGCTCGTCCCGAGGAAGGTCAGCTCACCGGTTTCGAGATCGACCAGGTAGCTTTCCATATTCGGGTTGCGCCGCGGGTCCACGCCGAGGAAGAACCGGTTGCGCTCGGGGTCGCAGTGGCTCAGAGTCAGCTGCATCCCGGCAAAGCGGTCACCGAAGAGTGGTTCGGGGAAGCCGCCTTCCAGCGGAACGGTGAACGGCTGGTAGTTCTCGTCGCCGTCCCGGTCGATCATCACGATGACCTTGCCGAGCTTCGGGAAGACATAGAACGGGATGGGGCCGACCATCTCGGGCGTCATCAGGCTGATGTCGGGCGGCAGCAGCGGCTCCGGCACGCTGCCGGCCCGATCCATCGCGTACAGGCTCAGCCGGCCTGATAGGTTGCTGATGAAGTAGAGGCGGTCGCCGGCCAACTGCGGGCTGAGAAACAGCCGGGCCGCGAGCAGGGATTCAATCTTGAATTCAGTCATACAAATGCTCCTATGCAGTTAGTACCGTCGATACGCTGGAGGGAGTGGGACGCGCCGAGCCTTGGCAATCCAGGGCAGGCACAGAATCAGCCCGGCGACGAAGCCGCCGATGTGCGCAAACCAGGCGGTTCCGCCGGTCGTAGATACGCCGAACGACAGGAAGCCGTTGAAGAGCTGCAGCAAGAACCAGATGCCCAGGACCAAGATGGCGGGCAGGGACGTGATGCGGCCGAAGTAGCCCAGGATCACCAGGGTGTCCACGCGCGCGCGGGGAAAGAAGATCAGGTAGGCCGCCAGCACCCCGGCAATCGCGCCGCTGGCGCCAATGCCCGGAATGGTGGAGCCCCACGAGGACAGCACCTGGGCCAGGCTCGCCGCGAAGCCGGCCAGGAAGTAGAATACCGTGAACCAGAACCGGCCCATGACGTCTTCGATGTTGTTGCCGAAAATCCACAGATAGAGCATGTTGCCCAGGATGTGCATGATGCCGCCGTGCATGAACATCGAGGTCACGAATGTCAGCCAAGTCCCAAGGCCGGGGTCCTGCGCGATGCGTGCAGGCACGACGCCGTATTCGAGGACGGCCTGCTGGAGCGCTTGTTCGCCGCCCGTGCCCAACACGAGCATCTGCCAGAGGAAGACGGCAACGTTGATGAGGATCAGCACCACAGTGACCACAGGGAACCGGTGGGTGGGAATCCGATCACGAATTGGAATCATGCCTCACTCTCCCGCGTGAAACCGAGTACAGCCAACACGACCGGGCCATTATACCACTGCCACCGTAGATGCCTGCGCGGCTGCCTCATCCTCCGAACTGCCACAACTGGACAACAATACCTGTACAAAGTGCATACGCGGCCAGCAGCGGCAGCAGCGCGAAGACGCTTGTATACGCCAGGCTGCGCACGCGAGCAGGGAGGAGCGAAACGACCGCGAGTGCGGCGCCGAGCGCGACGGTTAGCGCGAGCGGCCACTTGGGCAGGCCCGCCGGTCCGATGACGCCCCACGCGGCCAGGACTACGGCAAACACCGCGAGCGCGCCGGCCAGCAGCCGCGCGTTGCGTGGCTGCAGCGCAGCCTCCCAGCCCCATGCAAATGCCAGCGCCAGCGGGATGAGCGCGGTGAACAGGTAGCGGCCCTGGTGCTGCAGAAAGGTCAGGTTGTACCACGCGTAGGCCAGCAGGGTCAGCAGGACAGAGAGGGAGAGCAGCCACGCGGCGCGACATGCACGCACGGAAGGCGTGTGACCGTGGGTGAGCAACCTGATTACCCGCAGTGCGAACCCGCCCAGTGCGGTCGCGCTCAGCAGCGCGACGAGCAGATAGAATCGGCTGTCCAGCCAGACGCCCATCCACCCGAACACGCCCCAGAAGCTCTTGAAGGTCCACTCGACCGTCCGCCGCCAGTACGCGGCTGGTCCGAACTGCGCAATGAACTCGGGCGTACGCATCTGCCCGACGACGATTTCGTCGTGGCGGCGGAGGCCCAGGATGTCCGGCCAGCCGTAGGCCCAGACGTTGCGGGCATACCAGGGCAGCGCGATGAGCGCGGCGGGCAGCGCAACTGCGAGCAGGTCGCGCGCGATGGCCCCAGCGGTCGCGCGCTCCTGCCGCCAGCGCCAGAGCAGCACAACTCCCGCCAGCGGCACGGCGATGTACGCTGTGGTCTTGGTGATGAGGATGAGGCCGAGCAGCAGGCCAAGCATCCACTCCGTAGGGGCGAGGTTTTCTCGCCCTTCTCGCCCTTCGTTCGTCCCTGCCCGATCAGCTACTACCCACCCCACCAGCACATACAACACTGCGGCAAACAGCAGCTCCGCCAGCACGTCGTTGCCCACCTGCGACACGGTTGCCAGGTGCTGGGGCAGGAACGCGAGGAACGCCGCGGCGCCCAGCGCCAGCGCAGGCCGCGCAGGATAGATGCGCCGTGCAATACCATAGGCCAGCAGGACAATGCCCGCGCCCAGGATGACCGACAGGAATCTGACCGCGGTCAGAGGGTCATCAATGAGCGCGTTGCCCGCGGCCAGACTGTATATCGGCGCGGCCAGCACATAGTAGAGCGGCGGCTGGTGGAACTCGTAGCGGATGGTGTCGATGGGCATCCCTGGCGGGAACCCCGCCGCCTTGATTTGCTCCATGTAGGCATGAGGGTAGTCGCCCATGTGGAGCACAGGGAAGCTGCCCCGCTCGGCCACGTAACGGACGTAGTTGAAGTGGGCCGGCTCATCCGGGGCCTGCCACGCGGGGGTCAGGATGGCGAACGCCGCGCCGAGCAGCAGGTAGGCAAGGAGGATGGCGGCCAGCACGCTGCTGGCAAGGCGTGAGGTCATGGGCACTCCGTAAGGGTGAACGGAACCGCGAAGGCGCGGAGAACACGAAGAAACCGAAAATGCAAAAGAACTTCGCGTCCTTTGCGTCTTCGCGGTTAAAAACTCAATTGGAGGCCTGGTTTTGCGTGCGCTCGGGCAGTACTTCGCGGCCGCGCGTGCCGCCCAGCTCCGGGCCGACGATGCCGTCCGCTTCCATCTGGTCGATCAGCCGGGCCGCGCGCGAGTAGCCGATGCGCAGGCGGCGCTGCAGCAGTGAGATGCTGGCCTTGCCCGCCCGCCGCACTTCTTCGACGGCCTGCCGGTACATATCGTCGCGGCCCTCTAGCGTGGACTGGCTCGCGGCCACGTCCTGCCAGAGTGGCTGTTGGAGCGTTTCCTGCCCGGGCAGGTAGAGCGGCTCCAGGCCGCCGCTTTCGGACTGCCCGCCCGCGCCGTCGTCGCCGCCGGCCGCGTACTGGCCTTCTTCACCGCCCATCAGCGATTCCGGCTCGGTGAAGGTGCGTGCGCCCTTCCAATATTGCACGAGATGGTGCGTCTCCCGGTCCGACACCCAACAGCCCTGCAGACGCAGCAGCTTGCTCGAATCGGGGGCCATGAATAGCATGTCGCCGCGACCGAGCAGTTGTTCCGCGCCTGGCGTGTCGATGATGACCCGGCTGTCCACCTGCGAGGTCACGGCAAACGCGATACGGGCCGGGAAGTTGGCTTTGATGAGGCCTGTGACCACGTCAACGCTGGGGCGCTGTGTTGCCAGCACGAGATGCATGCCCGTGGCACGCGCCATCTGCGCGATGCGGCAGATGTAGCGTTCCACATCTTCTGGCGCGGAGAGCATCAGGTCGGCCAACTCGTCGATGACGATGACTATGTAGGGCAGCGGCGGCTCGCCGCGCGCGGCCAATTTTTCGTTGTAGCCCTCGATGTTGCGTGCGCCCATCTTGGCAAACAGCTTGTAACGCCGCTCCATCTCCCGCGTTGCCCACTGGAGGACGGGCACCGCGCGCTCGACATCTACGACGACCGGCGCAATGAGGTGCGGGATGCCGTTGTAGACGGTCAACTCGACCCGCTTGGGGTCCACCATGAGGAAGCGCAGCGTGTCCGGCGTGTGGCGCAGCAGCATGGAGCTGACAATCGCGTTGATACACACCGACTTGCCGGAGCCGGTCGCGCCGGCAATCAGCAGGTGCGGCATGCGCGCCAAGTCGGTCGCCATCGGCTGTCCCGACACATCGCGACCCAGGCCGAACAGCAGCGGGCCCTTGGTCGCGGCAAACTCCTCCGATTCCATCACCCCGCGCAGCGAGACTTGCGAAATCTGCACGTTAGGCACTTCGACGCCCACAAAATCGCGGCCCGGCACAGGCGCTTCGATGCGAATCGGTGAGGCCGCCAGCGCCAGCGACAGGTCATTGGAGAGCGCCTGAATCTGCGAGACGCGCACCTTGATCTGCTTCTCTTCGCCCTTGCGATCCTTGCGGACGATGATGCCTGGCCGCAGCCCGAACTGTGTGACTGCCGGGCCCTGGTTGACCTCAACTACCTGCACCGGCACGCCGAACCCGGCCAGCGTGTGCTCGATGATTTCGATGCGCTTGCGCAGGTCTTCCTGCTTGATGTCCTGCTCGGTGCTGTCCTCCAGAATCTCCGAGAGGACGGGCAGGTGCCACGTCTGGCCGCTGCCGCCGATGATGCGCGCTTGAGGCAGTGCTGGGGTTGCCGGATGCGCGGCGGTGATGCCGCCGGCCGATGGCCCTGTGGCCGCGGGCTTCTGGCCGGGCGCAGGGCGGACGGCGGGCGTGGCGCGGCGGTCTGCCGGCCAGGTGGCCGGCGTCACCGGGCCAGATGTAACTGGCGGAAACGGCGCGGGCTGGTGCAGCGGGGTGCGGCCTTCGCGCAGCCGGCGCACCCAGCGTTGCAGGAAGTTCTCCGGCTCACCGAGAGGCAGGGGCGGGTTGACGCGTACGCCTTCGGGGCCAATGGGCTGGCGCCGGAAGGAGGCGAAGAGCGCGCTGAGCTTCTGCCCGACATCCGTCATCGTCAGGCCTGCCACGGCCATGACCGAGAAGAACGCGATGATCAGGAGCGTCGCGATGGCCGCAGGCAGCCCGAGTGCCAGGATCAAGCCCTGGCTGAACAGCCAGCCGATCGCGCCGCCGCCCGCCGTCTCGTTGCCGGGCACGGCAGGGTCCGGCAGGCCGGCGAACAGGTGGGCGAAACCCTCAAACGCAATGAGCAGGCCAAGAATGCCGGCGATGCGCCAGGGGGTGAGCCCTCGCGCCTCGGTCACATGGCGCAGCGCAATCCAGAGGCCGAGCGCGCCAAGCAGGAGTGGGACGAACCACGTGCCCACCCCGAAAAGGGCCTGCATCACCCCGATAATGGCGCCCGTAACCTGCCCGCGATTGGGCGACAGCAAGCTGAGGAACATGACAATCGCCAGCAGCACGAGCAGGCTGCCGACGATCTCTCCCCTCAGGAACTGTCCCAGGTCTGGCCCGGGCGGTGGCTTAGTCTTCTTTCGTCGTGTTGCCATCGGACATCACTGCGCGCTGGCCGCGCAAATGTTCTGTATGGTGTAGATTATACCACTCTTTTCTGTCAACGTCTATCGGGAGGAGACGGCCGACTTTGTGCCTTCAGGCCATCTCGCGGAGCTTGATTTGAGGGAAGGGCAGATCCAGCCGGTCGAGGTGATCCGGGCCAAGCTTGACAGCCGTATCGTGGACGACCCGCGCGGCCAGGGCAAATTCGTGGACGGGCACGCCCTGGCACACGGGCGGCAAGTCTCTCAGGCGGGGCAGCCCGCGGCGGAACATCTTGATGGCGCCGGCATAGTTGCCCTGCCGGAGATGGTGCAACGCCACACCGACCTGCAGGATGCCCTGGTAGAGGTCGCGGATGGCACGCGGCTCTGCGTTCCACAGGTGCTCCAGCGTCTCGTGGCACTCCCAGTACTCGCCCGCGTTGAACTGCTCGATGCCGCGGCGCAGCCCGGCAGGCGGCGGCTCATCCCAGCCCTCTACGTGCCGGACAGGCGGGTGCAGCGTCTCGCGCACCAGGTCAGGCAGCTCGGAAGTGAAGCGGGAGCGCGCCCATGCGTGGTCACACCCTGCCTCCCGTGCGGCACGCAAGGTAGCCGTATCGACGTGGCTGCCAAAGGCGACGATGGGAATGGCCTTCGTGTGCGGGAAGGTCTTTGCGCGGCGCACCACTTCTACCCAGTCGCTCACGGACAGATCCACGAGGATGAGTTCAGGCCACTGCTCGATGGCTTCCCATAGCGCGGCAGCATTGTCCACCACCACGGCGCGCGCGCCGGCAGCCTTGGCAGCGCTCTCGATACGCACGGCAAAGAACAGGTCGGGTTCCAGGGCCGCGATGAAGGGATGGTGCATGGCCGGTCAGGCAGCGCGCCGGATGCGGTAGGTGCAGCTCAGGTCGCCGGCCATCAGGTGCTCCTCGCGCGTAATGTCCGCGTCGGGTAGGATCGCCCTGAGGAAGCTCAGCTCAGAATGACAGGCGGCGCGAAACTCGGCGGCGACTTCGTGGACCGCGCAGTTGTGCTCGCTGAGCAGGAAGGTGTTCGCATCAACCTGTTGCCACTCGGCGAGATACCCGTCGTTGTTGAGGATGTCGGCCAGCCCGGCCACGCGCTCAACGAACGACTTACCCTCGAGTTGTGCGCGTGCCTGCCGGATACGACGATCCGCGCGCTGATCAAACAACTGGATGACCTCGCTGCCGCTGTCGCGGTTTGCCAGATAGCCCAGCAGCTCCTTCGCCAGCCCAGCGTAGTTCTTGGGGAACAGGTTCTCGGCCTGCGCGGTCAGCCGGTAGACATAGCTCGGCCGGCCCTTGCCGCGCTGCACCAGCTCATAATGTACCAGCCGGTCGCGCTCCAGGGTCGTCAGATGGCGGCGAACGCCCATGCTCGTGATGCCTAACAACTCCGCCAACTCCGCCGCGGTCATGCCGCCGCGCTGTTTCAGGGCCAGCAGAATGCGCCGGCGAGTCGGCTGCAACTGGTCGCCAAGTGCCTTGTTCAGTTCACTGTCTGCCATCGCCATCTCCGCAGGCGTCAAAGATGTCACACGCCTGATTACTCCTCATGTTTGTTAAGATGATAGCACAGAACGAACCGGATGCCAAACTTCTTATGTTTTATAAGCGTGTTTGTATGTTATTGTAAGGCGGGTCGCCAACCCGTCCTACGGAGGTGCCGTGGGATGAGGTTGACGCAACCCCCTTCCCGCGGTACACTGGCGGCGTCATACACGACGCCGGACGGAAGGAGCAATCTATGGCAGAGACACAGATGCGGGCCGCGCAGACGGGCGAGATTATCGCTCTGATCCCCTGCTACAATGAAGCCAGGTATATCGCAGAGGTGGTCAAGGCCGCGCTCGCTCATGTGCCGGTCCTCGTGGTGGATGACGGCTCAACCGACGGCAGCGCCGCAGCCGCGGCGCTGGCCGGCGCGAAAGTGATAGCTCACTCGGTCAACCAGGGCAAGGGCAAGGCGCTCAACACCGGCTTTGACTATGCGGTCGCGCGCGGGGTCGCGGCAGCCATCACGCTCGATGCGGACGGCCAGCACGACCCGGACGAGATTCCGCTGTTCATCGAGGCGTTTCGTGCGGGCCAGGGCGATATCATCATCGGCAAGCGCACCTTCGGCCAGATGCCGCCGAAGAGTCAGTTCGGGAATCGGGTGGGCACTGTGTTACTGGGCTGGGCGATGGGCCAGCCGGTTCCCGATAACCAGAGTGGCTACCGGCTGCTCAGCCGCGACGTGATGGCGAAGGTGCGGCCGAGCAGCAGCCGCTTCGAGGCCGAGGTGGAGATTCTGCTCCGCGCCCAGCTCGCAGGGTTCCGGGTGGGTTGGGTTGCCATCAAGACGATTTATAACGACAAGAAGAGTCACTTCCGCCCGGTGGACGATAGTGTGCTGTTCCTGAAGATGGTCTGGCGCATCTGGCGTGCCCGGCTGCGCGGCTCGTTCGATTAGAAGCTGTTTGACAAGAGGAGTCCGCATTCTCAGATGCGGACGGATACGCCAACGCAGGGCCGTTCCGCGTCTGAGGACGCTTCACTCCTCACCTTTTCGATAGACTCTGAGGTCCTTCCAGGAGTCAGCTGTGCAAACGGTGGCGGGCATCCTCGTCCTCATCGCCGGAGTCATTTTCCCGATGGCGATGGTCGTCTGGCTGAGCATGCGGTTGGGACGAAAACCGGCGTTGCGGCCGCCCCAGGTGGGGCTGGTGCTGGCCCTGAACGGCGTGCTGCCGGTTGCGCTGGTCACTTCCGGCCTGGCGTTGCTGATGCCCCACCTGTGGGCGATGGACACATTGAGGTATGCGGTGGTGGCAGCCTGGGCGGCCGTCGTGATGGTGCTGATAGCACTGGTCGTCATGCGACTGGCTGCACGTTCCACCGCCAAGGTGCAGGGAGAGCAGGGTAGCCATGGCAGATGAACTGCGGGCAATGGTGGTGTTCGTCGACGAGGACGTGCCACCATCCGGGAAGGTGGGCGTTCCGCCGATGGACGAACAAGCGGCATCGCCGTATCCGGCGACCGGCGCGGGCTGGGGCTGGGTGGGCTTCGTGGCCTCGGAACGCGGCCTGCGCCTCCTGACGCTGCCTTCGGCCACGCGCGCGGCCGCACTGCGGGCGGTTCATTATGATTACCCGGATGTGCCGCTGGTGGAGTTCGATCCGGCATCTGTAGCCGGAGAACTCGCTGGCCCGGAGGAGTTGCTGCAGGTCGCCGCGCAGCAAGTGCGCAGCTACCTCGCCGGCGTGTTGCAAGAGTTCGATGTGCCGCTGGACCTGCGCGGGCATACGTCCTTCGCGCTGACCGTGTGGGCTATCGCGGCCAAAATCCCCTACTCGCAGACGCGCACCTACGCGTGGATTGCGCGGCAGGTCGGCGGGAGCGGCCAAGGCATCTACCAGGCCGTCGGGACCGCGCTCGGCAGCAACCCGATTCCACTCATCATCCCCTGTCACCGGGTCATCGGCTCGGACGGCAGCCTGCACGGCTACGCCGGCGGCCTGGCGATGAAGGCGCGGCTGTTGGCGCTGGAAACCGGCCAGGCACGCCTCCTGATATAATCCCGTACCCGTGTCACTTTCGTGCCCAGGCGCTGAAGCGCCTACTACCAACTGAGCAGCATGCGTATCGCAGTTTTCGGTGACATTCACGGCAACCTCTTTGCGCTGCAGGCGGTCCTGGCCGACCTGCGCAGCCAGCGGCCGGACGCGCTCGTCGTCACCGGGGACCTGGTGTACAAGCTCCCTTGGGGCGCCGAAGTCGTGGACTTGCTGCGCAGTATCCCCTGCCAGTGCCTCCTCGGCAATGCAGAACTCTACCTGGCCCTGTGGGAGACACCCCTCTGGCCCGCCCACTGGAATATGCCGCTGGCGCAGGATGTGGTCAGGTGGGAGCGCGCGCGACTGGGCCCGGAACGCGTGGCGTGGCTGGCCGCGCGGCCGGAGTACGCAGCCTTCTCCGGTGGTCGCCTGGAGGATCTGCTTGTCGTCCACGGTGTCCCAGGCAATCCATTTCTGCCCTTCCTCCCTCGGCCCGGTGAAGAACGCTCGCCCTGGTCGCAGACCGACGAGCGGGTGCGCGAGCTCCTCGGCGGCGCGGATGCCGATGTCGTTGTCTGCGGCCACACGCACGCGTTGCTGCGCCGGTTTGTGCCAGGGACGTACGGGAACCAAGGCCGCGGCACGCTCATCGTTAATGCGGGCAGCCTGAGTTACGGTCGCGGCAAAACGAAGGAGCAGGGGCGCGCCGAATATGCGTTGCTGGACTGGTCGGCAGCCGACGGCTGGCAGGCCACGCTGCGGATGGTGTACTACGATGCCGCGCCGCTGCACCGCTCACTGCTGGAGCGGGTGGACGACTACCCGATCGCCGCGTTCATTGCTAACCGGATGCGGCCGGAAGGTACGGCGGCGGTCCCTGAGACCCCCTTCGACTTCATCCGCTACCGTTGGGGCGATGCACCGGACTGGTGGGATGAACGCGACCAGCTGCCGGCCTGGCGTGCGCTGCGCGCTGAGCGGTGACCGATGACGCGTTACGTCCTGCGCCGCCTGGCTCTTTTCCCCTTCGCCCTGCTGCTGGCTAACTTTGCCGGTTTCGCCTACGCGCACCTGGTCCGGCCCATGCAACTCGCCAACAACCCGCTCGTCGCGTTGAGCAGCGAGGCTGCGCCCTTGCTGCCCGCCTATGCCGCGTATCTGCAGGCTGTCTTCCGCCTGGACCTGGGCACGCTCCCGCCGGCGGGCGCGCCGGTGTTGCAGACGGTTGTATCCGCCACCGGCGCCAGCCTGGGGCTGTTGGCTGTGGCGCTGCTGTTCAGCACAGCGGGCGGCGTGCTCCTGGGGCTCTTGGCCGTGCGCGGCGATCCCGCCGGGATTGCGCCCTGGCTGACGATTGCAACAACGGTCGGCCTGGCGATGCCCGCCTTTTACATCGGCAGCCTGGCCGTCCTGGCTGTGCTCAACCTGCTCATCTACGGTTCGGTCATCAAGCCTCCGCCCATCCAAGGCTTCGGCTGGGATGCGCATCTGATTCTGCCGACGCTGGTGCTGGCCGCGCGGCCCACCGCGCAGATTGCCCAGGTCACGGCCAGCCTCCTGGCTGCCGAGATGGACAAGATGTACATCACGGCTGCCCGGAGCGTGGGCGTGCCGTTGCGCACGATCCGGCGGCGTCACGCGCTGCGCAACATCCTAGCACCGGTCGCGACCGCCGTCTTCACCGCGCTGCGCCTGATGATCGGTGAGTTGATCCTGGTCGAATGGATCTTCTCGTGGCCGGGGCTGGGCCGCCAGCTGGCGCTCACGCTGCTCGCACCGGAATCCACTGCCGGCCCGCGTCTCACCTTCCTGCACGCGCCGCTGCTGGCCGTCACGCTCACCGTGCTGGCCGCCGTGTTCCTGGTTGGAGACCTGCTGGCCGGTATTGCAGCGCGCACCGCGGATCCCCGGCTGCGTGCCGCAACCGAGCAGGCTGAGGACGGCGCCTATGCGTAAGGCGCATATGCCCGAAGCCGTCCTCCACCCGGTCACGCAGCCTGCCGGTTCGGGTGTGCGGGCACGCGTTCCCCACAATTGGCCCCTCACCGTAGGATTGCTCCTGTTGCTGTTCATCGCAGTCCTGGCAGTGGCCGGGCCGTCGCTGGCGCCACAGGACCCCATTGCCACGCACGTGGGCGTGCTCGTGGGCGAAACGTGGATCTATCCGCCCTACCCGCCCCTCACCGTGCCTGACTTCCCCCTCGGCTCGGATCGCTTCGGCCGCGACCTGTTAAGCCGGCTGCTGTGGGGCGTGCGGCCGACGCTGATCCTGGTGGCCCTTGTCGCCGTGATTCGTCTCGTCCTGGGGCTGCTCATCGGCGTTTGGGCGGGCTGGTCGACGGGTGCGGCCGGCCAGCTGCCCAACGCGCTCATCTCGGTAGGGCTGACCATCCCCACAATTATCGCCGCGCTGGTGGTCATCACCGCCGTAGGTGTGCAGCGCGGCCTGCCCGCGTTCATTATCGGGCTGGCTGCGACGGGCTGGGCAGACACGGCGCGCCTCGTCAGCGAGCAGACGCGGCTGCTCAAGGGCCAGCCCTACGTCGAGGCCGCCCGCGCACTCGGCGCATCGGGCGTGGAGATGGTATTCCGCCACATCCTGCGCCAGATTATGCCGCTATGGGGAATGCTGCTCGCCTTCGAGGCGGGCGGTACGCTGATGGTCGTGGCCGCGCTCGGTTTTCTGGGCTACTACATCGGCGGCGCGTATTGGGTTGTGACCGGCGACTTCTCTGCCACCGCGGTCAGCGGCAGCCCGGAGCTGGGCCAGATGTTGTCCGACTCGTGGCAGATTCTCAAGCCGTGGGCGACCGTTGCGACCGGAACGCTGATTTTCATCGCCATGCTCGGGTTCAACCTGATGGGCGAGGGTCTGCGCCGGCAGCTTGCACGACCCGCGCGGCGCCGGTCACGCGGGCTGGGGCGCGTTTTCGGCGCCGCCGGCGAATGGGTGGACGAGACGCTGCTCGGCACGGGCGGAGCCGGTCGGCGACAGGCTGCGACCGGCGGGCTGGCACTTGTGCTGGTAGTGGCCGCAGTGCTGGTCTGGAAGCCCTGGCAGGGGAGTGTACCAGAATTGAGCAGTACGGCGGTGCAGGCGGCGCTGCCCGTGCCGGGAGAGCACCTGTGGGCCGCGGAGCGCCGCGATGCGTATGGCACCGCGCTCGCGCCGCAGACGGAGCTGGTCACACCCGCGGTGCGTTGGTTCCTGTCCGACGACAGCGGCTTCCCGGGCAGCCCCGCTGTGGATACAGCAGGCAACGTCTATGTGGCGGCGAAGGGCGGCCACCTATACGCCCTCACGCGCGCCGGCGAGCTGCTGTGGCAGGCTTCGCTGCCCGCGGAGGCGGTCGGTCCGCTGGCCCTCGGGGTTGGGCCCGATGACAGCCGGCTCTACGTGACCGACGGGGCTGGCGGCCTGTCCGCCTTCAGCCTGACCGGTACACAGCTATGGAGAGTGCGCTCGGCGACCGGGCGGCGGGCAAGTTCCGGCCCGGTCGTCGCGCAGGACGGCACGGTGTATTATACGGTGGTGAACCGGGTGGAGGCCCTTGCGCCCGATGGCACGTCCGTGTGGACGAGCGACCTGCTCCCCGGCCAGGGCGAGGTTACACCCCGGCTCGACGCGCAGGAACGCTGGCTCTTCGTCATGGATGCCGTGCTGGACCGTCAGACGGGCCACCTGCTGGATTTCAGCGCCGTCATTCCGCCGGGCCAGGCCGGCATTAACGCTGCCTACATCATCGGCGGGGATGGCAAGACGTACCTGCGCGAGGGCCACGGCGTTTATCCCTGGGAGATGGTGCCGGAAGGCCCCCGGCGTACGGGCCAGATTACGTGGAAGTATCAGGCGGCCACGATCTTTCTGCCCTACGATGCAGGCGTGAGCGGGCAGGGTCGCGTGTGGCTGTTCTACGGCAGTGCCTGGGATGACTTGCGTTACGTGATGCTCGGCGCGGACAGTCGATTGCTGTTGCACCTGCGCTACCCGCAGCGCAGCCCCCGCTTGATTGCCCTGGATGCGGCCGAGCGATCGTATATCTGCGGCTCGGACCGGGCCAACGTTCCGGAGTGCCTGGTCGTCAGTGAGGGGCTGGAAGAACCCGTCTGGCGGCTGGGCCTGGAGCGCGGCAGCGGTATCGTCACCGGCGGCGCGCTCGTTTCCGGTCGCCTGTATGTCACCACGGAAGACGGGTTTTTCTTCGCGATTGGCGAACCCTGAGGGGAGTTTTGGTTCTTATGCAAAGTGTGTGCTAGAATCGCGGTTGCTCAATCGCGCAGTGCAAGGGAGAAACGTAATGGAAGATAAAATCCAGGAGTTCCTTGACTACCTGACGACGGAGAAAGGCAGCTCCGAAAACACAACTGCGGCCTATCGTAACGACCTAAACCAATTCCAGGACTACATGCTGGGCCGGCTGGATGCTGGCACCGAGCCAAGCGAGAGCTGGGCCGAACTTACGCGCAACCACCTGATCGACTACATCCTGTGGCTGAAGGAGCGGGAGTACGCCTCGGCCACGGTCGCACGCAAAGTCGCGGCCATGAAGTCGTTCTGCGGGTTCCTGCTGCGCACGGGCGCGCTCGCGGATAATCCCGCCGATGACCTCGACTCCCCGAAGGTCAAGAAGCACCTGCCGACGACCCTGACGCCCGAAGAGGTAGACCGGTTGCTGGCCCAACCGGAGCAGGTGGGCGATACGCCGAAGGCGCTGCGCGATACGGCCCTGCTGGAGATGTTGTATGCCACCGGCATGCGCGTCAGCGAGGTGGCCGGCCTCGCGCTGGAGGACATCGACCTGGAGCGTGGCTCGGTGCGCTGCGTGGGCAAGGGCAACAAGGAACGCGTGATGCCGTTGTACGCGGAAGCCGCGGAGGCTGTTGCGGCCTATCTCGCCAAAGGTCGGCCCGGGCTCCTCGGGCATAACAAGGAAGAAACGACGCTGTTTCTCAACCCGCGCGGCGAGCGCCTGACCCGCCAGGGGCTATGGCTGATCATCAAGGGTTACGCCAAGCAGCTCGGGCTGGAGGACCGCGTCACGCCGCACACATTGCGCCATTCGTTCGCCACGCACATGCTCAACGGTGGGGCGGGCCTACGCGAGGTGCAGAAGCTCCTCGGCCACGCCAACATCTCTACGACCCAGGTGTACACGCACATTACCCAAGGCCACCTGCGTGAGGTTTACGATGGGGCGCACCCGCGGGCGACCGAAGCGAGGGTTTCATGAACGGGGCGGGCCAGGGCCATCCCCCGGCGTTCGACCGGTCGCATTACCGGGAAACGGCTGACTTCATCAGGTCGCGCACCCGCCACCGGCCTCACATCGGTCTGATCCTCGGGTCCGGCCTGCACGCGCTGGCCGACGAGGTTGCCAACGCGGACCGCATCCCGTATGCCGAGATACCGCATTTCCCACAGCCGGGCGTCAGCGGGCACAGCGGGCAGCTCGTCATCGGGGAATTGGCGGGGCAGAGCATACTCATCATGCAGGGCCGCGCGCATCCCTATGAGGGCCATTCGCTGCAACACGCGACGCTGCCCGTGCGCGTCATGGGCGAGTTGGGCATCACGACCCTGATGGTGACCAATGCGGCCGGCGGCCTGAACCCGGCCTTTCGTGCCGGCGACCTGATGCTCATCACAGATCACATTGGTCTAATGGCAATGACCGGCGGCAACCCCCTCTGGGGGCCGAACGATGACGCGCTCGGCCCGCGTTTCCCTGCGCTGAACAACGCCTATGACCCGGCGCTGCGCCGCCTCGCGCTGGATGTTGCTGCCCGCCTGGACATTGAGCTGCGCACAGGCGTGTATGTCGGGCTCGGCGGGCCCACCTATGAGACGCCCGCGGAAGTGCGTTTCCTGCAGCTCATCGGGGGCGACGCGTGCGGCATGTCGACCGTGCCGGAGGTCATAGTGGCCCGCCATATGGGGCTGCGCGTGCTGGGCATCAGCGGTATTTCGAATATGGCGACGGCCGATCCCGATGCGACCGAAGAAGCCGATCATGCTGAGGTGTTGGCCGCCGGCAAGGTGATGGCCCCGAAGATGGTTGCTATCGTGCGCGGGGTTCTGGAAAACCTGTCTTAGAAACTGTTTGAAAAGGTCAGTCACAGGCCAAGCGACGCAACATCAGTCGGATC
>CAZTMA010000035.1:0-38245 GCA_964614645.1 uncultured Anaerolineales bacterium
CAAGCTTACGCACGCGGTCGGCGTTCGTCTGTGACAGGGTGAACTCCGGCGGGCGGAGGACGCCGCCCATGTAGCAGCGCGTGTTGCGGTAGGTCATGCGGCCCTCACGGCTGGCCCGCAGCGAGGCGTGGACCTCGCGCGGCGCGCAGCCCGCGAGAATCTTGCCGATGTTGCGCTCGCTGATGCCCCCGCCGGGCATGATGATGACCCGGTCGCCCGCACGCCGTACCAGTTCCGCCAGCAGGTCCAGCCCTTCCAGCGCAGTCGCTTCCTGGGCCGAGGTCAGGATGCGGTCCACGCCCAGCCCGACCAGCGTTTCCAGCGCCTCGAACGGGTCACGCGCCATGTCGAACGCCCGGTGGAACGTCACGCTCAGTGGCCGCGCCAGTCCCATCAGCTCGCGCGTGCGGGGCGCGTCCACCGTACCGTCCGGGTTGAGCAGCCCGATCACGACGCCCGCCGCGCCCAGCTCCCGTGCGCGCTGGATGTCGTGCGCCATCACCGCGAACTCGATATCCGAGTAGCAGAAGTCGCCCCCGCGCGGGCGAATCAGCACGTTGACGGGGATGCGCAGCTCGCGGCAGGCCAGCGCCACCGTGCCGTCGCTCGGCGTGATGCCGCCCTCCAGCAGGTCTGCGCACAGCTCGACGCGGCCCGCGCCGCCCGCCTGCGCGGCCAGCGCCGACTCGACCGAATCGACACATGCTTCCAGCAACACCTGCGCCATCTCAACCTCCCATGTCGTCCAGCAGGCCGGCGATGCGGCCCGCATCGAACTCCTCGGCCAGAATATCCATCAGCAGCACGTCGTACTTGCGCCCCGCGATGATGCGCGCCTGCCGCTGCAGCCCGACCTCACGGAAACCCACCTTGCGATAAGCCTGGATGGCCCGCTCGTTGAACGTGAAGACGCCGAGCGAAATGGTGTTAAGATTGAGCAGGTTGAAGCCGTAATCGAGGAGCAGCCGGACCGCATCCTGTCCATAGCCCTGGCCCCAGTAGGATTTCTCGCCGATGACGATGCCGAGCATCGCACGCCGGTTGAGCTGGTCGATGGCGAAGAGCACGCACCGGCCGATGACCTGGTCGTTTGCCAGGTCCACGATGCTGAAGATGGGCCGTTGCAGCCGCAGGTCTTCGGCCAGGTGGTTCTGCTCGCTCTCCAGCGACAGCGACAGGTAGGCCTCGTCGCCCAGCGGAATGGCCACCTCGAGGTCGTTGTCCCAGTTGGCCCACAGCTCGGCGTCTTCCGGGCTGGGCGGGGACAGGTAACACTTCGTGCCGACGAGTTTGCGATAATGGGGCAAGGCTACACCTCTCATCTATTCGGCGTGCTCAGCGCCGGCCGTCAGCAGCAGCCGCCGCTGGAACACGACCAGCAGCCCGGCCGCGAGCCCGACAAGGGCGGCCAGCCGCAGGCCGAGCACGATGCCGCCGGGGATGTCGGCCAGGAAGCCGCTGATGATCGGGCCGATGAACATGCCGCCGAACAGGGCCAGATTGTAGAGCGAGACGTACTCGGTGCGCTCGTGGTCGGGCGTCAGCGCAACCATGTTGCTGAATAGCGTGGTGTAGAGGGCGGAGATGAAGAACCCGGCCATCATTGCCCACGGAATGAGCCACCAGATGGAAGGCGAGAAGGAGGTCAGCAGCGGATACAGGGCATAACCCGCTGGCGCCAGCGCCAGCGCCCACACCCGGCCGATCCGCCGGACGATACGCTGCATGGACAGCGCACCGACGACCCCGGCCGCAGACGCTGCGGTCACGAGGATGCTGATCTGCCCGTCCGTGGCCGCGAGCAACCGCACCCAGTACAGCGGGAGCAGCGGCGAAATCATGCCGATGACGACGTGGCTGAGGCACGCGACCAGGAGGAACACGCCATACCCGGGGCGCTGCAGCATGCGGCCCACATCGCCCAGCAGCGGCTTCTCGCTGCGGTGCGGCGGCGGATCGACCACCTGCAGCTGCTTCACATACCACACGCTGACCAGCGAAGCGGCGAACCCGATGAGGAAGACAACCTGGTAGTTCAGCGGAAAAGCCAGCCATTGCAGGATGCGGCCCGCGACGAGGGTGCTCAGCGTGCTGGTGATGCCCAGCCCGGCCATGCGCCAGCCCACGATCTGCGTGGTGCGCCGCGGGGGCAGCATGTCGGCCATCATCGCCAGGAAGCTGGTATTCGCTACAGCGAGCGGGAAGGCCTGCAGGATGACCAGCAGGACGGTGATTTCGGCCCGCCCGCGCGTGATAAAGAACGGAAGCAGCGCGATGGCCAGATAGAGCAGGCGGTGGGTGAGCAGGCTGTTGACGACCCAGCGCAGCCGCTGTCCGCTGGCAGCCATCAGCCGGCCCGCGGGCAGTTGCCACAGTATGCTGACCAGCGCCGCGCCATACGTCACCGCGCCGAGGAGCAGGCTGGACGCGCCCAGCCGGACGACATACACCTGGATCAGGTTCATGGTCGTCCCGATCAGGATGCCGTACCAGGTGATCTCCGCGACGAGGCGACGGATGTTGGCCTCGGTCACATCTAGCGGGGCCGAGGCCGTTGTCCGTGGACGCCAGAAAGCCAGACTGCGCAACACTATGCCCGCTCGACCAGTTCTATCAGCACGCCGTGGGCGCCCTTGGGGTGAATGAAGGCGATGCGGCCGTACGCGCCCTGCTTGGGCGTCTCGTCGATGAGTTGCGCGCCCTTGGCCTTCAGGTCGGCCAGCGTGGCCTCGATGTCATCCACTTCCAGGCAGATATGGTGCAGGCCCTCACCGCGCTTCGCAAGATAACGGCCGATGCCTGACTCCGCGCTGAGCGGCTCCAGCAGTTCGATTTCGCTGTCGCCGGTAGGCAAGAATGCCATCATCACATCCTGCTCGGGCATCTCGCGCACATCCGTGACGGTCATGCCGAGTGCATCGCGGTACACACCCAGCGCGAGGTCCAGGTTCTCGACGACAATGGCGATATGGTCGATCTTCTTGATGCTCATGGTTCCTCGATATGTTTGTTGTTGTGGCCGTTGGCCTGTGGCGAAGCCACAGGCCAACGGCCACAACGGTAACATCTATTCCGGTCGGACATACCATTCTTCGCGCTCGTAGTCGAAGTCAGCGATTTTAGTGATGTCCATCTTCACGTACTTGCCGGTGCAGTCTGCGGCCACCGTACCGTCGGGCAGGTAAACCTCACCTGTGCCCTCGAACAAACGTGACCGGTCGATCGTGATGCGCCCGACAGCGGTCAGCGGCGTGCCGAGCGGAACAGGCTTAAGGAAGCGGACGTTCAGCTCGACCGTCACGCCCCAGATGTTCTCGCCATACCTGGTCATGATAGCCCGTCCGATGGTCTCATCCAGCACCGCGGTGATGACGCCGCCGTGCATCCGGCCGGGGTAGCTCTGGTGGTGCTCCTCGCCGGTGAACTTCGCCAGTAGCGAACCGTCTTCCTGTTCATAGAAATGGACGTGGATGCCCGCGGGATTGCGCTCCCCGCAGACAAAACACATCCGACTCGTCGGTTGTTTGTTCATGTTCTCGCCACAGAGGTCACAGAGCGCTCTAAGTGTTTTGGGAGTTATGGCCGGTATTCGCCAAACACACTGCGCAGGGTATTGCAGATTTCGCCCAGGGTCGCGTAGGCGCTGACCGCCTCCACGAACAACGGCATGAGCGGCGCGGACGGGTCCTGAGCAGCGGCACGGATGCGTGCCAGCACGTCATCCACTGCGGCCTGGTCGCGGCCCGCGCGCACCTGCTGCAGCCGCCCAATCTGCTCGGCCTGCACCGCCGCGTCGATCTTGAGCAGGTCCGACGGCAGCATGTCGTGACTGCGCTGGAACTTATTCACGCCGACCACGACCTGCTGGCCATCCTCAACCGCGCGCAGCGCAGCATACGCGGCATCCTGGATTTCGCCCTGGATGTAGCCCGCCTCGATGGCCTTGCGCGCACCGCCCATCGCATCGATACGCTCGATGTACTGCAACGCACGGCGCTCCAGCTCATCCGTGAGGGCCTCGACGTAGTACGAGCCGGCCAGCGGGTCCACCGTGTCCGCGACACCCGATTCGTAGGCGATGACCTGCTGCGTGCGCAGCGCCACCTCGACCGCACTCTCGCTCGGTAGGGCCAGCGCCTCGTCGCGCGAGTTGGTGTGCAGGCTCTGCGTGCCGCCCAGCACTGCAGCCAGCGCCTGCAGCGTGACGCGCACGACGTTGTTGTCGGGCTGCTGCGCGGTCAGCGTGGAGCCAGCCGTCTGCGTGTGGAAGCGTAGCTGCCAACTCTTCGGGTCCTGCGCGGCAAATCGCTCGCGCATGATATGCGCCCAGATGCGCCGCGCCGCGCGGAACTTGGCGACCTCTTCCAGAAAGTCATTGTGCGCGTTGAAGAAGAAGGCCAGTTGCGGCCCGAAGTCATCCACCAGCAGCCCGGCCTCCAACGCGGCCTTGACGTACTCGATGGCATTTGCCAGGGTAAAGGCGATTTCCTGCGCGGCCGTTGCGCCCGCCTCCCGGATGTGATAGCCGGAGATGCTGATGGTGTTCCAGTGGGGCACGTGCGTCCCACAGTAGGCGAATAGGTCCGTGATCAGTCGCATGGACGGCGCAGGCGGGAAGATGTAGGTACCGCGCGCGATGTACTCCTTGAGGATGTCGTTCTGCACGGTCCCGCGCAGCGCGGCCTCCGTGACGCCCTGCTTGCGTGCAACAGCGATGACCATCGCAAGCAGGATGCTTGCCGGCGCGTTGATCGTCATGCTGATGGAGACCTTGTCCAGCGGAATCTGGTCCAGCAGCATCTCCATGTCAGCCAGCGACGAGATCGCCACGCCGACCTTGCCCACCTCGCCTAGCGCGAGCGGGTCATCCGCGTCATAGCCAATCTGCGTGGGCAGATCAAATGCGACGCTGAGGCCTGTCTGCCCCTGCGCCAGGAGGTAGCGATAACGCTGGTTGCTCTCTGCGGCGGTGCCGAACCCGGCATACTGGCGCATGGTCCAGAACCGGCCGCGATACATCGTCGGCTGCACGCCGCGCGTGTACGGATACTCGCCGGGCAGCCCCAGCTTCTCCTGATATTCCTCGTCGATAGCGGGACAGGCTGCCGCGTCTGCGTCGGGCGTGTAGACCCGCTCGACCGGAATTCCCGAGGAAGTCTCAAAGCGCGGCGCGCGTTCCGGCGCTCGTGCCAGGACCTTCGCGACGGTCTTCTGCTCCCAGGCGGCTTTGCGTTCTGCCAATGTGGTCATGGATGATCCTCTGTCCAGACCTCGAAGGTTGGTGCCAACCTACCGTTGGCGCCAAACCTTCGAGGTCTTATCTAGCACACTTCCACTGTCTCGTCGGTCACGGCCGGAGCCTTGTACTTGCGCTCGAACAGCTCAGGGTCATACGGTGCGCGTCGGTTGGGACAGCCCTCGCGCGGGCAGAGCTGGCACGAGGCGAAGGTTTCTTCGGTCGGATAAAGGATACCCGAAACCGACTTGGTCGGCACCATCAGCAGGCTGGGCGTCAGCTCGACGCCGATCTCGCCCGTGACGTCACCGATCAAAGCCAGGAGCGGCCGCTGCTGGCTGATGGGCCAGTCACCCAGCGAGCCGGGATTCATCCCAGCCATCTGCGGCACGCT
This sequence comes from uncultured Anaerolineales bacterium, assembly GCA_964614645.1. GTDB lineage: Bacteria > Chloroflexota > Anaerolineae > CG2-30-64-16 > CG2-30-64-16 > MWBF01. Next base: position 5,631 of record CAZTMA010000035.1, read on the forward strand.
GTAGACCTCGCGCAGATGGGCCTGGAACGCGCCAAGCGCGCTGCCCAACACGGCCTGGTTGATGGCATCGGCGTAGTAGCGCGCCAGGACATCCTCCTGCCCCTCCGCCCAGGCTTCCAGTTCGCGGCCCGATGTGCAGAAGTAGGCGAAGACCCGCTGCAGCGAATCCAGGTTCACGCGCAGCACGCGGCTGGTGAAGCGGATGCCGCTGATGATGACGGCGTCCGGCTCCTTCGCGTCGATGTAGCCGATGCGATACATGGCTTTCGGCCGGGCAACGGTTTGGGCCTCCGCGATGAGGTCAAGCACTTCGGCCTCAGCGCGCGTGCCCGGCTTTACCCGCATCCGCGCCAGCACCGCGGCGGTGTCGATCTGAAACGGTAATGGGTTGAGGACGATAGAGTCCACTTATTCACCTCAGAATTGTAAATGACCGGCACAGCGCGTGCCGGTCAGGTTCAGGATAGACCAGGACGCTCTGTGCGTCCATGATATGTGTCAGGCTACCGGCCAGTCTTCAATCGGCCGGCTTGGTCCCGAACACGACGTCCCACAACGGCGAGCTGACCCCGAAACGCTGCTCCGGCGTCTTGAAGTGGTGCATCATGTGATAGCGTTTCAGGTACTTCATTGCGCCGCCTCGGATGGGCCAGTGATGGGTGGCATAGTGGATGAGATCATATGCCAGGTAGCCCAGAGCGAACGCGCCGAACACCGGCGCGACCCAGTGGCCGGCCTTGAACAGCACCGCAAAGACCAGGTAAAACAGTCCGTAGAACAGCGCAGCCAATGGGATGCTGACCACCGGTGGCATGACCAGCCGGGTCTTAAGCTGCGGCTGAACATGGTGGACGCCGTGGAACATGAACCAGAAGTTTGCCAACCGCTCCGACTTCGGGTCGAAGTGAAACATGAAGCGATGGAGCAGATACTCGGTCAGCGTCCAGAGCAGAAGGCCGAGGACTGCCCCAGCGGGAATGTGCGCCCACGATTGGCCCGGCTTCAGGGCCAGGACGGCGCGGGCGAAGAAGAAAACAATCACGGGTGTCCAGATGACCGTGACGGCCAGCGGCGTGATGTGCGTGAAGAACTCCAGGAAGTCAGACTTGAACAACCGGATCGGGACATCGCTGTGGTTGATGTTGAGCGTATTTGCAGTCTTTGCCATACTGCCTCCTTCTATTGCTGGCGGCTTGCGGATGATGGCTGAAATTACTTCAGCGTCATCAACACCTGGCCCTGTTTCACCTGAGCGCCAGGTTCGATGCGCACTTCGTGTATTATACCCCCACGTGGGGCGCGCAGCTCATTTTCCATCTTCATCGCTTCGAGGATGACCAGCGTCTCACCTTCGCTGACCTCTTGCCCCGCGCTGACGACTACCTTAACCACCAGGCCGGGGATCGGCGCCTTGATGGGCAGCTCGCCTTCCGGCGCACGCAGGCTGCGATCCGCCAACGCCAACCGCCGCGAACGCTCGTCCTGCACCTTGACGAGATAGCGCAGGCCCGACACCATGACGCCGTAGGTATTGCGGGGGTCTTGCTCGGGGTCCAGCACAATCTCGTAGGATGCGTTGTCGACGAGCAACGAGTAGAGATGTTGGCCGCCGACCAGCCGCATGTTCGCCGTCATCTCCTGTCCGTCCACGGTGATGCGGCCCTGGTGGTCGATGTCAATCTCGTAGGTCTGGTCGTTCACGGTCGTATAGTACTTCATGCATCACTCCAGGCTTGCAGACGGTGCTGAAGCACCTACTACAAACGGGATATGTGTCCTTAGCTCCCGCTGCGCATGCGCTCGGTGCGCGGGCGGGTGGACAGCTTCCAGAAGGATTGGCGCATGCCGCTGTCGTCGCACGGGGTGCGCGAGGACAGGATGACCGCCTGCTGTTCCTTCTCATGCTCGACCAGCGCGGCCGCAATGGCCGCAACCTGCGCAAGGCTGCGGCTGGGTGCTGCCGCCATCTTGAAGCCATCCGGCCCATCCACGAAACTCGTGTCGAACTGCCCGCCCTGAAAGCGCGTGCTGTCCATCACCCGCTGGTGGAAGGGAATGGTCGTATGGATGCCGCCGATGCGGTACTCGTCCAGCGCGCGACGCATCCGCAGGATGGCCTCGGGCCGCGTCTCGCCCCAAACGACGAGTTTCGCGAGCAGCGGATCATAGTAGAGGCTGACCTCCCAGCCCGCGTAGATGCCGCTCTCCAGCCGCACACCCGGTCCTGTAGGCTCCAGCAGGCTCGTTATCTTGCCCGCTTCCGGCAGGAAGTTATTATACGGGTTCTCTGCGCTGATGCGGCACTCGATCGCCGCACCCTTGAACGTGATGTCATCCTGCGTCCAGCGGAGCCGCCGGCCCGCGGCCAGCACGAGTTGCTCCTTGACGATATCCACGCCCGTCACCAACTCCGTGACAGGATGCTCGACCTGCAGCCGCGTGTTCATCTCGAGGAAGTAGAAGCTGCCCGCGCGGTCTAACAGGAACTCGACCGTCCCGGCATTGCTATAGCCGACCGCCTGCGCGGCACGAACCGCGATGGCACCCATCTGCGAGCGCAGCTCCGGCGTGACCGCGACCGACGGCGCTTCTTCAATGAGCTTCTGGTGTCTCCGCTGGATGGAGCACTCGCGCTCGCCCAGGTGGATGCAGTTGCCGAAGCTGTCCGCGAGGACCTGGATCTCGATGTGTCGCGCACGAGAGATAAGCTTCTCCAGATAGACGTTGTCATCCCCGAACGCGCTCTTGGCCTCACGGCGGGCCGCAGCCAGCGCGCGGGGGAGTTCGGACGGCTCCATGACCGTGCGCATCCCCTTGCCGCCCCCGCCAGCCGCCGCCTTGACCAGCACAGGATAGCCCAGGTCCTTCGCAGCGGCGATAGCCTCAGCATCGCTCAAACCGGCGCAGGGGTCGCAGCCGGGCGCAGAATCGCTGCCGGGCACGACCGGCACGCCGGCCGCAATCATCGTGCGCCGCGCCTGCACCTTGTCGCCCATCGCCCGGATGGCTGCGGGAGGCGGACCCACCCAGGCCAGCCCGGCGTCCTGCACTGCAGCTGCAAACTCCTCGTTCTCGGAGAGGAAGCCGTAGCCGGGGTGGATGGCCTCCGCACCAGAGGCGAGTGCGGCCTCGATGATGGCAGGGATGTTGAGATAACTCTCGCGAGCCGGCGGCGGACCGATGCGGTACGCCTCGTCGGCATAGCGCACGTGGAGCGCAGCGCGGTCCGCATCAGAATAAACGGCAACCGTCCGCTGACCCCGCTCCTGGCAGGCGCGAATGACCCGGACGGCGATCTCGCCGCGATTGGCAACTAGGACTTTTCTGAACATGATTTACTCATTATAGCGGTATATTTCCGTGTTTTTTTGGCGGATTCGTGTCCCGCTTGTTCTGGAGCATTTCGAGCGCGTTGATCAAGCGGAGGCGCGTCTCGCGCGGCTCAATCACGGCGTCGAGATAGCCGCGCGCCGCCGCCACGTACGGGTTGGCGAACTTCTCCCGATAATCGGCCACGAGTTGGGCACGCGTTTCTTCGGGGTTAGCCGCCGCTTGAATCTCCCGGCGAAAGACGATGTTGACCGCGCCTTCCGGCCCCATGACGGCCAGCTCACCTGTCGGCCAAGCGAGGTTGATGTCGCCGCGCATGTGCTTGGAGCTCATGACGCAGTAGGCCCCGCCGTATGCCTTGCGCACCACCACGGTCAGCTTCGGCACGGTGGCCTCCGCATATGCGTAAATCAGCTTCGCGCCGTGGCGAATGATGCCGCCATGCTCCTGGACCGTACCGGGCAGGAAGCCGGGCACGTCCACGAGCGTGACGATCGGGATATTGAACGCATCGCAGAATCTCACGAAGCGCGCCGCCTTCACGCTGGCATCGATGTCGAGGACGCCCGCCAGCACGGCAGGCTGGTTGGCGACGATGCCGATGCTGCGGCCATCCAGACGGGCGTAGCCGATGACGATGTTGGCGGCATAGTTCTGCATGATTTCCAGGAATTCGCCGTTATCCACAACCCGCGTGATGATGTCGCGGATATCGTAGGGCTTGTTCGGCTCTTCCGGGATGACGCGCTCCAGTTCCTCGTCGGTGCGCAACGGGTCATCCTCCGTGCGCTCGAAGGGCGGGTCTTCCATGTTGTTGCTCGGCAGGTAGCTCAGGAGCCGCTGCACGAGGAAGACCGCATCCTCTTCGCCTTCCGCCGCAAAGTGCGCCACGCCGCTCGTGGAGGCGTGGGTCAGCGCGCCGCCCAGGTCCTCGAAAGTCACCTGCTCGTGCGTGACCGTCTTGACCACGTCCGGCCCGGTCACGAACATATAGCTCGAGTCCTTGACCATGATGATGAAATCGGTGAGGGCAGGCGAGTAGACTGCACCGCCCGCGCACGGCCCCATGATGATGCTGATTTGCGGCACGACGCCGGAGGCCTGCGTGTTGCGCAGAAAGATGTCGGCATAGCCGCCCAGGCTCATCACGCCTTCCTGGATGCGCGCGCCGCCGGAATCGTTTAGCCCGATGATCGGCGCGCCATTCTTCATTGCCAGTTCCATGACCTTGCAGATTTTCTCGGCCTGCGCCTCCCCCAGGGAGCCGCCCAGCACGGTGAAGTCCTGCGAGAAGACATAGACGAGGCGGCGGTCGATCGTGCCGTACCCGGTCACGACGCCATCCCCCAAGTATTGCTGTTCGGCCATGCCGAAGTCGGTGGACCGGTGCGTTATGAACCGGTCCAGTTCGGTGAAGCTGCCCTTGTCCAGCAGCAGTTCGACGCGTTCCCGCGCGGTAAGCTTGCCCCTGGCGTGCTGCTGCTTGATGCGTTCCTCGCCCCCGCCAAGGCCGGAGCGATATTTCATCTCGCGCAGGCGGTCGATCCCGTCTTGATGCGACATGCGAACTCCCAAATGATGATGGTAGAGACGTGCCGCCGACACGTTTCTACACTCTCGTGCGTCGTCCCAACAGATAACCGACGAGGGTCACAACGATCCCCGTCACCAGTGCGCCGCCGACGAGCAGCACCCCCGCATCGAACCAGAAGCGGTCGGGGAAGAGCCGGATGAGCGAATCGCTCCAATCGAACGTCCAGGTGCCGGGCGGGAAGAAGACGTCGTGGAACATAACGAAGAAGGTGTTCCACGCCAGCAGTACGAAAAGAATCAGCAGGACCAGCAGACCGGTCGTCAACAGCCCGCCGCCGAACAGGGCGGCATAGCCCTCAGCCCGCGTTTCACGCCGCGCCAGCAGCGCGATGAAGCTGGTCGCGAGGACCAGTCCTGCTGCCAGCAACACGCGCCACAGGACATCGGTCAGCCGCTTGACGTCGATCATGTGCCGGATCTCGTCGGTCGTGAAGAGCAGCCGGTCCGTCCCCGGAAAGCGCAGTTCCTGCAGCATGGGGATGGCAACATCCGCCGGATCGGGATGGTTCAGATAGTTGATGTTGACGAGCGCCAGTTCCAGACGTTCTTCAGCGGTGAAGCCGTAGCGGTCCGGCGGGAAGTCCGGCTTGGCGTACTCGAAGCGCGGGTACCAGGTATTGACCATCACCCGTGCAGCGAGCAGGATGATGACCACGGGCAGCAGCAGGACGATGAGCCAGCGCAGGAAGGTGATGAGTGCGTTCTTCAAGCCATGAACTCCTTATTCCTCTCACATCCACCGGTCGAACCAATCCAGCGTCCGCCGGGCGTATTCCTTCGGCAAAACTTCGAGAGCTTCAAGGTGATCGGCGCCGGGAACGACCCACAATTCACTGCGTTCGGGGTGCGCAACATCCTGGATGAGCGCGTATGCCCGCTCGCTGTGCCAGGCGGGCACGGTGCGGTCGGACGCGCCGTGGATGAGCTGCATCGGCATCCACACATGCGCGTCGGCCAGCAGCCGGGGCAGCTCCCGGTTGCCGAACTGGCGCATGACCGGCTGGACTGCCGCGTACAGGGGACGCTGGAGCACACCCGAGTAGAGGCCCTCGCTGTGGATGGGCGGACTGTCCAGCACCATCGCGTCGAAGCCGCCGCCGGCCGGCCGCGCAGCCAGGCCCAGGCCCAACGCCGCCCCGAACGAGTGACCCCACAGCCCCACCCAGAGCTGATCGTACGTATCGCGCAGCCACTTGGCCCAGCCCCAGAGGTCGGCGGTGGGCTTGATGCCCGTCACGTCCCACATACCGCCGGAGCGGCCGTGCCCGCGTGCGTCAAGAAGCAGGAAGTTGAACCCCTGCGCCAGCCCGGCGCGAACCAACGGCCAGGCAAACAGCGGCTCCCGGTCCTCCGTGCCGAACAACCTGAGATTGGGCAGTTGGATATCCGGCGCCGTCATGCCGGGAGCATGAATGCCGGGCAGGTTGACCGGCTTACGAGCATAGAGCGCCTTGCGGGCCAGGATGACACCTGCGCTGCCGTTGAAGCCGTGATGGTGGACGATCGTACGGTCATACGACCGGCCATTCAGCCCGGCTGCGCCGGGGAGCCAGATCGCATGCAACAGCGCGCCGTCCTGCGCGGTCAGGCTCACGTCCTGCCCGCGCTCTGCCAGATCTGGCGGCAGGTCTGCGACGACGCGCTGCGGATGAGTAAAGTAATAGGTTGCCCCACCCGCAATCAGCGCTCCGCTCAACGCCTGCACGAGCAGGCCGCGCGAGAGTAAAAGACTAATCCCCATGATGACTTATATGCATAACTGTTGACCAGCCAATCAGTCGCGTCGGAACGCAACTTTGCGCACGATAGCTATGCAACCTGCACCAGGATTTTGCCGAACGCTGTCCCGTCCAGCATCCGCCGAAGCGCAGCAGGGTAGTCTGCCAGCGGACAGACCGAGTCGATGACGGGCGTCAGCCTGCCCACCCAGACCTGGGCCATGACCTGCTCGAAGTCCGCCTGTGTGCCCATCGTGCTGCCGATGATGCTCAGGTGTTTGCCAAACACCAGGCTGACCGGGATCGTGGCCTCGTAGCCGGTCGTGCCGCCGACGGTCAGCAGCCGGCCGCCCTTCGCCAATGCACGCAGGCTCGCCCCCCAAGTGGCCGGGCCGACGTTGTCCACGACCACATCCACCCCGCGCTTGCCCGTTGCGGCCCAGACCGCGCGGCTCCAGTTCGGCTCCGCCTCCCGGTCCACCGTCCACTCAGCGCCGAGGTCACGGGCTTTCGCTGCCTTCTCTGCATTGGCAGCAACTACATAGACCCGTGCACCCGCCAGCCTCGCAATCTGGATGGCCATGCTGTTGACGCCGCCGCCTGCACCCACGACCAGCACACTCTCACCGGCCCGCAGCTTGCCTGCGCCGATCAGCATATGCCAGGCGGTCACGCCGACGAGAGGCGCTGCGGCCGCCCGGTCATCGCCATAGCCGTCCGGGATCGCAACGAGGTTGCGGGCCGGCACGCGCACAAACTCCGCATACGCCCCGGAGACGTGCTCGCCCAGGATGGCAAAGGTGTCGCAGCGGTTGTGGCGACCCGAGATGCACTGCGGGCACTGGCCGCACCAGAGAGTCGGGTTGGCAACCACGCGCTGGCCCACGTGCCAGCCGGTTACACCTGTGCCGAGCGCGGCGATCGTGCCGCTGAAGTCGGACCCCAGGATGTGCGGGAACGCCAGGTCCAGCCCCTTCCAGCCGGTCCGCACGAAGTCATCCAGCCGGTTCAGCGCGGCGTAGCGCACCTGCACCAGCACTTCATCCGGTCCCGGCTCCGGGATGGAGACATCCTCACGATATTCGAGGACCTCCGGCCCGCCGTGGCGGTAGAAGACAATAGCACGCATGGTTATGCCTCCCGCATTAGCGTATGGGGAGTGGCCCTCAGACCAGCCCCACAAACAAGTCCCCACAGCCGGGCGACGGCCGCCAGCCGTCGGCTGCCCAGCCGAGCAGGTAATGCTCCGCCACGAGGCTGCCTTCCGGCAGAGACAGAATCTGTGCGGTGTCCGCGCTCTGTGTCCGATGACACCCCAGCGCCACCCGCTTGACTGGCTCGAACGCGCGGATGTCCACCGTCACCTCGACGGCATCGGGCGAGACGCACGCGAACTCGGCCCCCTCCGGGTTCGCCAGCTCTTGGCAGGTAACGACCTGGTAGAACAGCCGCCGCACCCCCAGGTGACCGGGCGCAGCCTCAACTGCATCCACAACTGCGCGATGCACGGCGATGTGGTCGGGGTGATACGTGACGCCGTACTGATCGAAGGTGACGACAACCTCCGGGCGCAGGGCATCGATCAGCCCGCCAAGCTGCGCGGTCAGCGCGGGCAGGTCCCACCCGCTCGCTCCGCCGTCCGGGTAGTCCAGCACGTAGAGGTCGCTCAGCCCGATGAGCTGGGCGGAGCAGCGCAGCTCATCGCTCCGCAGCTCCGCCAGATCCGCGGACGAGTCGGCCAGCCCGCCCGTCTGCCCCGCCTCCCCGCGCGTGACGCAGATGAGCACGGTGCGGATGCCCTCCGCAGCGTAACGTGCGAGCGTGCCAGAAGTTCCGAAGGCCTCGTCGTCAGGATGCGCCGTGACGACGAGCAGGGTCATGGGGTTGCCGGTCATCTGCTGTCTTCTCCCTGCGCTCTGTCTTCGATGCGCTGCACGACTTGAAGCACTTCGCAGGCCACCTCATAGCGGCCAAAGCTGGGCATCAGATAGACGCCCTGGACCTTCGGCCGCGCCATCAGCTCCAACAGCAGTTCCTGCGCCATCTTCACGCCCTCGCGGCGGCCCTCTGCGCCCGCCCGCTCCATGCGCGCCAGCGCGTCTTCGCTCAACGTGATGCCCGGCACCTCGTTGTGCAGGAAGGTCGCATGGCGGTGGCTCTGCAGGGGCAGGATGCCGATGAGCACCGGCACCGGAAACGGACCGTGGCGCTGCTCGTACAGGTCATAGAAGCGCTGCCAGACGACCGGGTCGAAGATAGGTTGCGTCATGGTGAGATGTGCACCCGCAGACACCTTCTTGTGGAACCGGTCGACCTCTTGCGCCAGGTCGGGCTTGGTCGGATCGCACGCCACCGCAATCGTGAAGGCGCTCCGGCTGCCGAACGGCTTGCCTGCCCGGTCCAGGCCGCGGTTGAACCCGTCGATGATGCGCACCAACCCGACCGAATCCACATCGTACACCGGCGTGCTATCCGGCTGGTCGCCCAGGCTGGGCGGGTCACCGGTGAGCGCGATGATGTTGCGGATGCCCAGCGCGTGCGCGCCGATGAGGTCAGCCTGCAAGCCGGTCAGCGACCGGTCGCGCGTAGTGAAGTGCAGGATGGTTTCGATGCCGACCTGTTGCTGGATGAGCACGCAAAGTGCCAACGCGCCCATGCGCACGCGCGCCATGGGGCTGTCGGCCACGTTGACCGCATCTGCGCCGTACTGCAGCGCAACACTTGCGCCTTCGAGCATCTTGGCTGCGCTGAAGCCGCGCGGAGGGTCCACTTCGACGCTGACAACGAACTTGCCCTCGCGCAGCTTGCGCAGCATCCCTGTGACGGGCGGCCCGGCATCCGCGTCCTCGGTCCCCAATGCCAGCAGAGCCGCGCTCTCCACCTGCTGTACGCGCACCATCGGCAGTGGGCTCAGTTCGGCCACGGCACACTGGTCCGCAGGCTGCAACCCGCTATCCGCAACGCGTTCCAGCGCACCGCGCATCGCCGCAATATGGGCCGGAGTTGTGCCACAGCAGCCACCCAGCAGGGTGGCGCCCGCGGCCAGGAACTGCGGGACGCGTTCGGCGAAATAGGGCGGCGCGGTGGGGTAGGCCATGCGGTCACCGGCATGGAACGGCAGCCCCGCATTCGGCATGGCCGACAGCAGCAGGTCGGGCTCCGCGGCGCGCATCTGCGCCACGAATTCGAGGATGCGCGCGGGGCCGAGCGAGCAGTTGACGCCTGCCACATCGACGCCCGCCTGGGCCAGCCGGTGCGCAACCTCTGCCGGTCCGGCCCCCTCGATGGTCAGGCCGTCGTTCCCGAAGGTAATTTCGGCCACCACCGGCAGGTCGGTCGCGGCACGTGCGGTCTCTACCGCCAGCACCAGCTCGCCAAGGTCGGAGAAAGTTTCCAGGATGAGCAGGTCGGCCCCAGCCTCCCAGAGCACGTCGATCTGCTCACGGAAGGCCTCCGCCGCGGCCGCGGGCTGCAACACCCCGCTCCGCCGCACGCGTTTGCCGAGCGGCCCTACCGAGCCCGCGATCCACGCGGCCGCGCCGCTGATTTCCCGTGCCTCGCGTGCCAGCTTCACCCCGCGAAAGTTGATGTCCCGCATCTTTTCATCCAGGTTGCACTCGCTCAGCTTGATGCGGCTGGCCGCGAAGGTGTTCGTCTGGATGACTCCGGCGCCCGCTTTGATGTAGGCCAGGTGGATTTCGCGCACCCAATCGGGCTGCGTCAGGTTCAGCTCCTCGACGCACTGCTCGAACGCCGCACCGCGGGCGTGCAGTAGCGTGCCCATTGCGCCGTCAGCCAGCAGCGGCCCGCGACGCAAACGCTCCAGAAACGGGTGGACCATAAGATGTTTCCCTTTTTGTGCACGAATGGCGCAGATTATAGCATGAGCGAGCACGCCGCGGCAATTGCCACTGTCAGAGATAGGTGCTATAATCCGCAAACGCCAATCTCGCTCACCCCTCGGAGGTCGCCATGAGTCGACGACGGACGTATGTGCTGGCCGGGCCGCTGATCGCGGCGCTTGCCCTGGTGCTCATTTCCCTTTGCATTGCATCGCCACTTACATACGCCCAGGCCACCGCGACAGCCCCTGCCGCGGATGCGGCTGTGGCAACTGCGGTGATCACAGCCACGACCATAGTCACCGTCACGCCCGGCACGCCGACCCCGACTGCCACTCCCACGCTGACGCCCACGGCGACGCCGACGCTGACCGACCTGCAATCGCGGCTCATCCTCGCCAACACATACCTTCAGGGCGGCGATTATGAGCGCGCGGCCCAGTTGTTCCGGGAGGTGGCGGAGGAAGACCGCGGCAATGCAGAAGCTCTGGCGGGGCTGGCTGCAGCCCTGGAGGGTAGCGCAGCCGAGATGGCGACGCTGATGGCGCCCCTGCCGGAGCCGACGCCCGTGCCTGCACCGGCCGTCATTGAGCCGACGTTGATGGACACTGTTGCGGCGAAGGTGCGCGAGTACGCGGGCATTGCGATTGCGGCGCTGCTGCTGATTGTGGCGCTCTATTTCGCGGCCCACCTGCTGCGCTGGCTGCTCTACTGGCTGCGTGAGTTGTGGTATCGGCGCATTCTGCCGCTCCTCGGGCGGCCTGCGGTGGAGCCGGGCTATCTGATCGGACAGTTTACCAACACCCTGGGCGGCGCGGGCGAGAATGCGGCGCTGCTCGTGCCGCTCGCGCTGACCGACAAGCTCCTGGCGTGGAACCAGTTGGTGCAGGCGAGGGAAGTGCCGGTGGAGCCAGAGCCCGCACTCGACCTCGGCGGAATGGCTTGGCTGAAGGTGTTCTGGCGCTGGATACTGCCTGCGCCACGGGGCTACCGGGTCACCGGCGCGCTGCTGCCCGGGGCGCGCGGAGCCTACCGGCTGGCCGTGCAGCGGATTAACCTGGCGCACAATACCGTCGAGCGAAGCGCAACGTTCGAGCTGGCCGGGACGTCACCGGATATCGCCTACCGTGACCTGGCTGGCGAGGCCGCGAAGTGGCTGGTGAAACCGGTTGACATGGAGGCCGCGGCCGCCAGCATGCGAGGGCTACGTAGTGCACGCTCGCAGGGCCAGCCCGACGTGCTTTCGCCGAGCGAAATATTCGACCAGGCGCTTGCCCTGCTGCTGCCGGTGCGCCAGCAGGTCAGCCAGGGGGCAGTCGACTTCGGCGATGCGCGTGAGCGTCTGCGGCAGGCGGTTGAGCTGTTGGCAGACCTGCCGCCCGAGTCCTCGCTGCGGAAGGACCTGGAAGCCACCATCGCTGACCTGCGCCGGCAGGTGCCGGGCGGCTGAGGGTCGTTTTTTCGTACTTGACATACGGGCGCGAATCGCCTAGAATCTGAGTACATACGTAAAGACGTCGAACCGGAGGAGTAGGCGGGGCTTGTGCGCAAGCCGAGAGCCGTCAACAGAGAGAAGGGGTCACCGGGTGGAAGCCCCTTCATGACGTGAGCACCGCCGAACGTCGCCGGGGAGTCGGATGCTGGAAACTGGAAGCTCTGCGCCAGAAGCTGGCACGCTGGCTTGCAGGAGTACTGCGTCACGGGGGCGCGCCGTTATAGCGCATAGAGTGGCAGGCTGCGCTGATAGCCTTTGGCTTCCAACCCAAGCCTGCAACCAAGGTGGCACCGCGGAGACCTTCCGTCCTTGAGGACGGAGGGTCTTTTTGTTTTTCGCGGCTGCCATGGTATAGTGCCACCATGCCGCCATGCCACCATAGTGGCACAGGGGCAGCAAGGAGGTGCCAATGAGCGAGGATCACGTTAAGCTGACGGTGCGCCTGCCCGCCCGGCTGCACAAGGCGCTCAAGGAGCGCGCAGTCGAGTACAACGTTTCCCTGAACCAGGCTGTGGTGGATGCGCTGGCAGAGGGTCTGGACTACGAACAGGGCGAAGAAAGTGAGTTGCAGACAGTGGACCGGCTGCTGCGCGAGAAAGGGCGGCTGGCTGATACGGCCTGGATGACAGACTTGATAGAAGGCGTGCCTGTGCCGAGCCTGCAGGAGGTGCAGGGATGGTTCGACGGAGTGCCTCTGGCTGACTGGATCATCGAAGACCGGGGAGCAAAGGAGTGACCGTCTATTACCTGGATGCCAGCGCGATTGCCAAACGCTACCTGCGTGAGCAAGGCAGCGCGTGGATCGAAGATCTGGTAGAGCAGGTGGAAGCACACCGCTTTGTCAGTGCGGCCATCGTATCTGTCGAAGTCCTCGCCGCCATCGCCCGTGCCGTGCGCTCCAGGCGTGTCAGTCCCCGGCGGGCGCAGCAAGCCGTCGCGCGCTTCAGTTCCGATGCTCAGAAATACTGGCGCACCTGGGCGATCACAGACGACGTCCTGCAGCGCGCGAGCCTGCTGGCATTACGCCATCCCTTGCGAGCATATGATGCAGTACATCTGGCAGCCGCTTTGATATGGGCCGATGACCTGTCAGTGGCCGGAGTGTCAGCCCCTATCCTGGTGAGTGCAGACATTGACTTGCTCACCGCGGCGCAGGCCGAGGGTCTGCAAGTCGACAACCCGAACCATCACGCCTGACGGCAGCACCATGCCGCCCGGCTTCAGAGGAGGAAGTATCATGGCTTCTTTTGAAATGCCCAAGACCTACGATCCGAGCGCCTCCGAGCGACGGATTTACGAGTGGTGGGAGCAGTCCGGCTTCTTCAAGCCGGAGATCGCGCCGGCCGATGCCAAGCCGTTCGTGATATCCATCCCGCCGCCCAACCTGACCGGCGAGCTGCACCTGGGTCACGCGATGTTCGTGTCGCTGGAAGACCTGATGATCCGCTACAAACGCATGCGTGGCTACGCAGCGCTGTGGGTGCCCGGCTATGACCACGCGGGCATCGCGACGCAGCTCCAGGTGGAGAAGATGCTGGCACGCGAGGGCACGCGACGCCAGGACATCGGCCGCGAGGAGTTTCTGCGCCGCACGTGGGCGTGGAAGGAGAAGTACGGCGGCCATATCGTGCGCCAGTTGCGGCGCCTGGGCGCCTCGTGCGACTGGGACCGCATGCGCTTCACGCTGGACGAGGGCTTGAGCCGGGCCGTGCGCGAGGCATTCGTGCGCATGTACCGCATGGGCCTGGTGTATCGCGGGGAATACCTCATCAACTGGTCGCCCGGCCTGCAGACTGCGGTCAGCGATCTCGAGGTGGAATACAGCGAGGAAGATGCCACGCTCTACTTCTTCAAGTACCCCATCGCCGGGGCTGACCTGGCCGACGGCGAGGGCAACGGCTACATTCCCGTGGCAACGACGCGGCCTGAGACCATCCTGGGCGACACTGCGGTGGCCGTGCATCCTGATGACGAGCGCTTCCGCCATCTGATCGGCGCGACCTGCCTGGTACCCATGTTGAAGCGGCCTATCCCCGTGATCCATGACACCTACGTGGATCGGGAATTCGGCACCGGCGCGCTGAAAATCACGCCTGGGCATGACCCCAACGACTTCGCCATCGGCCAGCGGCACGGGCTCGGCATCGTCAACGTGCTCACCACCGACGCGCAGATGAACGCGAACGCCGGCCCCTACGCCGGGCTGGACCGCTTCGAGTGCCGCAAGCGGCTGTGGGAGGACATGACGGCAGCCGGGCTGACTATCAAGACCGAGAAGTACCGTACGCAGGTGCCGCGGTCACAGCGCGGGGGTGAGATTGTCGAACCGATGGTGAGCACCCAGTGGTTCGCCAAGATGACGCCGATGGCGCTGATGGGCCTCGAGGCGGTGCGCGCAGGACGCATCAAGATCGTGCCCGAGCGCTTCACGAAGGTGTACTACAACTGGCTCGAAAACATCCGCGACTGGTGCATCAGCCGCCAGCTCTGGTGGGGCCACCGCATCCCCGCCTGGTACTGCGCGGACTGCCAGCACACTACAGTGGCGATGACGGATCCCGACCGCTGCGAGCATTGCGGCTCGACGCACATCGAGCAGGACCCCGATGTGCTCGATACGTGGTTCAGTTCCGCGCTGTGGCCGTTCTCGACGTTGGGCTGGCCCGACGACACGGCGGATCTGCGCCGCTTCTATCCGACTACGGTCATGGAGACGGGCTACGACATTATCTTCTTTTGGGTAGCCCGCATGATCATGCAGGGACTGCTGCTCACGAACGATATTCCGTTCGAGACGGTGTACCTCCACGGCCTGGTCAGAGATGACCAGGGACGCAAGATGTCGAAGACGACCGGCAACGTGCTCGACCCGATTGCGCTGCTCGATGGCGCGTCAGCAGATCAGCTTGATGTGTACCTGCGGCAGCAGTACCCGGAAGGCATCCCGGCGATGGGTGCGGACGCGCTACGCTTCACGCTGCTGACCGGCTCGGCGCCGGGCAACGATATGAATCTCAGCCTGCAGCGGGTGGAAGGCAACCGCAACTTCACCAACAAGATCTGGAACGCCGTGCGGTTTGTGCTCTCACAGCTAGAAAACGGAAGTTGGAAGCTGGAAGCTGGGAGCTTGCAGCTTCCCGACCGTTGGATCCTCAGCCGGTTATCTGCGACCATCAGCGAAGCAACGCGCCTGATGGACACCTTCCAGTATGGCGAGGCCGGCCGACAGATGTACGAGTTCTTCTGGAGCGAGTTCTGCGACTGGTACCTGGAGATGAGCAAGATTGCCATCTACCGGGGCGACACGACGGCGAAGGCGCAGACGCAGGCAGTGCTGGTTAAGGTACTGGACGAGGCGCTGCGGCTGCTGCACCCGTTTATCCCGTTCGTGACCGAGGAGACATGGGGCTATCTTAAGCAGGCTGCCGGCGATGCAACCTGGCCGGCCGCACTGATTGTGGCATCCTGGCCGGAGCCGGGACCGCGCGACGAGGCCGCCGAAGCCGAGATGGGTCTGCTCATGGATATCGTGCGCGCGATCCGCAACGCGCGGGCCGAGTATGACGTGAAGCCGGGGCAACTGATTGCCGCCGAAATCTCCGCCGGCGACCGCGCGGGCCAGTTGCAGGCCCAAGCCGATGTGCTCTGCTCGCTCGCCCGGCTGGACCCTGCGCGCCTGCTCATCGCCGCGCACCGCGACGCGCCCGATATGGCGCTCACGCTTGTGACCGGCGACGTGTCGACCTATCTGCCGCTGGCTGAACTGGTCGACCTGGCCGCGGAGCGCAGCAAACTGAAGAAGGAGCTGGCGGAGACAGAGGCGCAGACCGCCCGCAGCGAGACCTTGCTCAACGGGCCGTTCGCCCAGCGTGCGCCCGCCAGTGTGATCCAGCGTGAACGCGACAAGCTGGCTGAACTGCAGGCGCGGGCGGAGCGCTTGCGGACACGCCTGGCCGACCTCGCGTAGCGGTGCCCCGCAGCCTGAGCGACGTACGGATGCCATGCCGTGCTTCGCTCCGGCTGCGCGACTTACGGGTGCGGAAGGTTCCGCACTTTT
This sequence comes from uncultured Anaerolineales bacterium, assembly GCA_964614645.1. Classification (GTDB taxonomy): domain Bacteria; phylum Chloroflexota; class Anaerolineae; order CG2-30-64-16; family CG2-30-64-16; genus MWBF01. Next base: position 21,666 of record CAZTMA010000035.1, read on the forward strand.
GGATGGAGACGGGTTGTCGTGGCTGCAGGTTTACCAGAATCCTTCGCCGGCAGGCACAGATATGATGCATATCATAGACGAAAGGTGTATCCGTGCTAGAGTGTTTCACTGATAGGGCGTATCGTCATCGCGCTCCACACCGCACATCACCGCACTCATCGCAGTTGCCCCAGATACGCCCCTTCCAGCATGTGCCAGGGCTGACATCAATAGTCCTGTACTCGCTCTATCCCTGGTGTTCGGCCAGTCTACCGGCCGGTGCAGCCAGGGATTGTTGTTTGGAGTAGCGAATGAGCACCGGACCCATTGTGACAATTGGCGGACATGAAGTATACTATGGGGGCCGCCCGCGATGCCAAGCCGTCAACGAGCCAGTGTCCGGAAGCCTGGACATGCACGTCACCGTGCTGCAGCCAACCGACCGCCCACGAGTTGTTCCACCTGCGGTGTGGCCGGTTTCTGCTGTGCTGGCAGCCGGGCTGCTGGTCTTGCTGGCGGTGATCCTGATGCGCCACACCCGGCGTTGATCACGCAACGATGTCAGCGCGACATACAATTCTGAGGCACGCCGCAATAACTCGAGGCCCTGCATGATGCACGTCATGTAAAAGACCGACGGTCCTCAGTTATAATGCGCACCAACTATCCTGGCGTATAATTCACGGCCGCCATTTTCGCGCGCCGCTTTGCGCCCCCCATTCTTCGGAACCGTTTGGAGGACGAGTTTATGTCTCTCGCTCGCTTGAGCCGGCTACATTACAGGTGGCTCGCGGCAGGCATCCTCACCGGCCTGCTGCTGGTTAGCTGTGTGGCGGTTGCCAGCGCCGCACAGGAAGACAATGATACCTGTCTTGGCTGCCACAGCAACGCGGGACTTAGCGTAACGCTGGCGAGTGGTGAAGTGCTGCCGCTTACCGTGGACCCGCAAGTCTACAGCGCATCCGTGCACGGTGCGGCAGGTCTGACCTGCGTTTCCTGCCACACCAACATTGACGGCTACCCGCATCCCAAGTTGACCGCTGGGGATCGGCGCAGCTTTCAACTGGAACGCTATCAGCAGTGCCAGACGTGTCATGCTGACCAGTATCAAGCCGCGCTCGACAGCAACCATGCGCGGGAGTTGGCGGCCGGCAACCGGAATGCTGCCATCTGCACCGACTGCCACGGCGCTCACAACATCAGCAACCCGAGCGCACCGCGACAGAAGATCTCCACGACCTGTCAGCAATGCCACAGCGCCATTTATGAGCAATACGCCGACAGCGTTCACGGCGAGGCGTTGATTTCGAGCAGCAATCCGGATGTGCCCACCTGCACCGACTGTCACGGGTCACATACGCAGGAAGACCCGCGTACCACGGAGTTCCGCCTCAAGTCGCCCAATCTCTGCGGCAGTTGTCACGCCAATGCCGCACTGATGCAGAAGTATGGCATCTCGACCCAAGTGTTTGACACCTACGTCGCAGATTTCCACGGCACGACAGTCACGCTGTTCGAGAAGCAGCACCCGGACCAAGAAACCAACAAAGCCGTCTGCACGGACTGTCATGGCATCCATGATATCAAGGCGGTGACCGACGCGAATGCAACGGTCGTCAAGGAGAACCTGTTGGCGACCTGCCGCCGCTGTCACCCGGATGCCACCACGAATTTCCCGGCGAGTTGGGTCGGCCACTTCCAGCCCACCCGCGAGAACAATCCGCTGGTATACTACGTCAACCTGTTCTACCGGATACTGATTCCTGCGGTGATCGGAGCAATGGCAGGCTTTGTCGCCATCGACTTCCTGCGCAAGCTGATCACTAAGTTCGGCCGAAAGGGGGCGTGAAACATGGCACAGCAGACAGCACACGACCACGCCCAGAAGCAATACACACGGTTTAGTGTCCCGCAGCGCATCGAGCATATTGTGCTCCTGCTGTCATTCACGACGCTGGCGGTTACGGGGCTGATCCAGAAGTTTTCCGGCGGCTGGTTGGCCGACGGTATGATCGCGGCCTTTGGCGGCATCGAGGGCACACGCATCATCCATCGCATTGCTGCGATTGTGTTCGTGCTCCAGAGCATCTATCACATCCTGGTGGTCGGCCACAAGATCTTCGTCCGCCGCAGCGAGTTGTCTATGCTGCCCGGTCTGCGTGACGTCACCGATGCGATTGACGTGCTGCGCTACAACATGGGATTGGCGAAGAACCATCCCAAGCTGCCGCGCTACAACTTCGCGGAGAAGGCGGAGTACTGGGCCCTGATCTGGGGCGGCGTGGTCATGGCAATCACGGGCTTCATGCTGTGGAACCCCATCGCGACGGCCAAGTTCCTGCCCGGCCAGATCATCCCGGCAGCAAAGGCTGCCCACGGCGGCGAGGCACTCCTGGCCGTCCTGGCGATCATCATCTGGCACTTCTACAGCGTGCACATCAAGCTCTTCAACAAGAGCATGTTCACGGGCAAGATGACCCGCCACCAAATGGCACACGAGCATGGCGAAGAACTGGAGCGCATCGAAACCGGCCGCGTGCGGCCTGCTCCGGATCCCGAAGGTGTGCGGCGCCGCGAGCGCATCTATGTGCCTATTGCGCTGGTCATCGGCCTGGCCTTGGCTGTCGGCTTGTACTGGTTCTCGACATTCGAGGAAACCGCCCTGGCAACCGTGCCGCCGCCGCCCACTGAGGTACCGGTGTTCGTGCCGTTGACACCCACGCCTGCACCTGAAAGCACGGGCGAGGCCAATCAAATCGGTTCGCCGATCACGCATCCCATCGAAGGCCGCGAAGAGTGTGACACCTGCCACGGGCTGTCCGGCATGCTGCCGTACCCTGCAGACCACGAAGGGCGACCGAACGACTCCTGCACAGTCTGTCACCTGCCCGGGCCGACGCCCGAACCGGGCGCGGAGCAACCTGCGGGCGGCGATGGCACGGCGAAGCCCATCCCGCACCCAATTGAGGGCGCGGCCTACGCGGACTGCGCAACCTGCCACGGGCCGGGCATGATCAAGCCGTATCCGGAAAATCACAACAGCTTCCCGCAGGATGCCTGTACATCGTGCCACCAGCTCGTCGGTGAAGCGTCGGCCGCGGGCGAGACCCCAGCCGCAGGCGAAACGCCCGCAGAGGCTGAGACCCCGGCAGAGGGCGGCGCGAACCCGATCCCGCATCCGATCGAGGGCGAGGTGTACGCGGTCTGCACGAACTGCCACGGCGAGGGCAAGCCGCAGGCGTTCCCCGAGAACCACAAGACGTTCCCACCGGAAACTTGTACCTCGTGTCACCAGCCTGCAGCCGCTGAAGCGGGCGCTGAGACCGAGGGCGAAGCCACGCCCGAAGCTGCCGGCGAAGCGACACCAGCGGGCACGCCGCGGCCGACGCAGGCCCCGAACGACTATCCGACCGTGCCACACCCGGTCGAGGGCGAGACGTACGAGAACTGCCTGGCCTGCCACAATCTGGACTCGGCCATCAAGCCGATACCGGCAAATCACGAGAACTTCCCGCTGCCAAGCTGTACGACGTGCCATCTGCCCGCGCAGTAAGCAGCACGGCTTGACACATAACAAAGGCCCGGCGATTTGCCGGGCCTTTCTGTTAACCTCTGTGACCTCTGTGGCTTATCTCACGGCACAATTACCGTCCGCACTTCGCCGCCGAAGCGCTGCAGCGCGTCCAGCGTCGCATTGACCGGCTCCGCGTCCAGCGGGACCGTCCGCGTGACGACGTGCGACAGATCGAGCACCTTGCGCCGCGCAAACTCGATGAGCAGCGGGAACTCCTGCAGCAGGTGGTCGGACACGCCGATGACCTCCGCCTCCTTGCCGATGAGCTCGCGGTAGGAGTCCACCTCGAACGGCGTCTGCGTGATGCCCGCAAGGCTGGCGCGGCCCAGGATGCCGAGCGACTGCACCGCCTGACGCATGGTCACCGGCAGGCCGATGAGTTCCACCGCCACGTCCACCCCGCGGCCATCCGTCAGCCGGCGCAGCTCCGCGACCGGATCGACCTCGCGCGCGTTGACCGGCGTCGCGCCGAACGACTCCGCCAGCGCCAGCTTCTCCGCGTTGATATCCACCGCATACACTTCACGCGCGCCCAGGCCCCGTGCCAACTGGATGGCCGACATGCCCAGCCCGCCCGCGCCGAACACGGCGACCGTCTCGCCCGGCTGGAGCCGCGCCTTGCGCAGCGCGTGGAACGATGTGGAGGACGAGCACATCATGATCGCCGCGTGCTCGAAGGGAATCTCCGCCGGCAGGGCGATGACCCCGCGCTCGGGCACGGCGATGTATTCCGCATAGCCGCCGTCGCGATGCTTGCCGATCATCTGCCCGCGCACGCAGAATTGCTCCTGGCCCATGTTGCAGTAGTGGCACTGGCCGCAGGTGACGAGATAGTGCAGGCAGACTCGGTCGCCGGGCTTGACCCGCGTCACGCCCGCGCTGGTCGCGGCCACCTCACCCGCCACCTCGTGCCCCAGCGTGAGGGGGAGCGGTCCGGCGTATGACACGCCCGCCCGATAGTGCGCATCGGAATGACAGATGCCCGCTGCGCGGACACGCACCAACACATCGCCGTCCTGCAGCGTAGGCACCGGCACATCGCGCCGCTCCAGTGGCCGGCCGATCTCGGTAAGTTGAACTGCCTTCAAGGGAATGACCTCCTGGCTCTCATCAGTAAGACCTTCGAGGTATCAGGCCAACACAGGTTGGCACAACCTCAAAGGTCTGGATGCTTGTTACACCGGTGCAAAGCGCAGCGCGTGGGCCGGTGAATCGGGCCAGGGCTGCGGCACGTCCAGCGCGACATCGGCGCCCTGCTGCGTCCAGCGAGCCGGCGCAGGGTTGCCCAACAGGTGCGCTTCTGCGACCGCGGGCAGCGCCAGGTCACGGATGATGACCTGCGCCGCGGCTGGCGTGTCGAGCAGGATCGCGTAGAGGGCGTCCCCGCGCTGCGTGAAGCGGACCGGCGTGCCGTCCGCCGTCTGGCCCTCGGCGCGCGTCCACGGCCGCGTGCCGTAGATGGCCTCCCCGTTCACCTTGAGCCAGGCTCCCATCGCCCGCAGCCGGCGCATCTGGATTTCGGGAATCGTGCCGTCAGCCATCGGCCCCACGTTCAGCAGCAGGTTGCCGTTCTTGCTGACCATATCCACGAACGAGCGCACCAGCGTGTCCGGCGCAATCAGGTGCTCGTCCTGCTCCAGCCGGTTGTAGCCGAAGGAATAGCCCATTCCGCGGCACGCCTCCCATTTGCGGGCCTCGATTCCGCTGGCCGAAGAGTATTCGGGCGTCCTGAAGTCCGAGTGCAGTCCGCCGCTGGGCGAGCCGAGCCCGCCTTGCCGCTTCATCAGCAGCGGCATCAACAGCCGGATCGCGCCAAGGATCAGCCGGGCGCGCAGGCTGCCGGGCCGGCCCAGGTTGGATTGCAGGAAGCGGTCGTTGACCACGCCGTCGGGGATCGCGTTGTAGTAGTCTGCGAAGAGCTTGAGCAGGTTCGCCTCGTAGGGGAAGCCGATGTCATTCCACAGCACCGAGGGTTCGTACCGTTCGATGAGTTCACGCCAGTGTGCCTCGGCATAGGCCGCATACTCCGGCTGCTGCGGGACCGCGGCCACGAGGTCATCCACGTCCGCAATGACATGATCGCTGAACGTCCAATCCAGCCCGCCCGAATAATACAGCCCCAGCTTCATGCCGCGGGCGCGCACTGCATCGGTCAGCTCACCGATGACGTCCCGCTCGAACTGGTAACCCTGCTTGTACGGGTTCGGGTGCCAGCTCGGCCAGAGAAGGAAGCCGTCGTGATGCTTCGTGCCCATCACCACGTAGCGTGCGCCCGCATCAGCAAACACATCGGCCCACGCGTCGCCGTCCCACTGCTCGCTCGCGGCACGGAACAGCGGCATGAAGCCATCGTAGGGGAAGTCAGCGCCGTAGGTCTGGCGGTGATACGCCTGGGCCGGGCTGCCGGGGATTCGCAGGCTGTTGGCATACCATTCGGTGTAGGGGTTGTGCTTCAGCCAGTAGCGGAAGCCGTGTTCCTTGACGACCGTCGTCAGCTCTCCGCTCAGCGGCGCCCAGCCGGCCACGGCCGAGGGATACCAGTGGACGAAGATGCCGAACTTGGCGTCGTTGAACCAGTCGGGCAGCGGATGAGCGGACAGGGAGGCGCGGGTGGGCTCGTAGGGCATGGCAGCGGTGACTCCTGGCGTGGTCTCATGTGGATATCGGCTCTATTATACCCCTGCGACCCTCCGTTTTGACAATCCTCCCACCGCGTGTTACTTTCGCATTGGCGAACCGCTGAACTTATCCCGCCGGCAACGCAACGGATAGGAACGGATAAACGGATGGGCATTCGCCGCCCACAGCCTGCATCCGTTTATCCGCGCGCATCCGTTGCCCCGCGGCCCGAGCAGTTTCGCAATCACTCAATTGACCCCGCCACACCCGACAAAGGATATCGCCATGCAACACATTGCACAGAACCACGTCGCAGAATGGCACTTTACCTCGAACCGCAGCTATGCGGACCCCTTCAACGACATCGAGGTGGACGTCACCTTAACCGGGCCGGACGGCCAGGCACGCACGCTGCCCGCGTACTGGGCCGGTGAGCAGACCTGGGGCGTCCGCTACTCGTCGCCGGTCACCGGCACACACCGCTTCCGCACCACGTGTTCTGACACGAGCAACCCCGACCTGCACGGCATCGAAGGCACGGTGGAGGTCACGGCGTACGCCGGCGACCACCCCCTCCTCAGCCACGGCCCGCTGCAGATGGCGCCAAATCGCCGCCACTTGCAACACGGGGATGGCACGCCCTTCTTCTGGCTGGGCGATACATGGTGGATGGGGCTGTGCAACCGGCTCCACTGGCCGGACGAGTTTCGCGAGCTGACCGCAGACCGCGTTACGAAGGGCTTCACGGTCGTGCAGATTGTTGCGGGCCTCTACCCCGACATGCCCGCGTTCGACCCGCGCGGTGCGAACGAAGCGGGCTTCCCCTGGGAACAGGACTGGTCCCGCATCAACCCCGCGTACTTCGATGCGGCGGATGTGCGCATCGCGTATCTCGTGCGCGCAGGCATCGTGCCGTGCGTCGTCGGCTGCTGGGGCTACTATCTCGATTTCGCGGGCGACGACGTCATCCGCAAGCATTGGCGCAACATCGTCGCGCGCTGGGGCGCGTACCCGGTCATCTGGTGCGTCGCGGGCGAGGCATTGATGTTCTACTACCTGAAGCACCCGCCGGCGGGTCAGGAGGAGGCGAAGCGCGCGGAGCTGCGCGGCCGCTGGCAGACCATCGCAGAGTACATCCGTTCCCTGGACGGGCACAAGAACCCGGTCACCATCCACCCGACCCAGTTGGGCCACGACCAGGTCAGCGACCCGGCCGTGCTCGACGTGGACATGCTCCAGACAGGCCACGGCGGCTATCCCAGCCTCGCAGACACGGTCAACCTGCTGCACAAGGCTCTGGCGCACGAGCCGAAGCTGCCGGTCCTCGTCGCGGAGGTCAACTACGAAGGGATCATGGAATCGAGCCGGGAGGAAATCCAGCGGTTCATCTTCTGGACGTGCCTGCTCAGCGGCGCGGCGGGCCACACCTACGGCGCAAACGGCCTGTGGCAGCTCAACCGGCGAGAGCAGCCCTACGGCGCGTCGCCGCACGGCAGCGCGTGGGGCGGGCCGGCGTGGGACGACGCGTACCGACTGCCCGGCTCCGGCCAGCTCGGGCTCGCGAAGCGGCTGCTCACGCGCTATGACTGGCCGCGCTTCGAAGCCCACCCCGAGTGGATCGAGCCGCACCAGACGCCCGACAACCGCGTTGCACCCTATGCCGCGGGTATCGCGGGCGAGGTCGTGATCGTCTACCTGCCCGCGGGCGCAAGCTGGGCCGCGTGGAGCGGGCGGATGTTCGTCAAGGGGCTGGCCGCGGGCAAGACGTATCGCGCGTTCTTCTTCGACCCGAAGACGGGCCAGGAACACCCATTGGGCGAGGTGACCGGCGGCGACGAGGCGGGCTTCCAGGTGCCCAAGCCGCCCGTGTTCCAGGATTGGGTGATCGTGCTGGAGGCCGCCGCGCCGTGAACCCGGACCCGTCGCTCACCGGGGGTGTCATGTTTCACCCGACCTTGAAGTACTGGTTCAATGAGGTCGTCGGTGGGCCGCTGCTGCTCCTGGCAGCGGCAATCGCGCTGCTGGTGCTGGATCCGGAGGGCGGGCTGGTCCTGGCACTCTTCGCGATCCTGTTGGTCATGAGCTTTGTGCCGCGCGCGATCAACACGACACGCAGCTACCTCGAAGTGGATGAACAGGGGATGCGCGGCCAGGTGCATGACTCGCCGCCGTTCGACATCCCCTGGGCCGAGGTCCGCGCGGTGCGGCTGACGGAGACAACGCAGCGCAAGAGCTTCCTGCAGGTGGGCGATGAGGAAGGGTGGAGCGATATCTCGCTGTACGAGCTGAACGCGGCTGCCGTATGGAATGCGCTGGCCGACTTCGCGCCCCGCACCGCGCTGGAGGAAGATGCGTTCGAACGGCTGCCGTGGATGAAGGCGGCGCGCGCCCAAGAGGCCGTGTTCCTGGCGCCGGACCATGCGGTTGTCCGCGTCCGGATCAGCAGAATGTGGTCCATCATCGGCTGGCTCGGTCTGGCTTTTTTCGTGATTATCGGTGTGCTGGCATGGCGCGACGATGCGCCACTCCCGGGCGGATTCCTCTTGCTGTTCGGCCTCCTGGAGGCGTACCTCATCTACGCCGGCAACGCAGTCATCCACATCGGACCGGAGACGGTCGGCCTCGTGATGCCCGGCTGGCCGGCGTACGGGCTGCGGTGGGATGAGGTGCAGCGGGTGGAGGCGGACCACGGCGATCAGCAGTTCGTCCTCCATGCGGCGGGGAAGCGGATGACGCTGCCGGGGCCGAGCTTCTGGCGGGCGGCGGACCGGGAGGCAGGCGGGGTGGCGTTTTTCGGCCACCTGGAGCAGCGGCGCATCCCCTTCACGCGGCAGACCAGGGCGTACTTCGCGATATCGAAGGGTGCGCGGGTGTCGCGGAAGATGTTTCAGTAGCAGAGTCCGCATCCTCAGATGCGGACTCTGCCCGCGGTCAGGCCGTTCCGCATCTGAGGATGCTTCACTCTGCGATTCATGGGGAGAGTGTTATGACGCGTAAACCACAGGCGAAGGTCGGCGTATTCGGGATCGGGCTGGCCGCGTACTGGCCGCAGTTCGAGGGCCTGCGGGATAGGCTGGAGGGATTCCAGGCCGGGGTCGAGCGGCGTCTCGCGCACATGGGCGCGGAGGTCGTGTCCGCCGGGCTGGTGGACAGCGCGCCCGCCGCGCAACGCGCAGGAGACCTGTTCGCAGCCGAGAACGTGGATCTCATCGTGTGTTACGTCGGCACGTATGCCACATCCTCGCAGGTGCTGCCAGCGGTCCAGCGCCGCCGCGCGCCGGTGCTCGTCCTCAATCTGCAGCCCGCGCCCGCACTCGACTATCCCAACACCGACACCGGCGAGTGGCTGGCCCACTGCTCCGCGTGCTGCGTGCCCGAAATCTCCAACGCGTTCAGCCGTAGCCACGTCCAGTTCAACGTCGTCACCGGCCTGCTCGACCCGGCAGAGGGCCATGCCGCGCGCTACTTCGACCGCGCGTGGGACGAGATTGCAGACTGGGTGATGGCTGCAGGCATCCTGCGTGAGCTGAGCCGGGCGCGCATCGGCTTCCTCGGCCACACCTACCCCGGCATGTTGGACATGTACTCCGACTTCACCATGCACCACGGGCAACTCGGCGCGCACGTCGAGGTGCTGGAGATGGATGATCTGCACGCGCGCGTCGAGCAAGTCACGGAAGCGGAGGTGGACGCGAAGGTCGCGGAGATTCGGGCGGTCTTCGATATTGCGCAGCCCGGCCGCGACAAGATCTCGCAGCCAGTCACCGAGGACGCGCTGCGCTGGACCGCGAAGGTTGCGTGCGGGCTGGACCGGCTGGTGGCAGACTTCAGCCTCAACGGCCTCGCGTACTACTACCGCGGGCTGAACGGCAACGCGAACGAAGAACTTGGCGCCAGCGTCATCGTCGGCAACTCGCTGCTGACGGGCCGGGGCATCCCGGCCTCCGGCGAGGGCGACCTGAAGAACTGCATTGCGATGCTCATCATGGACCGGCTCGGCGCGGGCGGCTCATATACCGAGTTCTACGCGATGGACTTCAACGAGGACTTCATCCTGATGGGCCACGACGGGCCGGGCCACGTTGCCATCGCGGAGGGCAAGCCGGTGCTGCGCGGGCTGGGACTTTACCACGGCAAGCGGGGCTTCGGCATCTCGGTCGAGTTCAACGTCCACAATGGCCCGATCACCATCCTTGCGCTGACGCAGACGGGCGAGGGCAAGCTCAAGTTGCTGGCCGCGGAGGGCGAGTGCATCCCCGGCCCGCGCATGGAGATCGGCAACACCAACTCGCGCCTGAAGTTCGCCCTGGACCCGGCGGAGTTCATGAACCGCTGGTCAGAGCAGGGGCCGACCCACCACTGCGCGCTCGGCATCGGCCACCACATCCGCACCATCCGCAAGCTCGCGCGGTTGGTGGGGATGGAGTTTGTGGAAATCGGTGGATGAATAGAACGCTGATCAGACTGATTTGACTGATTGGCGCTGATTTTCTCTTTATCGAAATCAAGAGATAATCTGCGTGGATCAGTGTAATCAGCGTCATCAGTGTTCTATTCCGTCCTGGCCTTAAGGAGAACAAGATGAACAGTCGCGAACGGTTCCTCGAGGTGATGAACTTCAACACCGACGTGCGCACACTCAAGTGGGAGTTCGGCTTCTGGGGCGAGAACATCAACCAGTGGTATGAGGAGGGGCTGCCGGAGAAGTACGGGACGAACATCCCGACCCGGCTGACCACCGTCAACGCCTCGGTCTACACGCCCGCCTGGACCCACGCCTGGCGCAAGAACCGCACCTACCTCGAAAAGTACTACGGCGAGCGCGAGCAGCGCATCCCCCTGCCGAAGGGCATTGCCACCTGGGGCGGCGGGCTGTACTGGCCGAGCCAGGGGTTCCCGCTCGCGCTCGACGTGATGGACTACTTCGGGTTCGACCAATCCACCGCTCAGGTGCCGGTCGAGCAGGTCTTCTACCCGATGTTCGAGCCGCAGGTGCTGGCCGAGGACGAGCAATACGTCGACTACGTGGACGTGGACGGCGTCAAGCGGCGCTTCCAGAAGGAAGAAGGGGTCATCCCGTCCGCACTCGACTGGCCGATCACCGACTGGGTGAGCTGGCAGGAGTTGAAGGGGACGCGGCTGCGGCTGGACAACATCCGCGACCGCTTCCCAGCCGACTGGTCCGAGTGGGTGGAAGAGTACAAGACGCGCGACTACCCGCTGGCCATCGGCGGCTACCCGTGCGGCTTCTTCGGCACCCTCGTGCACCTGATGGGCTACGAGAACGTCTTCCTCAAGTACTACGACGCGCCCGACCTCGTGACCGACGTCCTCAACCACTTCACCGACCTGTGGATTGCCATCTGGGAGGAAATCCTCAAGGATGTGACGCCCGACTGCTGCCACATCTGGGAGGATATGTCAGCCACAAAGGGGCCGCTCATTTCCAAGAAGATTTTCACCCGCTTCATGGCCCCGTGCTACCGCCGCGTGACCGACTTCCTCAAGGGCAGGGGAGTCAACATCATCCTTGTGGACACCGACGGCAACTGCGAGCCGGTCATCCCATGGCTGATTGAGGTGGGCGTGACGGGCGTCTACCCGATGGAGGTCAGCGCGGGCATGGACGTCATCAAGGCCCGCGAGCTGTACCCCAATTTTCAGATGATGGGCGGCATCCCGAAGTACGACATGGCGCTCGGCCCCAAGCGCATCGACGAGTTCCTGGAGCCGGTGGCCGCGCTGCTGGAGAAGGGCGGCTATATCCCGTTCGGCGATCACCTCATCTCGCCCGGCGTCACCTGGGAGCAGTTCAAGTATTACCGGGAGAAGCTGAATGCGCTGATCGACAGCAAGGGGAGCCGCTGATGCGCATCACCCGGGTGGATGCCTACCCGCTGGTTTATGTCGAGCCGAACGACTGCAACAGCACGCGCCACCTGCTGCTCGTCCGCGTTGAGGGCGCCAGCGGGATGTGCGGCTGGGGCGAGGCCGTGACCATCTGGCCGGAGCCGACGCTGGCCGCGGCGGAGATCGTGCGTGGCGGGCTGGCGCCGGTCGTGCTCGGCCACGAGGTCGAGGATGTGGAGGCGCTGTGGCTGGCGCAGCGCGACCATATGTGGTGGTACGGCGACACCGGCCTCGCATGCTTCGCGCTCAGCGCCCTGGATATGGCCCTGTGGGACCTCAAGGGCAAGGCGCTCGGCCAGCCGCTGCACCGGCTGCTCGGCGGCAAGGTGACGGACCGCGTCCGGGCCTGCGCCAGCAGCCACCCGAACAAGGCCACGATCGATGCGATGGCCGGGGAGCTGGCCGGCATGGCGGGTCAGGGTTACACCGCGCTAAAGGTCGGCTTCGGGAAGAAGGGCGACGCGCGGCTCGGCCAGGACATGCGCCGCGATCTGGATTTCGTCGCCGCAGTCCGGTCGGCCATCGGCCCCGACGTCGACTTCATGGTGGACATCGGCTACAAGGTGCGCTACGAGGTCATGCAGGCCGTCCAAGTCACGCGGGGATTCGAGCAGCATGGCATCCGGTGGATCGAGGACCCGCTGCCGTATGAGGACTGGGACGGCTACCTGCGCCTGCGCGACGCCATCCAGACGCCTATCGCGACCGGCGAACGGCTGTGGACGGTCAATGACTTCCGCCGGTTGATCGAGCGCGGGATCGGGGACATCATCCTGGTGGATGCGGGCCGCGCGGAGGGCGTGACCGGCTGGCAGCGGGTGAGCCGGCTGCTGCATGCCGCGGGCCGCCACGTCAACGCGCACGCGTGGAGCGGAGCGGTGCTGACCGCCGCCAGCCTGCACCTGACCGCGACCGCGCCCAATCACATCATCTTCGAACTCAAGCCAAAGCAGAGCCCGGTGCAGTTCGACCTGGTGGACTGCCCCATTGAGCAGCACGGCGGCTGGGTCGAGGTGCGTGACACGCCGGGCATCGGCGTAGAAGTCAACGAGGCCGCGCTGCAGCGGCACATGATGAAATAACGGAGACGGAATGGAACGCTGATAAACGCTGATCAGACTGATCTTATCCAGCTTTTATCATGAGAATCAGTCTAATCAGGGCCAACCGAAGGTTGGCTCGTCATCAGCGTTCTATTTCTGTCCAGCATTCAGCTCAGCCAACCGGTGGTTGACGGCGCGCAGGTCGGCATAGAGGCGGCAGTAGACGTCACGGTAGACCGTGTCGTACCAGCCCGCATGCTCCGGCTGCGGCTCGATGACCGTGCGGCCATACTGCACCGACGCGGCAGCCTCCGCCGGGGAGCGAAAGACGCCCGCGCCGAGACCCGCCAGCAGGGCTGCGCCGAGCGCAGCGGCCTCCGGCGCGTCGGACGCGACCACGGGCCGGTCTAGCACATCGGCCTTGAGCTGGTTGAGCAGGTGCAGCCGTGTCGTTCCGCCGGTCAGAATGACATCAGTGGCCCGTTGTCCGGGCAGGCCCTGATCCGTCAGAACCTGCCCCGTCAGGGTCGCCATCGCTTCGACGTTGTGGCGCAGCCAGAACGCCAGCGATTCGAGCAATCCACGGAAAAGGTCACCCGGCTCGTGGTCTGACCGGACGCCGACTAGCGCAGCGAGGCTCGCCAGGTCACCCTCCGGCGTGCCGGAACCGCCGTGCAGGTGAGGCAGCCAGACCGGCCCGGCCCGGCGACCGACGCCCTGGGCCGCGGCTGCTTCCAGCGTCTCGTAGGGCAACGCGGCTGTGCCTGGCCCGGCCAACTGCCGCGCCAGCCAATCGACTGCGCCGCCGGTCAGCTTCAGCCCAGCCTTGAGCACGTACAGGTCGGGCAGCACGTGGGCGTAACAGGCGAAGCCGCCAGCCGCAGCCTCGGGGCTTGTGTGGAATGCGGGCAGCAGGGCCAGCACGGCCCCCGCGGTGCCGCTGGAATCGACGATCGTGCCCGGCTGCCACGCGCCGACTGCGAGCGATGCGCACAGGTGGTCGTGCCCGCCCAACACGCACGGCACCCCCGCGGACAGGCCCGTCGCCACAGCGGCTTCGGGAGTCAGCGCGCCGACCGCAGTTCCTGCTGGAAGCGGCCGGGGGAGTTGCTCTGCAGTCAGGCCGGCCGCTTCCAGCAGCTCCGGCGACCAAGTGCGCGTCTGCTGGTCGAACAGCAGGGTGCGCGAGGCGATGCTATAGTCTGTGACGGTGACGCCTGCGAGCCGCCAGAGGATGTAGTCAGGCACGGATAGCCAACGGGCGGTCTGTGCGGCAATCTCAGAGTGGTGCTCGCTCAGCCACAGCCACTTGTTCGCGCCGAACGAGGGGCTGGCACGCTGCCCCGTGATCGCGTGGAGCTGCGCGGCTGTCCACCGCTGCCGCCAGAGCGCCGCCTGCGGTTCGCAGCGCCAGTCGTACCAGGCGATGACGGGGTAGAGGGGGCGGACCTCGGCATCCAACGGTAAGCCGGCCTCGGCAAAGCTGGCAATCGCGAGACCGGCATACGACTCGCCCGCGGTCTGCGCGGCGACTTCCGCGAGGCAGCCCGTCACCGCTTGCCAGAGCGCGGCGGGATCGTGTTCGCTCCAGCCGGCCTGCGGGTGTGTCACCGGTGTGGGCCGCGTGGCCGTGCAGCGGACGCGGCCGGCGTCCGGGTCATATGCGCTGGCTTTGATGGTCGTCGTGCCGAGGTCGAGACCGATAAGCAGGGTCATGGGTTGGCTCTTTATAGCGAGAATGTTCGGATAACCGGAGGAGTGAGCATCCTCAGATGCGAAACGACATTCTGACAACCCGTCTGCATCTGAGGATGCAGACTCCGCATCTCAGAAACTTCCTAATACACTGCTATCTGTTATCATAGCGCAACGAGGAGGAAACGTGAACTCCAGAGAACGCGTCATCCGGGCACTCACCCGGCAGGGGCTCCCCGACCGGGTCCCGCTCCAGTTTGACCTGTCGCGCAGCCTGGCCGACCGTTTTGCCGAGCGGTACGGCGTCCCAACACACTACACGACCGCGTACTATGAAGACGTGACGGGCCGGCTGTCGAACAATGACCTTCGCGTGGCGATGGGCAGCGACTGTGTCGTGGTAGGCGCGGGCCTCCCGCGCGGGTATCAGCATCCCACCGACGCAGACGGCAACATCATCAACGAGTTCAGCATGCCGATGCGCCAGGGCCCGCTCTATATGGAGGTCATCGAGCGGCCGCTCGGCCACGTGGAGACGCCGGAGGATGTCGCCGCCTTCGCGTTTCCCGATCCGCGGGCCGAAGGGCGCTACGATGATGCGGAGCACTACATCCGCAAGTATCGGGGCGAGTACTTCATCATCGGCGACATGGAGCTCACCATGTTCGACATGATGCAGCAGCTCGTCGGGCTGGAAAAGCTGCTCGTGGACATGGCGCAGGGCGCCGCTTATCTCGAACCGCTGATGGACAAGTGCGGCGACTTCGCACTGGCGGTTGGCGTCAAGCTGGTGAGCCTCGGCGTGGACGGCATTTGGGCCGGCGACGACTTCGGCGCGCAGAACGGCATGTTGATCTCCCCGCGCATGTGGCGCCGCTACTTCAAGGAGCGCTACCGGCGGATTTACGCCGCGCTCAAGAAGGCCAACCCCGACGTCCTCATCATGCAGCACTGCGACGGCGCGGTCGCGCCGATCCTCGGGGACTGGATCGAGGTCGGGCTGGAGGTGTTCAACCCGGTGCAGCCGAACGTGCCCGGCCATGAGCCGGAGGACCTGAAGAGCAAGTTCGGGGATCGCCTCTCCTTCTGGGGCGCCATCGACCAGCAGAAACTCCTGCCCTTCGGCACGCCTGCGGAGATCGAGGCGGATATCAGCGCGAAGATCGAGGTGCTGGGCCGCGGGGGCGGGTACATGGTCGCGCCCGCGCACATCATCCAGGGTGACACGCCGCTGGAGAACGTCGAGGCGTTCATCGCGGCAGTCAAAAAGCATGGGATATATCAATAAACCACATCACAAGGAGCTTTCATCTATGAAACGGGTCGGCATTCTGCTCAAGGTCAAGCCTGAGATGATCGAGGAATACAAGAAGCGGCACGAGAACGTCTGGCCGGAGATGCAGGAGGCGCTGCGGCGCACGGGCTGGCACAACTACTCGCTGTTCCTGCGTGAGGATGGCCTGCTGTTCGGCTACTACGAGGCCGAGGAAAGCCACGAGGCATCGGTCGCGGGGATGGCGAAGGAGGAAGTTAACCAGCGGTGGCAGGACTGGATGGCGCCGTTCTTCGAGGATCTCGGCGGCGGGCACGCGGACGAGGGGATGCAAGTCCTGGAGGAAGTGTTCCACCTGGACTGAGGGCCGGGGTTGCGCCGCGGCCGTCAACGAATCTGGCAGCGAATAAACGAATTGTGCAAGGGAACGGCAATTCGTGTACGCCCTGCAAAAAGCCCTTTTTGCGGACATGGTCGGCGGCTGAAT
>CAZTMA010000036.1:0-38204 GCA_964614645.1 uncultured Anaerolineales bacterium
CAAGTCGTCGCTCGCCTTCGACACCATCTATGCCGAGGGCCAGCGGCGTTATGTCGAGAGCCTCTCCTCCTACGCGCGGCAGTTCATGGGCCAGATGGAGAAGCCGGCGGTCGACCACATCAGCGGCCTCAGCCCGGCCATCGCCATCGAGCAGAAGACGCTCAGCCATAACCCGCGTTCCACCGTCGGCACGGTCACCGAGATCCTGGATTACCTGCGCGTGCTTTATGCGCGCATCGGCGTGCCCCACTGCCCGCAGTGCGGCCGGACCGCCCAGCCGCAGAGCGCTCAGCAGATCGCCAACCAGATCGCCGCGCTCCTGCCCGGCACGCGCTTGCAGCTCCTCGCGCCGGTCATCCTCAACGGCAAGGGCGCGCACGTGCAGGTGCTCAGGAAGGCGCTGGCCGACGGGACGCCCCGCGCCCGCATCGACGGCGAGCCGGTGGACCTGGCCGATGGCCTGCCCAGCCTGGACCCGCACAAGAAGCACCGCATCGACGTGGTCGTGGACCGGCTGGTCATCCCCGAAGCGACGGAGGGGTTTGCGACGCGGGTGATGGACTCGGTCGAGACCGCGCTGCGGCTCGGCAGCGGCGTCGTTGTGCTGGACATCGCCGCGCCGGACGGCAAGACGGAGCAGCTCACGCTGAGCCAACACCATGCCTGCCCCGAGTGCGAGCTCAGCTTCCAGGCCCTGGAGCCGCCGCTCTTCAGCTTCAACTCGGCTGCGGGCATGTGCGACGAGTGCAACGGGCTGGGCGTCAAGCTGCAGGTCGACCCGGCCCTCATCATCCCCGATCCCACCCGTTCCATGATGGACGGCGCGTCCCGGTGGCATCCCGACCTGCGCAAGAAGCTGGACAACTGGCACTCACGCTCGCTCGTCGCGCTGGCCGAGCACCACGGCATCGACCTGAACATGCCGTGGAACGAACTGCCGGAGAGCTTCCGCCACGCGTACCTGTACGGCTCTGACGAGCCCATCTCCATGACGTACCAGAGCGACGACGGGACGTGGAAGGGCGAAAGCCGCCGCCCCTATCAGGGCGCCATCTTCCACATCCACCGGATGTTCCGCCAGACCCACTCCGAAGGCGCACGGCAGTGGTACACCCAGTTCATGAACCAACTGCCCTGCCCCAAGTGTCGCGGCGAGCGGCTCAACCCGGAGGCGCGGTCCGTGACCGCCGGCGGCATGCGCCTGCCGCAGCTCACATCCTGGAGCATCGAGGCGCTGCACGAGTGGATCACGGTCCTGCCCGAGAAGCTTGACGAAGAGCAGCGCGAGATCGGTGCGGAACTCATCGACGAGATCGAGCAGCGGCTCCGCTTCATCCGCAACGTGGGGCTGCACTATCTGACGCTGGATCGCCCTGCGCCCAGCCTCTCGGGCGGCGAGGGCCAGCGCATCCGGCTGGCCAGCCAGATCGGGTGCGGGCTGGTGGGCGTGCTGTACGTGCTGGACGAGCCGTCCATCGGCCTGCACAGCCGCGACCACCGCGCGCTGCTCGACACGCTCATCCAGCTCCGGGATGGGGGCAACACGGTGCTCGTGGTCGAACACGACGCGGCGACCATGCGCGCGGCCGACTGGATCGTGGACCTGGGACCCGGGCCCGGCGTGCTGGGCGGCGAGCTGGTCGCGGCGGGCACGCCGGCCGAGATCATGGCCGACCCGCACTCGCTGACAGGCCGGCACCTGTCCGGCGCGGCCCAGGTCACCCAGCCGCCGCGGGCGAACGGCAACCACGCGAACGGCGGCCGCCGGTCCGCCGCGGGGTGGATCACCATACGCGGCGCGCGGCTGCACAACCTGAAGGCCATCGACGTCCGCTTCCCCATCGGCGCGCTCACCTGCGTGACGGGCGTCAGCGGCTCCGGCAAGAGCAGCCTCATCGCGCAGACGCTCTACCCCGCGCTGTGCCGCCTGCTGCACCATGCCCAGACCGTGCCCGGCCCGCACGAGGCCATCGACGGGCTGGACCAGGTGGACAAGGTCATCAACATCACGCAGGAGCCGATCGGCCGCAACCCGCGCTCCAACCCCGGCACCTATGCGGGCGTGCTGGACGAGATTCGGCGGGTGTTCGCGACGCTGCCCGAAGCACGTGCGGCGGGCTATGCGCCGGGACGGTTCTCGTTCAACGTCAAGGGCGGGCGGTGCGAAGAGTGCGCGGGGTACGGCTACAAGCGCGTCGAGATGCACTTCCTCGCCGACCTGTGGGTCAAATGCAAGGCGTGCGACGGCAAGCGGTTCAATCGCCAGACGTTGAACATGTTGTACAAAGGCAAGAGCATCGCGGACGTGCTGGACATGGATGTGCAGGAGGCGCTGGCCTTCTTCGAGAACTACCCCGAGATCCGGCGCATCCTGCAGACCCTGCACGATGTGGGACTGGATTACGTCAAGCTGGGCCAGAGCGCGCTCACCCTCAGCGGGGGTGAGGCCCAGCGTGTCAAGCTGGCGAAGGAGCTGGGCCGGGTCGCGACGGGCCGCACGGTGTACATCCTGGACGAGCCGACCACGGGGCTGCACTTCGCAGACATCCAGCGGCTGCTCGACGTGCTGCACCGGCTGACGGACGCGGGGAACACGGTCATCGTCGTGGAGCACAACCTGGACGTCATCAAGACCGCGGATTGGCTCGTGGACCTGGGGCCGGAGGGTGGGGACAAGGGCGGCTGGATCGTGGCGGAGGGCACGCCGGAGGAAGTCAGCGCGGTTAAGGGGAGTTATACCGGGCGGTTTTTGCGCGGGATGGTGTGAGGGCGACGCGCGGCGACGTGGGTGGGGCGTGTCGTGGGGGGCGCGGGGGCGAAGTAAACCCTCCACGGCAGTTCGTCCACAACGTTGGGCCGGGCAATCCACGGCTGTGAGCACCGCACGGGCCGCGGCGGTTTCCTTCGCCGCTACAGGTTGGCACGCGGGTGGGGGGTATGGGTAGGGCGCGCAGCCGCTACAGGTGGGGCGCGCAGTTGGGTTATGGGGTGGGGTCGGAGGTTGCTGAGGCGGGGTATAGGATCGCGACCCGGACGGTCGTGCCGTGGCCGGATGCGCTGTGGATCGTCAGGTTTGAGCCGACGTTCGCCGCTCGCTCGCGCATCGACTGGAGCCCCAGGTGCGCAGGATAGGGCTGGTCGGGGTCGAACCCCTTGCCATTGTCCTCGACCTCCAGGATCACGGACCCCGGCTCCGCACACAGACGCAGGTCAATCCCCCGCGCGTTCGCATGGCGGCCCGCGTTCTGCATGGCCTCCTGGGCGATGCGATAGAGCGCTTCCTTGTGCGCCAGCGGCAGGTCAGGCTCTTCCCCCAGAGTCGCCTGGACATGAACGCGGTAGCGCGCCTGGATGGCTGCGGCCTGCCGCTCCAGCGCGCCGATCAATCCCTCGCGCTCCAGCGATTCCGGCCGCAGTTCGAAGATGAGCGCGCGCATCTCCGTCACGGCCGCCTCGGCCAGGGACAGGATGTATCGCAGGGCGCCTTCCACCTCACCGGGCTTCTTGGACAGCATCTCCAGCGCGGCATGGCTGCCCAGCGCGATGCCGTAAAGCGCCTGTGAGATAGAATCGTGCAACTCGCGCGCAAGTCGCTGCCGCTCTTGCAGCGCTGCAGCCAACTGGGCCTGGCGGTAGAGCTGCGCATTCTCGACCGCCACCGCGGCTTGATTGGCGATGCCCAGCGCGACCTCTGCCTGCCTGAGCGTGAAATGCGCCGGCTCGGGATGCGTCACGCGCAACATGCCGACCACGCGGTCCTTCACCAGGAGCGGAATGCCGAGCCAAGAACGACTCCCCTCGACAGTATTGCGGACCGCTTCGGAAGCTGCTTGCTGCAGGGCATGGACCAGCGGGTCAGCCTCGTCTTCCAGGTCATCCACCATCACGGGCACGCGCCGCTGTGCGACTTCCTGGTAGAGCGGCGCACCATCTATTGGACTGTAGAGCCATTGCAGCGGGCCATCGAGGGCATTCTCATCGTAGACCAGGATGGCGAGTTGTCCCTCCATGGGCACGAACACGGCCCCCTTGTTGAAATCGAGAATCGGCTTGAGATGGCTGAGGATGCGCAGGAGGATCTGTTCCAGGTCCAGCGTCGAAACCAGATCCTGCGACACTTCCAGCAGGCTCGCCAGTTGGTCTGCGCGGCGACGGGTCTCTTTGACCAGTTCTTCGACCCGCTTCCGCGCCTCGACCAGTTCCGTCACCTCGCTAACAAGCAGAAGCAGCCCGTCCAGTTCCTCGCCTGCCCGCACCGGCACAAGAGACCACTGCCAATAAGTTATGCCGCGGGCGAAACCGTCATACACGAATTCCCAGTCACGGTAAGGTTCGCCTGTCTCCCCTACACGCTCAAAGACAGACCGAACGCCGGTCTCAACTGCGCGGGGGATGAATTCATCCAGCACCCGGCCGGCGATTCCCTCGGTGTTGAAGGGGGGCTCAAGAAACTGGGCATAGGTCTGGTTTGCCCAGACGACGCGCAAGCTCGCGCGATCAAAGAAGACAATACCTGCGGGAGCGTGGTCGATGACGGTCTGCAGAATGCTGCGCTGGGTCTCCACCTCGTCGAGCAGGGCCTCACGTTCCTTAACCGATCGCGTCGTCTCTGTCACATCGATGAGCGAAAACACCAGGCCCTGCAGCCCGCCGGTGCTATCAGGCACAGGCACCAGGCTCCAGTCCCAGTAGGTCGTGCCGCGCCACGGCTGGTCCGGGTACTCGAACGGCTTTGCACGCAAGGTGATGGCCTGGCGCGTAGTCCGCACACGCTCAAAGATGGTCTGATTCTCGGGGTTCGGAAACAGGTCGAAATGGTTCTTGCCGAGCAAATCCTCCAGCGCGTGGCCGGAAGCCGTAACATATGCAGCATTGGCGTGAACAAAACGAAACTCGGGGTCAAGAAATGCCAACTGCGCGCCTGTATTCTCCATGATCCGGTACAACACATCGCGCTCACGGGCAATCGTACCCTGTGCCGCCTCACGCACCGTGGATTCTGTCGTCTCCAGGGTCGCCCGCAGTTGGCTGGCCGCGAGATCCGCCTCCTGGACCCGCCGCAGGACGAAGTAGATGCCGACACCTGTCAGCCCGATCAGGACGAAATCGACCCATGGTGCGGCGTTGGCCCACACCGGGATGGGCGACGGTAAAAGCGGTGCGAAGTCGCCCGCCAGATAGAGCACGAGCAGCACCAGCCCCACCCACAGGACGGCGAGGCGCAGAGGCACCCTTGCCATCCTATCCATCGGCGTCAGGCTCCATCTCGGGCAGAGGAACCAGGCCAACGCGCACGGCATAGAGCGCGGCCTGGGTCCGGCTGGGCACGGCCAGCTTGCCCAGGACATTCTTGACGTGGGTCTTGACGGTGGTCTCGCTGATTTGTAGCTCCTGCGCGATTTCCTTGTTGGACTGCCCGCGTGCCAGCAGTCGCAGGACACCCCATTCCCGTTCCGTGAGTTGGTCGGCCGTGTGCAGGCCGCGCATCTCCGTTACAAGTTTGGCGGCCACTTGGGACGACAACTGGACCTGGCCGGCGGCCGCGGCCTTGACCGCGCGGCGCAACTGGGGCGCGTCAGTGTTCTTCAGCAGGTAACCGATCGCGCCGGCCCGCATCGCTTCGACCACGGCGGTGTCCTCGATCACGCTCGTGAGGGCGAGCACTTCCGTGTCCGGCAGCTCGCGGCGGATGGTTGCCGTGGCTTCGACGCCGCTCATGACCGGCATGAGCAGGTCCATCAGCACGACATCCGGGCGATGCTGGCGGGCCAGTTCGACGGCCTCCGCGCCGTCGGCCGCCTCGGCCACGATCTCCAGTTCAGGATCCAGCCCGAGGAATATGCGCAGGCCTTGCCGGACCACGACATGATCGTCGACGATGAGGATACGAATCAAGATGGTAGACCTGCCTTTGTGTGAGTTCGGGGATGCCGCGCTATCTTAGCATGGATGAGCCCTGCCCGCAACCGCATTGGCAGGACCCCTCATTGTCGAAAAACCCTGGCGGGGTTAGAATGCGGCTGGGCGCCACCTCACCCATCCCTATACTTCCATACAGGAGCGATCACCATGGCCGGTTGGGACACGTTACCATCATTGCTGCGCGAGGAAGTCAAGCAGCGGGCTGAAGAAGGCTGCGATGTGACCGGATATGCCGAGCAGGTCGAGGCTGCCATCGCGTCTGCAGCGACCGGCGCAGGCGAGCAGCCGCTCAACAAGCTTTACGACGCGCTCATGGCACTGCCGGTCGCGCCTTCCTTTGGTTATGACGAACCGAATGACCTGGCCGCCATCCGTGCAGCGCGGCCATCCGCAACTACACCTCTGCCCCGCCTGGCCGACGACTCCGCGGCCGCAGACCGGTTTCTCGGCGCGTGGCTGGGCCGCAGCGCCGGCTGCGCGCTGGGCAAGCCGCTCGAAGCCGGGCCGTACATGGGCGGCGGCTGCGGCAATCCCGGCTGGCGCAACGTGCAGCTGTGGTTCGAGGGCGCCGATGCCTGGCCCATCGGCGGCTACACGCCCGAGCACTCGCGCGCCGAAGCAGATCCCGGCCTGCACATCGGCCGCGGCAGCCTGCCCTGCACGCGCGAACACATCCGCTACATGCAGACCGACGATGACATCCGCTATACCGTGCTGGGACTGATCATGCTGGAGGAACGCGGGCTGCATTTCGACACGTGGGATGTCGGCAAGCTCTGGCACAGCCGTCTGAACTACGGGCAGGTCTGCACCGCAGAGACGCAGGCTTACCTCAACTTTGCCCACATCACCAGCCATATGCACCGCGATCGGCCGGACGACGTCGATGAGGGCCTGGACTGGGTGCGCACCTATCGCAATCCCTACCGGGAGTGGATCGGCGCGCAGATCCGTGCGGACGGCTGGGCGTATGCCGCGGCGGGCAGGCCGGAACTGGCCGCGGAGCTTGCGTGGCGCGATGCGGCGCTGTCGCACGTGAAGAACGGCATCTACGGGGAGATGTTTGCGGCGGCCATGATCGCCGCGGCTTTCGTCGAGCCGGACCCCGCGGCCATCGTCGCGGCGGGCCTGGCGCAGGTCCCCGCGCACTGCCGGCTGGCGGAGGCGGTCGCCCAGGCAGTCGAGATGGCCCGGACGACAACGGATCAACTTGATCTGGTCGGCGGCCTATGGGAGGCGTTCGGCCACTACCATCCCGTGCACACCATCAACAATGCCGCGCTCGTCGCGGCCGCGCTGGTCTATGCGGCGGGCGACTTCGAGACGGCCATCGCAACCGCGGTGCTGGGCGGCTGGGATACGGACTGTAACGGCGCGACCGTGGGCTCGATCATGGGCGCGGCCCTGGGCGCGGCTGCGCTCCCCGCAAAGTGGACGGCCCCGCTCAACGACACGCTGTATGCGGAGATCCCGGGGTTCCACCCCATCGCAATCTCCGAGTGCGCGCGGCGGACGCACGCGGTCTGGGCGCGCGCGAATTAACGGCGGAGGGCCTGCGCGGCGAGCACGATCATCTGAACGGCCACGGGGGGAGGAATGACCGCCGTGTTGATGGCAAGGTGGTAGTGGCGCAGGTCCTTCCACTCGACGTTGTTGTACATATGGCGGATGGCCTGGCGCTTCTCCTCGTCCGAATCGGTGATCCGCCGCCGCGCCTCGCCCTCGGTGATGCCGTAGCGCGCCATCAACCGTTGGATGCGCGTCTCGAGGGCCGCGTACAGATGGACGTGGAGCGCCCCCTGCCAGTTGCGCAGGACCATCTGCCCGCCGCGGCCGATGATGACGACGTTCCCTTCGGCCGCGTACTCCTCGAGGGTCTTGTGCACGATCTCGGCATAGGTCTTGTCATCCAGCGCCAGGCGTTTGTCGAACGCACCGGGGGACTTGCTGTAGAGCGAGGTCATTTCCGTGCTGACCAATCGGGCACGGCGGGCGAAGCTGCGTTCCATCGCCAGCACCGCCTCTACATCCACGCCCGCGCGTGCCGCAATCTCAGACAGCATCTCCTTGT
The DNA here is from genome assembly GCA_964614645.1 of uncultured Anaerolineales bacterium. GTDB lineage: Bacteria > Chloroflexota > Anaerolineae > CG2-30-64-16 > CG2-30-64-16 > MWBF01. The sequence continues at coordinate 7,994 of CAZTMA010000036.1, forward strand.
CAATCCGCCGGTAGCCGAGCTGCTCGCAGAGGGCATCGGCGATCGTGTCGCCCTCGCTGCCCAGTTCGCGCGAGAGGGTGATGACGGCCATGCTGCACCTCCATGTGCCTGCACCTGGGGGACGCCTGTCGACTGGGGGTTATTATAGCACGGTTTTGAGTGCCAGCCACAGAGATCACCGAGTTCACCGAGAAACGGCACTGGCTTCCTTCTCGCACCTCTGTGCCCTCTGTGTCCTCTGTGGCAAACCCACTGTTGCATCTGGAACATCGGGCGATCAAAGATCGCGGGCGCGATCAGAGGTCGCGGGCGCGATCAAAGGTCGCGCGGGGGCGGCTTCTTGCGGCCGTGGGTCACGTCGGCTCCGGGGCGCGGGGCGCGCGGGGCCGGCGGCGGGTCGAAGCGCGGGGGCGCGGACCGCGGCGCGGTGCGCGGGGGCAGGGTGCGGACAGGCGCACGCTTGCGCCGCGCCAGCAGCCAGAGCAGCGGCACGGCCAACAGCGGCAGCAGCAACAAGGGCCACCACGGCAACTCCACACGCGGCGCGGGCGCGACCGGGACAACGGGCTCGGGTGTCTCGGTCGGCTCCGGCGTGAGCGTGGCGGTCGGCTCGTCGACCGCGGCCACGGGTGCGATGTACTCATAGTGCACACTGGACGCACCAGAGAGCGCGGGCGCCCCATCGGCAAACGTGATGTCTGCGGAGTAGTCGAAGTCCGCGTCCGAGTGCCCCGTTCCGACTAACTGCCAGATGACCGACTGCGCTCCGCCGTTGACCGGCACGGTCGGCACCGGCTTGGTCAGCGTCTCGCCCGCGGCCAATTCCAGGCCCGGCGGGAGCGCCAGCCGTGCCTCACCGCCCGTGAAGTCCGCGTCCGAAAGATTCGACACCCACAGCGTGGCCGCAAACTCCGGCGCCTCACTGGTAACGTTGACCGGCGCATCGAACCAGGCCGAGCCGCCGCCGGTGCCCGCCAGCCCGTAGTACGTCACCCACGTCATCGTCGCGCCGGGCGCCAGCTCCACCGGGAACCAGTAGATGGCGACCGCGCTGTCGCCGACGCGCATGCCGTCCGTGATCTCGTAGTCCCACACGCTGTCCTTGATCTGCGGCCAACGCGCAATGACAAAGCGGTCGGGCGTCGTCGCGCCGAAGCCGGTCAGGATGCCCTGCCCCTTGAGGCTGGCCTGACTGTAGTCGCGCGACTCGAAGGCTTTCCAGTAGGCCGGCATCTCCTCGCGGGCATAGTCGCGCTCCACGTCGAAGTTGCCGGTGCCGGGGACGAAGAAGGGGGCGCGGTCATTGCCGCCGATCATCGTATCCAGCATCACGCGGATGCCGACCTGCGCAGCAGTGCTACCCTCGTTCACTGCGGTCACCGCAATCCTGACCGTGTCTTCGCGGTCCGTGTACGGGTTGAGCGCAGGCGCCAGCTCCTGGGTGATGGCGACATCCTCCACCGTCCAGCGCAGGGCCGCGCTGTCCGGACCGATCTCGGGTGGCGTACCCGTCCGGCGCAGCAGCGGCACGTCGACCTGCGCACCGTCGCGAATGACCCTTACCGACGAGAAGGAGGTGAACCCGCCGCCGCCGTGACCGAACATCAGCCGCTTCTGGTCATCGTCCGGCGTGTTCGGGTCGCCCGCTGCCGAACCGATGGTGAACTGATTGAACGCGCTGACATCCACCTCGATGGCCGCGTTGCCGAAGGTGTCCCGCTCCGGGGTGAACTGGCGCGCCGACACAGGCGCAGGGGATATGAGCGCAAGGAGCAGGGCAAGGCAGAAGATGACAGATCGAGCCTGTTTCACGGTATGCTCCCCATCAGCCTGCATCCCCGTCTTCGGGCGCAACCGGCGTGACGTTGCTGCCCCAGTCATCGAAGTCGAACGGAAGGGGCGGCAGGTCCGGCTCAGTTGCCGGCCCTGGCTCCTCGACCGGCGCGGCCGCAGGCGGCTTGCTGTTCTGGCGCCTGGACAACGCCGCGTCCGCGACAGGCGCCGGGGTCGCCTTCGCCGGCGGCTCCTCGCCGTTCTTGCGGGCGGAGAGCGGCTCTCCAGGCGGCGCGGCCACGGCGGGCGGCCTGCCGTGGCCATTGGGCGGCCCGTCGAGGGGACGGCCGTTCGGTCGATCCGCGACCGGCTGTGCCTGGCCGTTCGACGGCCCTTCGGATGCCTCAGCCGGATGGCCGTTGCGCGGGGCAGCGGATGTGACCGCCGGCGGCGCCACAGCGTGCGGCACGCCAGCGTGCGGCACGCCAGCGTGCGGCACGCCAGCGTGCGGCACGCCAGCGTGCTGGGCAGCCGCAGGGGCGGGCGGGAAGAGGTCCTGCCCCTGTCCCAGCTTGGCCCACCCGGACGCGGCCCGCGCCCTCACCTGGGCGAGATGCTTGCGCAGGGGCTCATCCTCCGGCCCGTCGAGCAGCCGCACGGACAGCCCGGCCTGCGCCAACTGGACGATCAACTCGCGCACTTCGTCCGGCGCCGGACTCAGGTCCAGGCGGATGTCGGTCTCGGTGACGACCGCAGCCAGGCGAGACCGCGTCGCCGCGCGCACCTGGGTGCGCAGCACATCCGCCAGCGCGGTCAGCTCCGCCCACAGCACAGCCGCGCGGTGGGTCGGATCAACCAATTCGGCCTGCGCAAGCGCGGCCTCCGCCGCTTCGTGCTGACCGGCCAGCCCGGCCGCGCGGGCCTGCTCGGCCAGCGGCTGCAGCCGCTCCGCAAGCGCGTGCAGGCCGGTCAATTCCAGCCGCAGGTCGGCCGCGGCCTCGAGCAGCGGCGCGAGCCCCGGGTCGCGGCCGATGTCGCTGGCAGCCCCGGCAAACGAGGCGGGCAGCTCCCGCTCGATGCGAGCCAGCTCGGCCAGCCCTGCGGCATACGCGCCTTCGCCGCGCAACCGCGTCGCGCGCTCCAACCGCCGCCGCAGGACCGCGGCCGCGCGTTCCGCCATCTGCGGCCGCACGCGGGCGTACAGCTCGCGCACGTGCGCGTCCATGGGATGCGTCGTTACCGCGCGTTCCGCGCGGACAAATGCCGGGAGGTCACGGCCGAGGGCCATCTGCGCCTCGATGTAGGCAACGTCCGCGCTGCGGCAGGTCAGACGCCACCAAATGCGGAGCGGCCCGGGCAGGCAAACCTTGAGCAGCGCAGAATCGGCCCCGGCCAGCAGCGCATGATAGAGCGCCTCCCCTTCCGCGCGCGCCTCCTCCTCCCACAGTTCCTCTTCGAGCAGCAGCAGCGCGTTCAACGCCTGACGCGCGTCCGCAGGCAGATTGCCCTCCGCCGCAGCCAGCAGCTCCAACGCCAGGCGGCACGCCCGCCGCGCCTCATCGGGCCGGTCTTCCGCCCGGTGGCGGCGGCCTTCGGCGGTGAGGTCCTGTGCACGGGCCACTAGGGATAGCCGCGTTTCCAGCCAGCGGACGCGACGGCTCAGTTCGGGCGCGGCCGCGCTGTAAGCGGTCGCCTCCGACAGCGAAGCGGCCGCGGCCGGCAGCTCGCCCGCAGCAAATTGGGCCTCGGCGGCCGTAAGACAGGCCGCCGCACGCTGGTGGGCCGCCCCCACCGAGGCTCGCCGCAGCACCGCGGACGGCAGCCAGCACCGGGTCGGTCGAGTCGCCCTGGAGCAGCGGGAGGGCATCGACGGCCTGGCCGGCACGCACCCGCGCGGCCACCTGGCGCAGCAGCGCGACCCGCTCAGCAAAGTCCTCGACGCGTGCGTGCAGCTCCTCCCACGCGGGGGACGGCGGATGGGCGGGCGGGTCGCCCAGTTCCGCCTGGGCCCCGTCCAGCGCGGCCTGCAGCTCACTCCAGGCAACCCGGCCCAGGTCACCCTCGCGGGCCACGGCATACGCGGCCTCCGCCCGGGCGAGAGATGCCTCCGCACGCGCAACGCGGGCCTCGACCTGCCCGGCGACGGTGCTGTAGCGCCGGGCCCGCTTCACGAGCTCACGGGCGGGCAGGTCGCCGAGCTGCTCGACCGCCTGGCCCAGCTCGCGCGCGGCGCCGGCCCAGTCGCCGGCCTCGCGCAATGCCTCGGCGCGGGCTATCTGCGGCTCGACGGCGGCCAGCCGGTCATGCCGGTCACGCGCCTGGCGCAGCATCCCGGCCACCTGCGCCGCAAGGGACGGCGTGTCATCGAATGCGTCGCCGGCGCGGTCGTCTGCGCGTGCCAGCAGCGCCACCACCCGCCCATAGCCGGCAGCCGTCGGGGCAGGGCTGCGCTCCAGCTCGGCAAGCAGCCGCGTCGCCTCAGCCAGGGCGGCCTGCAGGTCGCGCCGCGCGACGATGCCCGCAGCCATGTGCGCGGCCTGGGCCTGAAGGGCATCCGGCGCATCGGGGATCGCGCGAATCTGCTCGCAGTAGCTCTCGGCCAGCGATTCATCGCCTGCCGCGAGCGCGTCATTCGCGGCCACGAGGAGAGTATCGACCAGCTGGTTGACCAGACCCGGCGCGGCGGTCCAGTGCTCGTACGCGGCGCGCAACAAAGCGAGACGTTCCGCGACATCTGCGGCGTGCCCGGCCTGGGCCGCCAGCTTCTTCGCCTCGCGCTGTGCGCGCTCCGCCTCCCGCAGGCCACCTGCAGCCTGCTCGCGCAGCCCGTCGGGACTCTTCTCCGCGTGATTCAGGGCATTGCGAAAGCACTCGCGCGCGCGACCCGCGTCGCGCTCATCCAGGGCCTGCCGGCCCTCGAAGAGCAGCAGACGCGCCTGTTCCAGGTCGGACACCGTGCTGCTCACTTCGGCCAGCATCGTGTCGACGACCGCGACCATCTCCCCGAAATCGCGCTGGCGGACCTCCCGGGCCTGGGTCAGGCGCGTGCGCGCGGCGTCCCACTCGCGGCGGCTGGCTTCCCAACGGCCCGCGACGCTGTCGCGCTCGCCTTGAGCGGCGAACGAAGCGACGGCATAGAGCGCCTCGGCCTCCATCCGCTCCAGGCTGGCGGTCGGGTGGCGGTCGAAGACGCTCAACGCAGCGTCGAACGCGGCGACCGCAGCGGCGAAGGTCTCAACGGCCGTGTCGAACCGGTGGTTGGCAATCGCCCGGCGGCCGGCGGACACCTGGTTGCGGCCGTGGTCCATGTGCGCCTTGAGCCACAACGCCTGCCAGTCGGGGTTGTGCGGGTACTCGTCGCGCAGGTGCGCAAGCATCGCGACCGCATCGTCCAGCCGAGCCTCAGCCAGCCGCTCCTGCACCGCCTTGAGCCGTTCCTGCATCCGGCCCCAGGCGGCGTGGCTGCGTTCGTGGAGCCGCGCGATGTCATCGCGCTTCGGGAACTGGCGGTGCAGCGCCTCGGCCAACTCGGTCGCGGTCTGGTAGTCCTGGCGCTCGAACGCAGCCAGCGCAAACCGCACGCGCTCGTCCACATCCCGCTCGGCCCACAGCCGCTCGCGCGCCGCGCGCAGCTTGCCGCCCAGGCTCTCCCAGCCCCGCGCGCTAAGTTCCTGCAATCCGTTATCGAGGGCCTGCAGTGCGGCATCGAACTTGCGCTGACCGGCCAGGCCCTCCGCGCGCTCCAGCGCCTGGTCGGCCATGCGCTTCAGCTCGCGGCCCTCCTGGGCCTGGCTGCGCAGCCCGTCGATCTCGCCGTGGTACTTGAGGATATGGCGCATCGCGCCGCGCGTCTGCGCGCGGTTCAGCGCGGCCAGCGCGTCGCTGAACTGATGTGCGGCCAGCGCCTGGCGCGCACCGCCGATGGTGTCGGCCAGCTCGAGGTCAGTCTTCTGCTGCTCCAGCGCGTCCGCCAGCCCCTGCGAGGCAGCCGCGTGGTCGGGCCGCGCGGCCAGGATCGCCTCGAATCTGGCGATGGCCTCTTCCCACCGGTAGCGGCTGAACAGCGCCTCGGCCTCAACCAGCCTGGCTTTAAGTTCGTTCTCGTTCATCTTCATGGTGCATACTAGCCTTCCGGCGGTCCAGGTACGCAAGCTGGCCGTTCGCCAGGCCTGCCACCAGCACGCCGTCTGCAGCCGGCAGATTCATGCCGGCCACACTCAGAACCGTCGAGTAATATAACAAGTCATATTCAGCCAACCGGTCACCCGTCTGCCCATCGAGCAGCCAGATGCGACCGGTGTTTGTCCCTGCAATCAGCCAACCGGAAGCCGGATCAACGGCCAGGGCCGTAATCATCGTGCCCGGCGCGCAGGTGACAGCCCACGTGACTACGCGCAGCTCCGGTTCATATCCGACTATCCGGCAGGTTTGATGCGTTGTATGGACCGCCGCCACACACACCGGCCCCTGCAGCGGAGCCACAAGGCTCACCGGTTCAACGGGCGCACGCTCGGCCACGACATGCCCGCCGGCCGAATCGAGCGCCACCAGCCGGCAGGCAGCATCGTTGGCTCGCTGCGCTGCCGCCAGGCAGCCGGCGTACACCGTGGCAGCATCAGCGCCGAACGCAACGGACCACGTCCGCCCGCCCGGCGACTCTCCATCCTCCGCGCCGCAGCGCCAGCGCACCCCGCCGTCCGCGTCGAGCACCGTTTGCCCTGCGCCCAGATGTCCGAGGGCGACCGGGCCGCTGTCCGCCAGGGCCAGGGCGTACAGGTCGTTGTCCGCGGCCCAGAGCGTCTCCGGCGTCCAGGTGACATCGCCTGGCTCGTCCCCCTGCAGCGGGTCGAGACGGTGCAGCCGGCCCGTCCGCTCCAGCGCGAACACCCTTCCGCCTGCCCCGCACGCAACGGCAGTGAACGGCCGGACGGCATGCGCGCCGCCGAGCCGGAAGCGGACGCGACCGCGGGCATCGAGCAGGCGCAGGTCATGCTCAGAGCCGGCCCACACCTCGCCTGTGGCCGTCAGCGCGACGGCATGGACGGGAGAGCCGACACGGAAGAAGCGGCGCAGGCCGAAGGCGTTCTCTGGCATGGTTGACGGCCTCACCCCCCGGCCCCCTCTCCTGAAGTACTTCAGGAGAGGGGGAGAAGGGGGCGAGGCGCTACCGCCCCCGCCGGACCAACTGGTTCAACGAGTTCATCTCCTCGGACAGGATCAGGTGCATCACCGTGCCGAGGTCGACCACCTGCGGGTCGGGATTCTGCTTGAAGCTGGCAACCCGGCCCGTGATGTACGCACGGATGCAGTCAAGACGCCGGTCGGCATTGCGCATGCGCCGGGCCTCCGGGTCGCCCTCCTCCGGGCCGAGCGCGACCGTGGCCTCATTGATCGCCCGGTAGAGGTCCGCGACCTTCAAGGTGAAGGGCCGCTCGATGCCGGCCAGCGGCACCGCGCGCCGCGCCAGCTCCGCCTGCACCCGCGCGACCAGGTCCGAGTTGAAGCCGGGCGGCTCGGTCATCTTGAGCACGAGATTCTGCAGCGCGTTGACGTGCAACAGCGCGGTGCGCGCGTCGGGCGGCAGGCTCATGAAGGTCGGGGTCAGCTCGCGCACGATGCGGCTCTGGCTCAACGGCATGCGCCGCGCGCCGTTCGTGCCGAGGCGCAGCCACAGCTCGGTGGTCTCCTGGCCTGTCGCGGCATCGAAGAACGCGTCCTCGTAAATCAGGCCATAGGCTGCGGCCAGGGTGAACGCGCGCACCTTGTCGGGGTCACCCATGGCAATGACCAGCTCGGGCGCCAGCATGCGCTGCTGGTTCTCGGTCTCGCCCAGGGTCGGAATCTGCTGCTCCAGCTCGGTCGCGTACTGCTCCTCCGGGAAGATGTGCATGCTCTCCCGGCCCCGGTTGACCTTGCTGCGATACTCCGGCTCGCAGTGGATAAACGGCTCGACCGCGCCGAGGGTGATGCCCCGGCTGATCTCGATGATGGTGCACGCGACGACGCTCTCGGCGGAAGCATCCACGTTGAAGCCCTGGTTGCGCAGCGTCTCGCGTGTGTCGCTCAGGAACTGCCGCGCGGCGTCATCCCGCGCGCCCTCGATGCTGAACGAGACGTAGCGCTCGATGAAGGGCGCCAGCTCGTTGCGCGCCGGGTTGTAGCGCAGGAACGGCTCCTCCACCTGGAGCGCCCGGTTGGTAAACTCGGCGTGGTTGGCAAACTCCGCAGCCAGCCGCTCCGCGACCGTCACGTTGTTGCGGACGACCTGGAACAGCTCCTTGGCGCCCGCGAGCCAGGTGTTGGTAATCTGCTGCGGGCCGTTCGCCTGCTCGCACCAGGTCGTCACCAACTTGAAGTCGAGCGGCGCAAGCTCATTGAGCCGCTGCCAACGCAGGCCCTTCTGGTCGCCCACCTGCCCCATCACGCGCGCGGCGAGCGCGGGCAGGTGTTCGGGATGGCGGTAGAGCTCCTCCTCGAATTGCGGGTTGGTCAGGTAGTTGCGCACGCGCACCCGTTTCTCTGCCCGGTTGGCCTCGTGCTGGCGGATGCGGGCCTGCACCATGCGATCCACCTGCTGCAGGGAGAGCTCCCAGTTCTCCAGCTCAACGAGCGCGGTGTCCATCACGCTCACCTGCTCGTCACTGTCGCGCTCGGAGGCGCCCAGCGCGTCCAGGACATCCAACACGGTGCGGTACACGCGCTGGTGGAGCATCAGCTCCATCTTCTCGACGAACTGGCCGACAAACGACTCCTGCGCCTGGCGGGGCTTGCTCCACAGCGGCGGCATGTAGCGTTCGTAGCGCGTCTCGTTCATCCAGGTGATGGCGTTGCGGACCTCCTCGCTGACCTGACGCATCCGGGTCTCCACCTGCTGCGCCTCCCACTCCCGTTCGAGCACGGTGCGGAAGCGCGCCAGGTAGTCCTTCAGGCCCTCGGCCAGCGCCCGCGCATAGGGCAGCCGGTGGGGCAGCAGGACGCGGCGTTCGTCGCGGCGGTTCAGCACGTCGAGCAGCGCGGCGTCCAGCACCTCCGCGAAGCGGGCGCGCAGCGCGATGCGATACTGGTTGAGGATGACGTCCCACTCGCCGCCGGCGCGCGAGTCAGGGTCGTCCGGGTCGATCTGCGGCCCGAGATAGTCATCCAGGAACTGCTCGGTGAAGCTGAGCAGCCGGGTCGCACCCTCTTCGAACGCTTCACGCTTGTAGTCGCCATCCTTCGTATACACGAGGTTGCCGGCCAGATACTCGAGCGACTGCTGGAGCGTCTGGTAGTGCTCCGCATAGCCGCTGTCCGACAGGGTAATCATGCCGAACAGGCCTTGCCAGCTCATGTCGGGCCGCTCGGGGTTGATGCGCCGGGTGGCGACGACGGACTTCTGGATGATGTTGGGGTTGGGCTTGCCCGCGACGCTGCTCGTCGTGAACAGCCGCTCGATCTCGGCCTGCGTCTCGATGCGCGCCTGGCCGCGGCGCTTCTCGTCCACGATGGGCAGGAACTCGCGGCCCAGCAGCTCGCGCACGAAACGCAAGGCATAGCTCTCGATGACGTCGTCCACCGGGAAGATGTAGGACATCACGTTGAACCCGCTGTACATGCGGCCGCTGGTCTTATCGTAGTGCAGGCCGGCGTTCGAGCGCAGGGTCGCCAGCGCGTCCCCGAGGCTATTGTCGATGTGCGCCATGACGAAGTCGGCCACGATCGGGAACACGCCCTTCATGGGATCGCCGCCCAGATCGAAGTCCTGGCCCGTGGAGCGGCTGGCCGTGTCGACGAGGTAACAGTGGTCGAGCGGCTGGTTGGTGCTCCAGGTGATGGACTGCTCGCTCTCGGCGTACCGGACCATATACGGCAGGAAGCTCGAATGAACGCGCATGAACCGATCCAGCTCGCGCAGCGCCGCGTAGGAGTTCGGCTTCAGGTTCGTCGGGTCATCCATGAAGCGCGCGTAGCTGGCGAACGCATCGGGCAGGACGATAATGCCGGAGACGGCCACCGACTGCCAGTTCTGGTTGCTGTTGACCGCATGGCGCACGAGGTTGGCGACGTCGATGAGCATGCCGGAGCCGGTCCCGCCGGCGACCGAGCCGATGATGAAGATCATCCGCTTGCCCTTCTCGATATCCTCCGCGCCCTGATAGACCGGCGCTTCGCGGTCCACCTCTCCATACATCCGGCCGATCGCCTCGATGATCGATTGGTAGAGGGGGTTGGCGTAGCGCAGGAAGAAGGCGGTGCGGCCGATGGGACGGCGCTGCTGCGCGCCCCCGCGGATATCGCGCTCAGCGGGCGCCAGCATCCGGTCCAGCTTCTCGTGCTCCAGCCAGCTCATATACGCGGCCGTCTTGCCGGTGCGGATGTTCGCAAACACCGTGTCCATCGTCATCCCGCCCGGACTGACGATGTGCTGGAACTCCGGCAGGCGACTCTGCTGGTCGAACGCGGGGTTGAGCTGTGTGCCGGCAAAGCGATCTACGTCGCGCAGGCTGTCAGTATCGAGCGAGAGCAGGACGACGCTATCCGGCACCTGCCCGTAGGTTTCCTCGAGGCGTTCCTTCAGGATCGTGAGCGCCGCCTTGCCGGAGCCGCCGACGCCGATCGCTAACACGCGTTTCGCCATGTTGGTTCAATCTCCTCAAGCCATATTCAAGATATCAAATATAAGATGCAATATTTCATCGCCCAAGCTGTTTCGGGTCCGTCGAGAACCTCAGGACTATCTGTCCGCCGGCCGCGATGTGCGTCGCAGGTATCTCGCGGACGGTGAACAACTGCGGACCGTGCGCGCCCTTGAGCACGACGGCCTTGCCGCCGCGGCGCTCGACGCGCAGCTCGACCGGCTCGAGCCCGGCCACGCGCAACATGCCCTGGCTGCCAACCGTGACCGCGCTCTTGCGCGCGGATTGGCCCAGGCTCTTGAGCGACTTGTAGCCGCCTTCCGCCTTGCCGTTGCGATAGACCTGCACGTAGCCGCCGGGCGGCGGGTTGACCGTCATCACGAGTGCCAGCGGCATGGCATAGAAGCCCAGGAAGGCCAGCAGGCCGAGCCCGGCCAGGCCGCCCGCAACCTGCGCATACAGCGGCGGCGGGCAGCCCCCGAAGAACGGCACGACACCCCACGCGCGGCTCTCGACGCACTCGTCGTCCAGGTCGTTGAAGCCGTCGCCGTCCGTGTCGGGGATAGGCGTCGGCGCAGGCGTGGGCGTCGCAGTGGGCACGGGCGTCAGGGTCGGCGTCAGCGTGGGCGTCGGCGTGCAGGCCGGCGCGACCACAGCCGCGGGCACGTCCAGCTCCACCGGCGCGACTGCCGACCCGTCGGCATTGACTGCGACGAGGCGCACGCGCACGGCCGCGTTGCTCTCCGCGCCGCAGACCAACGTCGCCATCAACGCCTCACACAGAGACGTCACGGAGGCGCTGAAGGTTGCACCATCCGCGCTGGGATCCAACGCGACCTCGCGGCCGCCACCGAACGCGCTGATGCGCAGCGAGCCAGGCTGTGCCGCGGCGGGGTCGCCCACCGTCACGGTGAGGTCGGCCGGCTGGCCGGGCCTGCACTCGATGACCTCCGGCGTCACATCCGCCAGGTAAGCCGACTGGCGCAGGTCCACCAGCAGCTCGGCGCGCGCAATCGGGAAGACGTCGCCGGCAATGCCCTCGATCTCCCCGGCCTCGAACGCAAAGGCGTACCGGCCCGGCTCATTCGCCGCGGCATATGCGCTGGCGAGGTCGTAGGTCAGGGTGTATGCGCCATCCGCATCGGGCTGCACGCCCGCGGGCACGGGAATCTCGGCGGTGCTGCCGTCCGGATGCGTGACGCGCGCCCGAATGGGCTGCGGCTCAGTGATGGCTGCACCGCTCGCGTTGTCTGCCAGCCGGAGCCGCAGGCTCACGGGCCGGCCGGGCGGCAGCGGCCGGTTGGCCAGGTACTGCCCGGCTATCGCGGTGACGCTCGCGGCCGGATCCACGAACCGGATACGGTACGAACCTTCCATATCGAGGTGCATCCACACCGGCTGGTCGGACGTGATGCGCCAGACTGCGTCGCGCGTGGCCGCTTCCAGCCGCGCCCGGCCGATGGCGACGACCTCAACCGGGTTATCGGCCCCGCGGAACCGCTCCACACCGGCATCGCCGTCTGCCACGGACGCGCCGGCCGGGTCAACAATCCGGATGTCCGCGGGGGGCGTGCCGCGCTCGCGGGTGAACGTCAACACCATGCGCTGCACGTACCGGCTGACGAACACATCCACCGACTGACCCGGCGTGAGCGCGATCGGCGGCCGCGCCACGCTGTTTTCCAGCCGCGCGACGATCTCGTCGTAGGTGGCCTCGATCTCGGCGGTGCTGCCGACGGGATAGGACTGGATATAGCTGTGGCGCAGCTCCATGTCCTGCCAAAAGTTCACATAGCGCTCGTAGTTGACGTTGGCCTGCTCGGGGTTCTGCAACAGGATGACGAACAGCGGCACATCGGGATAGGCCGTCACGAACTGCTCGATCTCCGCGTTGCCCTGGCCTTCTGCCGGGTAGGGCGCGCCGTCGGTGAGCAGCACGATGGCCGGGGAGTTGCCGGGCCGGCGCTGCGGTGACTCGCGCAGTTCCCGATAGGCCAGCTCCAGCGCGGGCAGGAGCTGCGTCGCCAGCGCAGGCTGCGGGTCACCAATGGCTGCGGCAAGGGCATCGCGACCGGTCGCGAGCGACTGCAGCGGGCTGACCAGGACCGGCGGGTCCTCGCCCAGACTGACGACGCCCACCTGGTAATCGGCGGCGTCGGGCTGCGCAAAGCCCAGGCGCGCGATGAAGAGCGACGCGCCCGTGATGCGCAGGAAGTCGGGGTCGTTGCCCCACACCTCGCAGCCGGGGATGCGCCGGTCGGCCGGGAACATGCTGCACGAGTTGTCGATGACCAGCATGATATCGAGCGGCTGTCGCGCCGTCCCCTGAGCTTCAGGCGCCGCGGCCTGAGTTTCAGGCGCCGCGGCCTGAGTTTCAGGCGCCGCGGCCTGAGTTTCAGGCGCCGCGGCCTGAAGAACAGAACTCGGTCCATACGCCGCCGGCGCACTCCCCAAGAGGACGAGCACGAGCAGCAGGGGCAGCCCAAAGATTCGCGCCTTCATCTACGGCTGCACCTCGATGACGGCATCCAATGCGGGCACGCGCTCGGCGGCCCCAGGGCTGACCACCCAGACCAGGATGTGATAGAGCCCGGGCGCGGCCTCCGCGTCCAGCGTGTATTCCGACACGAAACGGCCATCCGCGCCGACCTGCACCGGCGGCACCGCCAGATGCTCTGCGCGCGGGGTGTAGGTGCCGGTCTGGTTGAGCGCGTCCAGCGTCATGGGCGCGGGAAACGGCTCGTAGGCGACGTTGACCAGCGGGTCCGTGCTGCCGGGCAGGAGCGCGCCGCGCAGGATCAGGCGGTCGCCGGGCCGTGCGCGCCGCGGGAGCGGCTCGACCTGCACGTAGCGATTGATGAACTCCTGCGCGATGCTGACCGTGCCGGTGTCCGCGCGGTACGCGATGCCCACGCCGAGATGCGTGTGCTCGGGAGCCAGGATGTTGCTCCGGTGGCCCGGACTGTCCATCAGCGCGGCCTGTGCATCGGCCATCACCTTCTCCCAGTCCTCGATGGGCGCGCCCGTGCCATCGGCCCAGCGATGGACCAGGCGATAGACGTTCTCCTGCGCGAAATCCAGCCCGCCCGCAAAGCTATACCGATGCTCCGGCCCATAGCCGTCGAGATTCCAGTGGCTCATATAGCCGAGATCCGCCATCTCCTCTGCATGTTCCTGGCCTGCCTGCGCCCCGATGGAATCCCAGGCAACCGGACTGAGGCCTTCCGCCGCGCGGTCCCGATTGACGAGCTCCAGCATGCGCTGGGCCAGCACGGCGAGATCCGGGCTGTCGCCGGGTGCATCGCCGGACGGCGCGGCCAACGTAGCAGCGGCCGGCTGCGCCGGCGTTGCCTCCTGTGTAGACAAACGCTCCGAAGCCGCTGTAGATGCGGCTGCAGGCGTACTGGCCGCGATACTCGCTGCATCATCCGTCGATTGGCTCACCGGCGTGCTCGCCTCGCCACCCGGCACGGCGCCGCTGGCGGCCAGCTCCCGCGTCGGCGTCGGCACGAGGGTGACAGTCGCCGTCGGCGCGGCCTGCGCGGTCTCGACAGCCGCAATCGCCCGCGCCGCGGCCTGTTCAGCGTTGTCAGCCCGGCGCACCTGCCAGACAATGATGTTCCCGGCGGCCAACAGCAGGAGCAGGGCTACAAGTGCCACCGCCCACGGGCGGCCACTGGATTGCCGCCGGGCGATATGTGAAGGCCGCGCCGGCCTGGGCGCGGGGCGGGTCGTCCGTCTGGAAGGCGGCGGGCGGTTGCCAGCGGGCCTGTATTTGGGACTGGATCCTTGATTCATAGGCGCTTTCTATACAAAAAGTCAAAAGGCACAGGTAGACATTATAACACAGGAAGATAAAGATTTGATGAAGATGGGGTTAAGGTCTTATGGCCTTGCCCGCACGGCGCTGTGGACGCAAAAAGGGGCGACCTGCGCGGTCGCCCCTGGGAAGTCATATGGGGCGACCGCAAGCGATCGCCCCTATCGAGGTAACCTGAGCTTAGTAGTGCGTCACCACCAACGTGCCGATGCTGGCCCAGTTGAACAGCCAGGCAGCGTCAGGCGTGCGCATGTTGACACAGCCGTGGCTCATGGGCCGGCCGAAGTTGTTGTGCCAGTACGTCCCATGGATGGCATAGCCCTTGTAAAAATACATCGTGTACGGGACGCCGGGCAGGTCATAGCCCGGGCCGCTCATGCGCGTGGAGGTGAGCTTGGTCTGAACGCGGAAGCGCCCCACGACCGTGGGCGTGCGCGGCAGACCTCCACTGATGAGCGTGCTGAAGACCGGGGTATTGCCCTGGTACGCGGTCAGCCGCTGCTGGCTCAGGTTGATGTCGATCCAGCGGCCTGAGTTGGCTCCGGTCGACGTGGAGGGCTTTGTGGCGGCGGGCGCACCGGCTGCCCCCTTGGCAATTGCAATGCGTTGGCCGACCCAGATGCGGTCGGGATTGGCGATGTTGTTGATCGCCATCAGCGCCCTCACTGTGGTGCCATATCGGGCGGCGATCCGGCTCAGGGTATCGCCGCGCTGGACGATGTAGACGCCGCCGGTGGCCGGTGCGGCTGAGCCGCCGGTCGCGGGCGGGGATGAGACAGTGCGGCCCGGGATGGCGAGCCGCTGGCCGATGTAGATGCGGTTGATGTTGCGGATGCCGTTGGCACGCGCCAGCGCCGAAGTGGAGACGCCATACCGCGCAGCGATGGCGTTGAGCGTATCGCCCGCCTTCACGACGTAGCCATCTGCGAGCGGTGCGGGTTCAGGAGCTGCCGCGCTGGTGTGTGGGAAGGCCACCAGAGCGCCGCCGGCCAGAAGAACGGCCAACAAAACCATGAGCAAGCGACGAGTCTTAGACGAATACATAGTTCGCTCCTTCAGTACTATAGGGGTCACCGATCCATCCGCCTTGCTGGAAGCGGAGCGCGCCGGCAACTGAGAAAAAATGAATAATCGGCTGCTGGCGAACGTACTATCGTTGCGCTAATTTATAACTTAGTCCCCCAATTCTGTCAATCGCGCAACCGCGCATTTTGATGCCCTATTATTTGTCGGTTGCTGTTGCCAGCCTCCTGGTTGCCAGCTTCCTGCATGTATTGGTCTGTGCGCGAAGTCACTAGAACAGCACCCCCATCCTTTGCGAAAAGGGATATCGCTGTGTTATACTCTCATGCTAATGCCGTCAACACCGGTGGTTTGCATGCTTACACCAGTGATGACGTTAAATGGTCGTCGGAGTTACTGCTTGAATACACAACGATACCGCGGGGCGCAGCCCACGATGCGCCTCACGCTTGCGCTCGTACTGCTCATCCTCCTATCAGGCACCATCGTTTCGGCGCAGGGCGCGCCGTTGACCATTGCCCAGGGGTCTCTGCGGCTATGGCCGGAATTCGATGACCCCGGCCTCCTGGTCATCTTCGCCGGTGATTTTGCGCAGACGGGATCCTTCCCGCAGACCGTTGCATTTCCGATCGCAGACGGGGCGCGGAACGTGCAGGCGACCTACCGCGATGCGTCCGGCACGCTGCTCGTGCGCGAATACACTGTCACCGACGGCAAGTTGACGTATGAAGTGCCCATGCCGACGTTCCATTACGAGTATTACGTGGACCGTCCGGACACGGGCAACCAGCGCGTAATTGACTTCCGCTTCGATCCGGGCTATGCGGCAGACGTACTCGAGATCGTGGTCCAGCAGCCGGCGCGTTCCACGGATTTCAGCCTGACCCCGGCGGCACAAAGCACCTCGCGCGGGACGGATGGCCTGACGTATCACACGCTGGCGCTGAGCAATGTCGCAGCTGGCGCACCCGTAGATATCGAAATTCGCTATACGAAGACGGACTCAAATCCCACTAACCCGCAACTGGCCGTCACGGGCAGCACTACCAACAGCCCTGCTGCCACGCCCTCGGGCGCGCCGGCTCAGGGATGGCTGCCGTACGTACTCATCGGTGTCGGTGTCACCGCCCTCGTCAGCGTGCTGGTCTACTGGCTGCTCACCCAGCGAAGGGTGCAGCCATTTCGTGTAGCAAAAAACAGCCCAGGAAGCGGAAGACGCGCCAGTAATCTGCCGGCAAAGGGCGCATCAACAAGCAGCACGCCCCGCACTACTGCCCGGCCAACTGTACGCGCTGCCGGTCCGGCCACTGCCGGTCAGGGAGCCGTGTACTGTACGCAATGTGGGCATGCAGTGCAACCTGCCGACCGCTTCTGCTCCCAATGCGGGACGCCGCGACGCCAGTAAAGGACTGATAGATGCGCAGTCGATTGCTGTTTCCCGTAGTCATTCTGGCCCTGATCGGGTTTGTTATGACGACTCCTGCTCTGCTGGCGCAGACGCCGACGCCGAATGAGATCAACGAAGTTGCGCGCGACCTGTGGTGCCCGTTGTGCAACGGGGTGCGGCTGGACAACTGCGACCTGCAGGCCTGCATCCAGATGCGCGAGGTCATCTCCGAGAAGCTGATGGCCGGCGAGAGCAAGGAACAGATCAAAGCCTACTTCGTCACCCAGTACGGCGATGTCGTGTTGGGCCAGCCATCCCGAGAAGGATTCAACCTCGTGGCCTGGGCCTTCCCGATCCTGGCAGCCGTCGTCGGACTCGGTTGGCTGGCGTATCTCGTCACGACATGGCGTAAACGGCAGGCTGCTTCCGTTCGTAGCGTGCCAACAACGTCTGTGCCACCATCGACATCTGAAGACGACGATTACCTGAAGCGCGTCGAACGCGACCTCAAACAGGCAGATTAGCGAATACCAATGACACCTACCGAACCGACTACTGCTGCAACCCGCCGGCCACCGGCCTTTGCCATCGTCATGGGCATCGGCATCCTGTTCATCGGCGGGCTGCTGGCCATGATGCTCATCAAGCCGCCGCAGCGGGCGCTGTGCGATGAACCGGCGCCCGACCTGGCGCTGACGCTGTTCGCGGACTACGCCGGCGGCTGGACCAGCGAGACGCTGAACCTGTCCGACCTGCGCGGCAAGGGCGTCGTCCTCAACTTCTGGGCAAGCTGGTGCAAGCCCTGTGAAGAGGAGGCCGCCGCACTCGAAGCTGCCTGGCGCGAGTACAAGGATCAGGGCATCGTCTTCGTCGGCGTGGACTACCTGGACCAGGACCCCGCCGCGAAGCGCTACCTGGAGAAATTCGACATCAGCTATCCCAACGGCCCGGATCTTGCCAGCAGGATCTCGAAGCGGTACACCATCCGCGGTGTGCCGGAGACCTTCTTCATCAACCCGCAGGGCGAAATCGTGGGTTGCCGGAAGATCGGCCCCCTGGGCGAACGTGAACTCGCCCAGCGCATTGCGGAGATCATGCCGTAGGTGAATAGGACACTGATGAAACTGATCTGACTGATTTTCGCTGATATTTATCAATGTGATGGGACGATAGCAAAGCAAATCAGTTCAATCAGCGTCATCTGCGTTCTATTCTCTCGCTGGAGAACACGAAAATGACCGACTTAGGTTTTATTGCGCTGGTGCTGGCGTTTGTGCTCAGCATCTATGGGATTGCCGTCTCGCTGATCGGCGCGCGGCGCAATCTGCCGGAACTCGTGGCAAGCGGCCGCAACGCCATCTATGCAGTGAGCGGACTGGTCGCCATTGCCGCCATTCTGATGTGGCGCGCGCTGGTGACGAGCGAATTCCAGGTGGAGTTCGTCTATTCGCACACCGAGCGCAACCTGCCTCTGATGTACAAGTTCTCGGCGTTGTGGGGCGGCCAGGCCGGCTCCCTGCTCTTCTGGACGCTGCTCGCCTGCGTCCTGGCGGTCTCAGCCACCTGGTTCTTCCGCCAGCAGCAGCAGAGCCAGAAGCCTTACATCAACGCGGTGCTGCTGCTGTACATCGGCTTCTTCCTGAGCCTGCTCCTGTTTGCGGAGAATCCCTTCAACCGCCTCTGGCGCAGCGCAGGGGGCGAGGTCGTCACGAGCGTCTTCGCACCCGCGGGCGCGACCGCACTGGTGCCCGCGGACGGCCAGGGGTTGAACCCGCAGCTCCAGAATTACTGGATGATCATTCACCCGGTGGCGCTGTACCTGGGGTTCGTCGGCATGACCGTCCCGTTTGCGTTCGCGGTCGCCGCACTCGTCACCGGCCAGCTGGGCAACGCGTGGATCAAGATGATCCGCAAGTGGGCGCTCGCGCCGTGGCTCTTTCTCTCGCTCGGCATCCTGCTCGGCTCGCAGTGGGCGTATCTCGAGCTCGGCTGGGGTGGCTACTGGGCATGGGACCCGGTCGAGAACGCCTCGTTCCTGCCCTGGCTGACCGCCACCGCGTTCGTCCATAGCATCATGATCCAGGAGCGCCGCGGGATGCTCAAGGTCTGGAACATGGTGCTCATCTGGCTGACCTGGGAGCTGACCCTGATCGGCACGTTCCTGACCCGCTCCGGCGTCGTGCAGTCGGTCCACTCGTTTGCGCTGTCTGCGGTCGGGCCGATGTTCGCCGGGTTCATCATCGTGACCATGCTGGGTTTCCTGGCGCTGCTCGTCTGGCGGCTGCCGCTGCTCAAGAGCGAGAATGAACTCGACGCAGTGCTGTCCCGGGAGACCAGCTTCCTGACGCAGAACGTCATCTTCGTGGTCATCATGGCGGCGACATTCCTGGGCACCATCTTTCCCACCATCTCCGAGTTGGTGATGGGCGACAAGGTCTCGTTGAATGCGCCGTACTTCAACCGGGTCAACGGCCCCATCTTCCTGGCCCTGATCGTGCTGATGGGCGTCGCGCCGCTGCTCGCCTGGCGGCGGTCCGCGCCGGAGACGCTGCGCAAGAACTTCCTTGTTCCGATCCTTGCAGCGCTGCTGAGCGTGCCGCTGCTGTTCGTGCTGGGCAATCGCAGCGTGGCCGGGTTCGTGGGATTTGCCGCGCTGTTCTTCGTGTTCTCGGGCATCGTGCAGGAGTACGTGCGCGGGGTGCGGGCCCGGCGGCAGGCCACCGGCGAAGCGCTGCCCACCGCGCTTGTCAACCTCGTCCGGCGCAACGGGCGGCGCTACGGAGGCTATATCGTCCACATCGGGATGCTGCTCATCGCGCTGGGCATCATCGGCAACGAGTTCTACCAGTCCGAGGGCCAGGCCAACCTGGCGCCCGGCGAGAGCGTCACTGTGGCGAACTACACCCTGACCTACCGCAACCTCGACGCAGTGCAGGGGCCTAACTACACCGAGTTCGTGGCAGTCGTGGACGTCACGCGCGACGGCCGGCCCTTCGGCCAGATCTTCCCGAAGAAGCACATCTACAACAAGAACTCCGAGCAGCCGATGACCGAGGTGGGGCTGCTGGCCAGCCCGATCGAGGATGTCTATATCGTGCTCGCCGGCTTCGACAACATGGGCGCGACCGCATCGTTCAAGGTGTACATCAATCCGCTCATGTCGTGGATGTGGGTGGGCGGACTCGTGTTGATCCTCGGCGTGCTGGTGTCCGCCTGGCCGCGGCGCTCGCCGGCCACCGCAGAGGCCCCGCGGCGCGTGCCTTCCGGCGCGCAGCCGATCGCATAAGCAGCAAATAGCGCACCTGCGAGGCCGTGCCCGGCTGACTCCGGTCCGCCCTCGCAGGTCCAAGAGATGGTGAGTCGTTCATGAACTCTGTCGTTTTCGTCATCCTGTCCCTGGTCCTGGGCGTTGCGGCGCTGCTGGCTGTCGCCTACCCCATCCTGGCAAAGACCCGCACGGCGCGGGCCCCAGCCGTATCCGCGCAGGAGAAGCTCGATGAGCTGCTGGCCCAGCGCGACGCCGCATACCAGGCGCTGCGCGAGCTGAGCTTCGATCACCGGCTCGGCAAGATCACGGACGAGGACTTCACCGCGTTCGAGGCCAACCTGAAACATACCGCTGCGGATGCGCTGCGCGCGCTCGATGAGTTCGAGCAGGCCGCGGACACGGACCTGGACAGCTACCTCGAACGTACGGTCGCAGCGCGCAAAGCGGCGCTCAGCGCGGGGGGCCGCGCCTGCCCGCAGTGCGGCCAGCCCGCCGCAGCCGGCGACAAGTTCTGCGCTGCCTGCGGGGCAGCCTTGACCATGACTTCCCCGGCCGTCGTCACCAGCACCGGCGCCCAATGCCCACACTGCGGCAAACCCCTGGCGGCCGGAGACCGCTTCTGCGCGGCCTGCGGGAAGCCCGTCGCGGAGGCTGCGCCGGCCGCAGTTCGTTAAGACGGCCGCCCCCATGAACCGCCCCTCCGTTGAGCCGGACCCCTTGAACGCGCTGGACGGAGCAGAGTGGGCGGACCGGGCCGGGATCAGCAGCCGCCTGCGCCACCTGATCCCGCCTTCGGCGCCGCATCTTGCGGCGCAAGATGCGGCACAATCCGCCCTCGACCGGCTCATACCTCACCTGCCGCGCGCCCTGTCCAGCGCCGCCAATCCGGAGCAGGCGCTCAACAACTTCGAGCGTTTCGTGCTGGCCTTGCCGCAGCCGGTGCCTGTGCTGGCTGCGCTGGGCGACGACCTGCACATCCTGGAGATGCTGGCCCACCTCTTCGCCGGCAGCCAGTTCCTAACCGAGATCCTCCTACGCAACCCGGGTTACCTGTCGCTCCTGACCGAACGCACCGGCATCGCCCACCTGAAGACCCCGGGCCGCTTCCTTGCGGAGGCCCGCACCGCCACCGACCCCTGGCTGACGGGCGCAGACGGCGGGACCGCAGCGTATCCTGCCGTGCTCGATGCGCTCCGCCGCTACCAGCAGCGCGAGCTGCTGCGCATCGGCATCTGCGACCTGAACGGCCTGCTGGAGCTGCCGGCCGTCACCACGCAGCTGTCCTATCTGGCAGAAACCGTCATCCAGACGGCCCTCGAGGTCACCGCGGCACAGACCGGCATCTCACCGGCGGGCTTCGCGGTGCTGGCGATGGGCAAACTCGGCGGCGGCGAGCTGAACTACAGCTCGGACGTGGACCTGCTGTTCCTCGTCGGCGAGGGCTACAGCGAGAAGCATATGCGCGCCTATACCCGGCTCGGCGAGCGGCTCATTACGGCCCTGAGCGAGGCCACCGCCGAGGGGTTCCTCTATCGCGTGGATATGCGGCTGCGACCCTGGGGCCAGGTCGGGCCGCTCACGTCGACGGTCAATGGCTATCTCCGGTACCTTCACCATCACGCGCGGCTGTGGGAGAAGCAGGCCCTCCTGCGCAGTCGGGTCGTCGCCGGCGACGAACTGGTCGGCAGCGCATTCATCGCGCGGGCCGAGCCGCTGCTCTTTGCCAGCGGCCCCGAAGCCGTCCGCGCCGAGGTGTACGGCATGAAGCAGCTCACCGAGACCCATCTGCGCCAGGCGGGCCGCATCTGGGGCGAGGTCAAGCTGGGTGAGGGCTCCATCCGCGATGTCGAGTTCGTTGCCCAATACCTGCAGCTGGCGTATGGCGACGCGCACCCAGAGCTGCGCTCAGGCAATACTCTTGCAGCGCTGGGCCGTCTCACGGATAATGGCTTCCTCTCCTTCGAAGATCACCGCATCCTCAGCGAAGGCTACACCTTCCTACGCACCGTCGAGCACTATCTGCAACTCCTGGACTACCGCCAGACGCACATCCTGCCGGAAGATGCAGCCGACCTGCGCTACCTGGCGCGGCGGCTGGGCTTCGAGGGCCGCGACGCGGGGCAGCACTTCGTCGCACAGTACCAGCAGCACAGCGCTGCCGTGCGTGGAGTATATCTGCGCCACCTGGCCACCCCGCCTGCGGCCGCCGCGCCACCCGAAGCAGTTATCCTGCCACCGACGCATGTCGCGACCGCAAATCATAACTACCGCGCAAGGGGGACTGCAATGCCGCTTGATCCACCCGTTTCAGCCCTGGCCCGCGAGCACATGGAGCGCATGTCAGCCGATTACCGCGCCACGTTCGAAGCTGCGGAAATCGAGCGTCACGCCGAGATGGCCGCCGCCCTGACGCCGGAGCTGCCCGTCGGCGTGACGGCCGCCCGGCTGCCCGCAGACACGCCGGGCGCAGCGGACCTGTGGTGCGTTACCATCGTCGGCTACGATTACCTCGGCGTGCTATCCCTCATCGGCGGCCTGTTTTTTGCTTACGGATTCAGCATCGCGGACGGCAACGTCTACACCTATGAGCCGGGCGGCAGCGCCGAATCGCAGCGCAAGATTGTGGACGTGTTCACGGTGACGCCGGTGCGATTGCCCGAGGATCGCCCTGCGACACCTGACCTGTGGCAGCGCTATGCGGCAGACCTGACCGGCCTGCTCCGCCATCTGCAGGCGCGACGGCCGCGCGCGGCCCAAGGCGAACTGGCGAAACGAATTGCCGCCACCCTGCGCGCCAGCCCGACCGCGCCCCCCACCCTGCCCCCGGTGGACATCGAGATCGACAACGACGCGTCCGACGCCTACACGGTCCTGCGCATCAGCGGCGCGGACACGCCCGGCTTCCTCTACGAGTTCACCAACGCGCTGGCGTTGAACCGCATCCACATCGCTCAGGTCCTCGTCACCTCGTCCGGCGACCGCGTGCAGGATACGCTGTATGTGACCGACGACCGGGGCCAGAAGATCACGTCCGACGCGCGGCAGCGCGAGCTGCGCGCGGCGACCGTCCTGGTCAAGCACTTTACCCACCTGCTGCCGCGCTCGCCCAATCCGGAGTCCGCGCTGCTGCACTTCAACGAGTATCTGGGTGAGCTGTTCAGCCGGCCGTCATGGCCCGACGAGCTGGCCTCACTGGAACGGCCCGAAGTGCTGGACGCGCTGGCGCGGCTGCTCGGGGTCAGCGAGTTTCTGTGGGACGACTTCCTGCGGATGCAGTACGCCAACCTCTTCCCGGTCGTCGAGAACGTCGACGCGCTGGCCGCCGGTCGCAGCCGGGCGGAGTTAGCGGCTGCGTTGGCCGTCCACCTGTCAGACGCACAGGCCGGAGCCGGAGACTGGCGGGACGCGCTCAACGCGTTCAAGGACCGCGAGATGTTCCGCATCGACATGCGCCACATCCTCGGCCACGTGCCCGCCTACGCAGCCTTCGCGCGCGAACTGACCGACCTGGCGGAGGTGGTGCTCGCGGCAGCGGTTACGCAGTGCCATGCGGAGCTGGTCGCACAGTACGGCTCGCCTGAGCCTGCGCACTATTGCCTGGCGGCGCTGGGCAAGGCGGGCGGGCGGGAGCTGGGCTTTGCCTCGGATATCGAGCTGATGTTTGTGTACGAGGCTGCCGGCAGCACGACGGGGCCGCGCGCCATCGAGGCGGCGGAGTTCTACGAGAAGCTGGTCGTGGAGCTGACCCGCGCCATCCGCGCGCGGCGCGAGGGCATCTTCGAGATCGACCTGCAGCTCCGGCCCTACGGCAAGGCGGGCACGCTCGCCGTGTCGTTCGACGCGTTCCGGCGCTACTTCGCGCCCGGCGGTCCGGCCTGGGGCTACGAACGGCAGGCGCTCATCAAGCTGCGGCCCATCGCGGGCGACCCCGCCCTGGGCGAGCAACTGGCCAGCCTGCGCGACAGCTGCGTCTACACGGGCACCCCGTTTGACGTGGCCGCCATGCGCGCGATGAGGGAACGGCAGCTGCGCCACCTCGTCACGCCGGGGAGCATCAACGCGAAGTTCAGCCGCGGCGGCTTGGTCGATGTAGAGTACATCGTGCAGGGGCTGCAGTGGACGCACGGGCATCGGGACCCGGCGCTGCGCGTGACCAACACCGCGGATGCGATCGCGGCACTGGCCCGCGCGGGGATCATCTCGGACGAAAATGCCGCGCGGCTGAGCGGCGCGCTCGTCTTCCTGCAGCAACTCATCAACGCGCTGCGCATGGTGCGCGGGAACAACAAGGACCTGACCGTGCCGCCGCCCGGCGGCGAGGAGTTCGCGTTCCTGGCGCGGCGGCTCGGCTACGACGGCGAACCGGCCCGCCTCAGCGCGGCGCTGGAGGAGCACATCGGCTGGGTGCAGCGGCTGAGTGCTCGTTTGCTGGGGTAAGATGAATAGGACACTGATAAACGCTGATTGAACTGATTTACGCTGATGGCTTTCTTATCGTGTCTTAATCAGTGTAGATCAGCCCAATCAGTCCAATCAGTGTCCCATTAGCCCTACCACTCCCCGGGTGCGCCGAAGCGGGCGCGCGCGGCCTCGCGGAACGCGCCGGATGCCCGGTTGATGGTCTCCACCGCATCCGCAAGCGTCTGGCCCGTGCTGCCGCGCGCGGCCGCGATGACCGTGTGACACTCGTTGCTGTCCATGAAGCGCGCCGCGTCCAGCACGGCAGCCTCGTCCTCGCGCGGGAGCGCCAGGAA
The DNA here is from genome assembly GCA_964614645.1 of uncultured Anaerolineales bacterium. Classification (GTDB taxonomy): domain Bacteria; phylum Chloroflexota; class Anaerolineae; order CG2-30-64-16; family CG2-30-64-16; genus MWBF01. The sequence goes on from CAZTMA010000036.1 coordinate 32,634, forward strand.
CCCGTGCTTGTCCGCATGGATGAGCTGGCCGGGCTGCACCCGCACCCCGAAGACCTCCACCTCACAATTCCACGCCACCGGGTAGTTGAACGCGTGGCCGACGCACAGCCGCCGCGCCAGCGCCTTGAACCCGGCCGCGGTCATCTCGTCCAGGTCGCGGATGCCGCCGTCAGTGATCGTGCCGACGCAGCCGAGCGCGCGGTGGACGCTGGAATTGACCTCGCCCCAGAATGAGCCGTAGAGTGCGGGCTTGTCCAGGTCCTGGATGACCACAATCTTCGGGCCGGGCACGCTGGCGACGTAGCGGCGGTACTCCGCCCAGGCCTGCGGATTGCCGCGGCGGTGGGCCGGATTGCCCGGCTGGATCTGCAGCGTGACCGCATAGCCGGCCATCGGGCCCATCTGCGGCATAAAGTCGCGCGTCTCCTCCAGGTTGAAGCACTCGCGGCCCGGGTTGTGCCGCGTGACCTGTTCCCAACCGTTGTAAATGCTGGGCGTGTTCCAGCGGGTCAGTTCCAGCAGGTACGGCCGCGGGAGCCGGCCTTGATCGTGCGCGTCACGGGTGTTTTCCATGTGCCTTCCTCGATGATGGACTGGACCCTGCCGGATTTGCAGGGCTGGAGCAGTATACCACGCAACTTCGGAGAAATCCCTGCGTAGAAGGGGGCAGTGAAGACGTTCTCAAACCCAAACTGAACCCCTGGAGGCTTCTGTGACACGGAATACCAAGATACTCATCGCGGTCCTGGCCGGACTACTGCTGCTCTGCGCCTGTGGCAGCATCGGTGTCGTAGCATTGAGCGGCTGGTTCATCAGCCGGACCGCGACCACGCAGCCGACCAGCGTTGCTGATATCAGCAGCGAGATCGCCGAATTCCAGCTTCCCGCCGGCTTCGTGCCGGACTATGCCGTGAATGTGGCGGGCATCAGGCTGGTAGCGTACCGGCCCCAAACCGGGAGCGGGCACATCATGCTCGCACAAATTCCTCAGGGCATAAGCATCGATGCGGCGAAGCTGGAAGAGGAAATCCGCAGCACGGCTCGGAGCCGCGGCTACACCTGGTTCGATCAGGACATGCGGGTCGTGGGGCAAGAACAGGTCACCATCCGGGGCCAGGAGACCATCCTGACCACTGCCGAAGGGATGAGCCATAGCAGCGGCGATTTCAGGCAGGTCACGGCATCGTTCCGCGGCAACACAGGCCCGGCGTGGGTCATGATCATCCGGCCCATCAGCGAGTGGGATCAAGCGGAAGTCGATGCTTTTCTCGCATCCATCCGGTAAACCAGCCCGATCAACACAGGAGTAAACTGATGATGATCTTCGGAAGCCGAGTCGGACGCCTGGTGGGCGGCCTGCTCCTGGTGATCGCGCTGATCGCCGCCGCCTTTGCGATCATGCTGCCGCTTTCGCAGCGGTGGGGCGCGAGCGCAACTGAAGCCAGCATGACCCTGCCTGGCGATGATGCACTCACCGCCCCGCAGGCCGGCTGGACCAACGCGATCTCCATCGACGCGCCGCCGGAGCAGGTGTGGCCGTGGATCGCGCAGATCGGGGACACGCGCGGCGGGTTCTACAGCTTTACCTTCATCGAGGATCGCGTCGGCAGCCTCATGGGCGACGCAAGCTATGCTGTGGACTACACCAACGCCAACACGATCGTGCCCGCATGGCAGGACCCGCAGCCCGGCGAATCCATGATCTCCGGCATCCTCAAGGTTGCGGCCGCGCAACCGGGTGAATGGCTGTTGGCCGATTCCGTCATTCCCGAGGTCTTTGGCTGGACATGGGTCTGGCAGCTGCAGCCCACCCGCGAGGGGCAAGCGACCCGACTGGTCAACCGGACGCGCATCCAGGCAGCCGGGCCGGATAACCCCGTGATGAACGTGATGATGGGCCTGGGTGGCTTCATCATGAACCAGCGCACGATGCAGGGCATAAAGGCCCGCGCGGAAGGCTGGGTGGAGCCGGGTTACCGGGAACTGGCCGAGATTGCTCTGTGGTGCGCGACACTCCTGACGGGACTCATTGCCGCCGCCCTGTTCGTCATCCGGCCGCGCTGGCAGGCCCCCCTTGCGGTCGCATTGGCTGCGTTCGTCGTGCTGATGCTCCTGACGTTCCTGCAGCCCGCAGTCTGGCTGCGCGTCATCCTTCTTGTCGCCTTGCTGGGCGGGCTGATCTTTACCTGGCGAAGACCCACCTGGCAACTGAAGTTGCGGCTACCGTTGCGAAGTCTGCCTTCGCAGACTGGAAACTAACCGACGCAGGTCGGTTTTGCAGTGGTTGCGCAGCAACCCGATAGCCGCAGTTTCAACTGCCAGGCGGAAGTCACGACTGCAACACGACTTCGCCCTACAGTTCGGATAGCTTCTTACGTCGCACCGGCGGCCAACCTGCTATAATCTCGCTATCCCGTGTGGGATGTTGTACTGGATGATAGTTGGAACGAGTGAACGAGATTCGAGATGTCGTATTGAAGTAATGGAGGGAAAGATGCAATTTGTGAAGGGCACGAGACTTGTAACGAAAGATGGGCAGGATGCCGGCACGGTGGACGCGGTGGTGCTGGATCCCAAGACCCGCGAAGTAATCTACGTAGTTGCCAGCCAGGGCTTCCTGTCTGGAACGGACAAGCTGATTCCGATCGAGCTTGTCGAAGATGTCACCGAAGACGGCATCCGCCTGAAGGCAGATGCGGCGGGCTTCAACGACCAGCAGGACTTCATCGAGACCCAGTACATCACGGTAGATGACCCGGCTTATGCGGCCGATTACGCCAGCGACCCGGCCCTGCGTGTCGACTCGGCCCGCTCGCTGTACCCATACCCGACGCTCGGCATGGTCGGTGGCGCGCCGATGGGTCCCGCCATCGGCGCGGCGGCCGGCGCGACCTCCGGCGCCTATGTGGTCCAGATCGACCGCAACCTGCCCGAGGGCGCGGTGGTCCTGCGCGAGGGCGTCAACGTGATTGCCGACAACGGCGATCACGTGGGCGATGTCGAACGCATCATGACGAACCCGGACACCGAACAGGTCACGCACTTCGTCATCTCGCGCGGCCTGCTGCTCAAGGAGCGCAAGCTCATCCCGGTGGAGTGGGTCAGCGAGTTCGGCGAGGAGGAGATTCACCTCGTCGTCGGCCCGCGCTTCCTGGATGCGCTGCCTGACTATACGGTGGACGCGTAGCAATTCGCACTGACAGAGGAGAGGAAGAGATGGAGTTAACGGGCAAGAAGATCGTCGTGCTGGCAGAGGACGTCTACGAAGACCTCGAACTGTGGTACCCCGTCCTGCGGATGCGGGAGGCGGGCGCCGAAGTGGTCATCGCCGGCACGGGCACGAAGGACAGCTACGAGAGCAAGCACGGCTATCCGGTCAAAGTGGATGTGGCCGCTGACGCAGTCAAACCGGAAGACTTTGCCGCGGTCATCGTGCCGGGCGGCTACGCGCCGGATAAGCTGCGCCGCTATCCGGCCGTGCTCGACCTCGTGCGCGGGGTCTCGGAGCGGGGCGGTCTCGTCGCCATGATCTGCCATGCCGGTTGGGTGGCGGTTTCGGCCGGTATCCTGAAGGGGAAGACCGTCACCTCCACCCCCGCCATCAAGGATGACCTCATCAATGCGGGCGTAAAGTGGGTGGACCAGGAGGTCGTGGTCGATGGCAACCTCATCAGCTCACGCTCTCCGGATGACCTGCCCGCGTTCTGCCGGGCCATTATCGAGCACCTGCGCGGTTAGCAGGCTACGGATAAGGCGTGAGGTGCGCCGGGGTCTAAGCCCCGCGCACCTCACGCCTTTTTTGATTCCGATACAGGAGGCGAGCGATGGCCGCGTTGACGGGAAAGGTAGCGGTTGTGGCGGGCGCAACACGCGGCGCGGGCCGCGGGATCGCCTGTATGCTGGGCGAGGCGGGCGCGACGGTCTACTGCACCGGGCGCAGCGTGCGCGGGCAGCCCTCCGACAAGCAGCGTTCCGAGACCATCGAGGAGACGGCCGAGATGGTGACGGCGTACGGCGGGACCGGCATCTGGGTCCAGGTCGATCACACGCAGGATGAGCAGATCAAGGCGCTGTTCGAGCGGGTCGAGCGCGAGCAGGGCCGCCTGGATATCCTGGTGAACGACCTGACCGGCGATGGTTATGCGGAATGGGTCGGGTTCCTCGAACACCCGCTGGACAAGGGACTCAAGGTGCTGGATACCGGCGTACGCTCGCACATCCGCAACGCCTACTATGGCGTACCCCTGATGATCCGCAGCGGCGGCGGACTTCTCGTCGAGATGACCGACGGCATCGATGTGACCGAGATCCGCACGAATATGTTCTACTACAGCCTGGAAAAGTCCTTCGTCATCCGCCTTGCGATGGGCCTGGCCGACGACCTGCGGAGCAAGAACATTGCGGTGGTCGCGCTGTCGCCCGGCTTCATGCGCTCGGAGGAAGTACTGGACGTGATGGGCGTGCGCGAGGAGAACTGGCGCGAGGGCATCGCGCGGGACCCCCACTTCCAGTATTCGGAAACGCCGTTCTACGTGGGCCGCGCGGTGGCTGCGCTGGCCGCCGATCCCGACGTGATGCGGCACAGCGGCAAGGCGCTGCTGTCGGGCAGGCTGGCGCGCGAGTACGGATTCACGGATATGGACGGCACGCAGCCGGTGTGGCTGTACTGAGAGGCGAGGGCGAGGCCGGCGTGCCATGCCATGGCCTGACGGTATGCCGCACCGCACCGTCAGGATATCAGGGCGTGCCTATCCGTTCACGCCGATTCGGAATTGCCGGCCTCGCCCCTACATCTTTACACCCGCGGCCGGCCTGCCATCGTATCGAGGGCGCGGTGCGCCGCAAACGGGACGTGGACGCCGGGGTCCATCCCCTCCAGGGCGGCCAATACGGGCTTGATCAGCTCGTCGACGCGGGCGGGCGTGAAGATCTTCTGCCTTACCAGCACCTTCAGGACCGCGTGAGCGCCATCGCGCAGGAAGGCTGAGTCCGCGCCCTGAACGAGTCCCTCGAACAGCGGGCGCAGGGCCGCTGCACCCAGGTCCATCAGCGCGTGAGACGCCACCCAGCGGTTGCCTTCGTTACGCTCCCGCGCCAACGCATCGACAAACACGGGCGCCAGCTCCGGATCGAGCCGCTCTGACAGGATCTTCAGAGCCTCCCAGCGCACCTGGTCATTCGGATGCTCCGTCGCCGCGGTCAGCTCCGGGACGGCAGCCGGCCCCAGCGCCTGCAGCGTGTCGCGCGCATCGCGGCGCTGCCGCCAGCTGCCGCCCAAATCCTCGATCAGCCGTTGGATTGTCTCGTTCGCCATCTCTCCCGTTCCTCGGGCGCTAAAGCGCCTACTACGAACCCAGGGCTCGAGTCCATCTGCACTTGGATTTCCTGCCTGTCTCACTCGTATCCTTGCACCATCATACCGGGCAATGCTATCATTTCAGTCATGGTTCTACCCATCTACGGTCAGTGAGGTCACAACATGCACATCGAACTGGCTTACGGGCGCCACGGGCTGCCGCTCGACCTGCCGGATGACTGGCCTGTCACGGTCGTCGCCCCGCGCTTTGTGCC
>CAZTMA010000037.1:0-13788 GCA_964614645.1 uncultured Anaerolineales bacterium
CTGGCGGGGAAAGGCGAACGATGCGTGCCTCAGTCGTAGCGAGCGCAGCCGACAAAGAGTGATTATAGCAGCGTTTACGAGATAGGCCAATTCCAGAGAACATGCTGCCTGCATCACAAAGAGCAGACAGCTCCTTGCTTCTAACCTGCCTTGACTGTTCCTTCCTCGCCAACATACTGCGCCACAACCTCTTCCAGTCGCAGCTGGTGGCCGCGCGCCATTGCAGCCCCCAGTTCCTCCGGCGACAGGCGGACCTCCGCTTGCGCCAGCAATGGGTTCACCCACTTCCGGATGTGGGGTTCTGTGACGGGCCAATTCAGCAGGAAGCTGCAGAGTTCGGCAGGTCGCACCAGCTCTCCTTGTTGGAGCAGCGCGTCTGCCGTGCCGGCAAGTGCCTCGCTTGCGACTTTGCCCCTACCTCCCGAGTGATGCAGCACTTGGCGGAAACGTGCCAACGCTTCCGCGGGACGCTCTTCCAGCAGTGCTACGCGGCCCAGACCGATCAAACCGAACAAAGAATCATACGAGCTAACCGCCATAGGCTGACCTGCGGGCGCCAGGCCTTCCTCGAAGCGCTGACGCGCCGCGGTGGGGTTGCCTTGCGCTAGCTCGATGTACGCCAGCCCGCGCAGACAGTATGCCATCATGAACGGATGGCTTACCCTGCGGGCCAGGGCCAGCCCGCGGCGCCAGAAGGCACGCGCCTGATCGTGCTGATCGGAGTAGAACATAATCCACCCGAGCACGTGATAGGCCCCGCCGATAAGGTTTATGTCATCATAGGCGCTGCCAATGCTCAGGACTCGCCGCGCTTCTTGCTCGGCCTGCTTGTATTCAGCGGCAGAGTACAGGAGCCACGCGAGGTCGATGGAGAAGTCGGCATAGTGGAGTTCATGGCCGGATTGCGCCGCAAGGTCCCGCCCCGCTGTGAACAGGCGCCGTGCTTCTTCGTCTTCATCCACTTCGTGGGCGCGGTGTCCTGCTATCTTATACTCATCGAGTTGCAACCGCAGAGCAGAATCGCCAGCATAGGGCCAGATCGTCGCATGAGCCTCATGCCGTTCCGCCAGCCACTCGCGTTGCAGTGCTCTGTAAGGTTCAGGATCACCTCTGAAGAACAAGATACGCACACGCAGGCTCTTAAGACGCAAGCGGACCTCGGCTACTTGCGGATCCCCGGCATCACCTTCGCCCAAACAGTTCTCGGCTTCCAGTAAGCTCTCTTCGGCCTCGTCGAGTCGACCAAGTTCGATGAGCTGGGCAACCCGATGCCCCAGGACCAGGGCAAGGACTGCGGCGCGTTCCCGGCTGCAGTCCCGGCGGCCGAGTTCGGTGGCCGCGGCCGCGCGCAGACTCTCGATGCCGGTCCGCAACACATAGGCAATCTCGGGGTCCAGGCCCCGTTGAACGGCCAGGAACTCCAGCCCATGGCTGAATCCCCAAACCAACGGCATATCATCGTCTGTCAACGCCCAGTTCCAGGCCGCGAGCAGATTGCTTGATTCCAGGGCCACCTCGGCGATGGCCTCTTTGTGTCGGTCGAATCGTTCCCGCTGCGCTGTCAGGAACGCGTGGTAGTATGTCGCGTGCCGGCGCCGCACTTGATCGGCGGACTCGCCGGCCTCTACCAGATGGTCGCACTCCAGCTTCTCCGCGCAATACTCTCGCACCAACTCGTGCATCGCATACCGCCCCGCTTCGCCCAGGCGTAGCCAGGACGCATCGGCCAAGGCCGCCATCCCATCAAGGCCTGCCCCGGTCACTGTGGCAGCGGCCTCAGCCGTGAAGCCGTCTCGAAAAACCGCGAGCTGGCGCAGGATGCTTTGCTGTGTGGGAGGCAACAATCGCCAGGAATAATCGAAGGTCGCGGTCATGCTGCGCTGCCGCGCCGGCACGTCCCTCAGCGTGGTAGTCAGCAGCGCCAGTCCGGCTGCCAGGCGGCGGGCGATCTCGTCCAATGGCAGGGCCCGCGCCCACGCCGCGGCCAGCTCGATGGCCAGCGGTGCGCCATCCACCAGGCGGCAGATGCGCTCGATGGCGCGGGCGTCAGCCTCGGACGGTCGGAAGCCGGGCCGCACCCGGCGGATGCACGCCAGACAGAGGGCGGTCGCGCCGTAGTCGCCCAATGTCGCCGCAGTCGTTTCTCCTGCCGCACCCTCACCCTGCTCAACATCCGGGGCATCTTCATCGGCGTCCGGCCGCAAGGCCGAGACATGGCCCGCTTCCGGCGGTACCGCCAAGCCTTCCAGAGGCAGCAGCCACTCTCCGGTCACATTGAGCCGCGCTCGTGACGTCACCAGCAGCTTGAGCTGCGGCGCGGCCGCCAGCAGTTCGCTCAACAGCAGGGAGCCATCCCCCTGCTTCGGATCTCCGGTGCCCAGCAGATGCTCGTAGTTGTCGAGCAGCAGGAGCAACGTTTTGTCCCTTACGAAGTCGAGCAGGTGTCGATCCGGCTCACCGACAGACCGACCGGATACGTCAAGGCTGCGCAGAATGGCCGAAGACAGAAACTCATTCGAGGACAGCGGGGCGAGATCTACGAAGTGGACGCCGTGCGGAAAATCCGCGATTGTGTCGCGGGCGGCCTGGATCGCCAGCCGTGTCTTGCCGATGCCGCCGGGGCCGAGGATGGTTAGCAGCCGGCATGCAGGGTCGGCGAGCAACTCGGCGACCTGGCTCCGCGTTGCCTCCCGGCCGATGAACGGCGTAACGTCGGCGGGTAGGTTCTGCAGCGGAGGCACAGATGCGGGGATCGCGGTGGGCGCGGCATGAACCAGGACGCGGTAGAGCGCGGTGGTCTCCGGGGCAGGCTTGATCCCGAGCTCCGCAGCCAGTACCTTACCGCACTGCTCATACTGTCGGGCCACGGCGGTCCGATCCCCCGCCCAGGCGTATAGCTGCATCAAGAGGCGATGACCGGCTTCATCTAGCGGGTCGAGGGCCAGCCACCGCCGGGCATAGGGCCATGCCTGATCGAATTGGCGCCGGTCGGCCAAACCGGTCGCCAGCTTTTCAAGGACGCCTGCCAGTTCCAGGCGCAGGTTCTCGGCCGTGAGCGATTGCCAAGTGTCAAACTCTGCCGACCCGCGATGCGTGAATCCGGCCAGGAAGTCACCCCGGTAGATGTCCGCGGCCTCGGCCAGGGCAGCTAGGCAGCCGTCGCACAACCGACCGGCGCTGTGACCGTGGCTGGCCACTTGGGCCAGCAGCTCGCTGAAACGCCGGACATCTACCTGCAGGTCTGTTTGAGGTCGCAGCGCGACACGCTCGCGCTCGACCGTCAGCCATTCCTTGCCGATCGTCCGGCCCAAATCATGCAGGCTGCGGCGAAGTGCGGCCTGCGCCCGGCTCTCGTCGAAGTCCGGCCAGAACAGCGCGGCAAGCGTCTCGCGGCCATACTCCCGGTCGACGGCGGCCAGGTACGCCAGCAGGGCCTCGGTCTGGCGGCGCCCGAAGATCAAGGGGAGCCCCGCGTGTTCCACGCGTAGCGGACCGAAGAGCATAATATCGAGCTCAGGCATGACAGCACCTCGCGCAACTGCCAGTGGATTATACAACAAACCTCGGGAAAGCATCTTGGCAATCTGAAGAGATTGTGATCGCTTTGCGATGCGTATGGGACGATTTCGTGATGAGTTCGCGATGCGCGTTGGTTATCTTGGGGCTGGAAGGAAATAAGCTAGCCTTGAGGAGCGAACGCCGTGCAGAACAGCATTGTTTCTGGGATCAGCGGACTCGTGCTGCGAGCCCTGTTGTTGGGATCTTTGGTTATGACCCCTCTGCGGGCCGATTCGGTTTCGGCTCAGACTGCAAGCTCGTTTTCATGCAGCGCGCCGGCAGATGCAGCTGAACGGACGCACTGCGAAGGGTTGGAGAAGCAGGTTTTGGCCGCGACCATCTACATGCTTTTCAGGCTGGGCTGCGGTCAGCATGGGACAGACTCGGGGCAATCGCTGGTCATGTCCCATGCCACTATCGTGGATGAACGCACAGTGCTCACTCACAATCACTACGGGTGGTTGGACAGGTCACAGTGTGTGCTTGCGGCGCTGCATGTTTTTGCGAGCCGCGGGGAACAGCTGGCGCAGATCGAAGACCCAGCGCAACTCGACGACCTTGTGAGCCAACTGCGCCCCAACTTGGACGGCAACCGCGGGCAAGCTCGCACTATAACGTTTCCAGAGTCGCTGTTTGTGCCCTCCAGAATCGTCATAGAGCGCTTCGCCAGCCAGCCAGGTGATGATGCGCTGACTGGCTGGGGCGAACTGGCGGAGATCAATTGGCGGACTTACCCGCGCGAGACCTACGTGCAATGGGTGAAACCAGCCACGATAGAGCTGCGGGAGCAAGCGCTCGGGTTGGTCGTCCAGAAGGCAGTGCAGGTCGGCGCGTCAGGTGGTGGCGTATTCCGCATCGTCGACGGCCAAATCCACCACATTGGCAACGTATGGGCGACTCGGCAGCAGAATGACACCAGCATCGTGGCGCTCAACCTGACGGCTGCGATACGGTAAGCCAAACACAGAACTGGCGCGGCGGGCTCCCGAATGTCACTTCGGCAGCAGCTCTGCGATGGAGGGCCCCACGATATCCGCCGTCTTGCGGTGGAGCGGGAGATAGCCCGCTGCGGCCAGCTCCGGCGTGGGCGTGGTCGCCTCGTCTGGCTTGTCCGATAGCGCGATGAGCAGACTGCCGTGACCGGCCAGCCAGCGTACCATATCCACCACCTCCTGCGTGGCACAGATTTCCTCCACGAACCGCTGTGCCAGCGGCGTCCCCTCGGGCAGGTTGCCCATCCGGTCCACCGTCTCGCGATATTCGCGGCGGCGGAAGGCCTTGAACGGCGTCAGGTCGCCGGCCAGCGTGCGCGCGTAGATGTCGTCGTGCAGCGCGACCACGGTTGCGGGCGATAGCTGTGTCTTCTGCGCGTCAACGCGCGCCATGAAGTCGCGGTAGCTGGCGACTTGGCCCGCCTCGATAGCGGCCAGCAGCTCGTCGAGCGTGGTTGCGCCGGCCAGCAGCATCATGCAGGTGTAGGCCAGGAAGTCCTGGTTGTCTGCAGTGAAGGGGTGGTACTTCGGGATGTTGAGCGCGGCGTAGGCGCGGCGGAAGACGCCGTGGTCGTAGGACGGCCCGAGCGCCTCGGCCAGCGTCGCTTCGATGGCCGCCACGCGCGCCCGGTCGATGGCGCCGTCGTTGCGCCCGCGCGCGCCCAGCAGCGTCTTGTCGATGTCGACGAGCACAACCGTCCGCTCGTTGAGTTGCGCGCCTTGCTCGCACAGCCAGCCCGCAAAGTCCACCAGCGCACGCCAGCGGTTCGCCTGATATAGCCCGTCCTGCTCGGTGACATGGAGGGCCTGATCCTTCTCCGCGCCGATGAAGCACCAGCCGCGCCAGCCCGTATGCCGGCGCAGGTTGAGGAACGCACCGCCATCGCTCAACATGGTATCACCGATATACACGATTTCGTCCACGGGGCCATCGGCCGCGGCCTGCAGCAGCCGGGCCAGCGCCTGCGCGTAGGCCTCGTCCAGCTTGCGGGGCGTCGCGGGACCGGCTAGGCCCACCTCACGCCAGATGTCGGCAAAGCGCGGCAGCCGCACATCGACCGCATTCAGGTCGCGGTAGATGACCAGGTCACCGAACAGGTCATAGAGTGAGATTTCAGCAGACATAACCTAAGCCTTCAGATAGCCCTGGCTGACCAGTAGCTCTGCATTGAGAATGGAGCCGCCAGCCGCGCCGCGAATCGTGTTGTGCCCTAACACGATGAACTTATAGTCGAACAGCGGGTCGGGCCGCAGGCGGCCGACGCCCGTCGCCATGCCCTTGCCCGCCAGCCGATCCATGCGCGGCTGCGGCCGGTCGACTTCCGTGTAGAGGATGATGGCCGGGTCCGGTGCAGTCGGCAGGCCAAGTCGCTGCGGCTCACCGCGGTAGCCGGTCAGAACCGCGGCCACTTCCTCAAGTGATGCGCGGCGTGCCAGCTTGACGCTGACTGCCTCCAGGTGACCGTTACGTACGGCCACGCGATTGCACTGTGCGCTGACCATGAAATCCGCGGGCGTGATCGCGCCGTCCGAGAGTGTGCCGAGCAGCTTGCGTGGCTCCTCCTCGACCTTCTCCTCTTCGCCACCGATGTAGGGCACGACGTTGTCGAGGATGTCCAGCGACGCGACCCCGGGATAGCCCGCGCCGGAGAGCGCCTGCATGGTGACCACGTTGACTGCGGTCAGTCCGAACGCGTCGTGCAGCGGCTTGAGCGCACAGACGAGGTGTGTACTGGTGCAGTTCGGGTTGGTCGCGATGAAGCCCTGGCCCCCGCGGCGCGCCCGCTGCACCGGAATCAGGCCGGTGTGTTCGGGGTTGACATCGGGAATCAGCAGCGGCACGTCCGGATCCATGCGGTGTGCGCCGGCGTTGGAGCAGACCGCAAACCCGGCATCTGCCAGCGCGTCCTCGACCTCGCCCGCCGCGCTGCTCGGCAGTGCGGAGAACAGCACCTTTACAGCGGGATCCAGCGCACCTGGTTCTGTCGGCAAGAGCGTCATGCCGGCGACGTGGGCGGGCATCCCCCCGCGCAACAGCCATTTGCATGCCTGCGCATAGGTCTTGCCCACTGACCGGTCGGAGGCGGTCAGCGCGGCGATCTCGAACCAGGGGTGATCCGTCAGCATCTGAATGAAGCGCTGGCCGACTGCGCCGGTGGCGCCCAGGATGCCAACCTTGATTTTCGGGGTTGTGTTCATAGTTGTTTTCCTCTCTCAGATAGGCGGGAAACGGAGCGTCCTCAGCCGCGGAGCGGCGGTCCCGTCTGCATTTGAGAATGCGGACTCCGCTATCAGGTATTCGCTCGCTGCGCGATTCATCCGTTTATCCGTGTGCGTCATCCGTTGCGTTGCCGCTGTTAAGCTGGCCCTTGGGCGAGGGCAATGATGTCGCTGTGGACGCCCGCCGCAGCCGCCTCGACGCCCGCACCGCGCCCCTGCAGCACCAGGGGCGTGTCCGGGTAGTAGCGCGTGTGGAACGCGACAAGGTTGTCGTTGCCCTGCAGCCGGCCGAGTGCGCTCGGCAGCGGGACCGCCTGCAGCCCGACTTTCGCCCGGCCGTCGCGCAGTTCAGCCACATAACGCAGCACGTCGCCGGCCATGCCCGCGGCCTCGACCTGCCCCGCGTACTGCCTGTCCAGCGCGGCAAGCCGGTCCAGGAACTCATCCAGCGACAGTCCGGCCAGCTCCGGCGGGACGAGTGAGCCGACTTCCACATCGGCCAATTCCAGCCGCCAGCCGAGCGTGCGGGCAAGGATGAGCGCCTTGCGCGCCACGTCCATCCCGCCCAGGTCCACACGTGGGTCCGGCTCGGTATACCCGCGGGCCATCGCATCGCGCACCAGCTCGGAGATAGGGCGGCCGGCCTGGAGTCCGGTCGTAATGAAGCCGAGCGTCCCACTGAGCGCCCCCTGCACGGCGTCCACCCGGTCTGCGGCGCGCACGAGCGCGAGCACGGTCTCGATGACGGGCACGGCTGAGCCGACCGTAGACTCATAGCGGCAGCGGCCATCTGCTGTCAACCGGTCGAACAACTCCTGCGGACCGCTCATGGGCAGCTTGTTGGCCGTTGCGACTGCATAGCCCCGCCGCAATGCCAGTTCCAACGCGGGGATGGTGGCAGCCGTAGCCGTCACATCGACGACGATGCATCCGTCACGGCCTGCTACATCCACGATGGCGTTGGGGTCATCCTGCCGGTAGCCGGTTTCGGTGTCTGCGAAGCGGACGCCCGCTGCTTTTGCTTCGATGGCGCGGTGCAGCACGCCCGCGCGGATGCCCCGCTCATCGACGAGCGCGCCGTCGCTGTCGCACCAGGCGACAATGCTGAAGGCTGCCTGGTGCCGCGTCAGGTGATAATCCGCGGCTTCCAGCAACTGCCGGACGAGTGCGCGGCCCACGTTGCCTGCGCCGAAGACGATGAGCGGCGCGGGGTTCATGCGACCTCCGCTGCTGCGGCCGGCTGGCCGAGCGCAAACGCGCTGTGGATGTAGCGCACCGCGGCGTTGGCATCCGCATCCGCCAGCACCAGGGAGATGTTTGCCTCGGAGGAGCCCTGCGCGACCGCGATGACGTTGACGTGGTGCTCGCCCAACGCGCCGAAGATACGTGCCGCAATGCCCGGCGTGCCGCGCATGCCCTCTCCGACGATGGCGACAATCACGATGTCGCGCTCGACCGTCACCCGGTCGATGAGCCGTCGCCGGATCTCTTCCTCGAAGGTGCGCTCAAGTGCCCGGCTGACGCTTGCCGCGTCTGTCCCCGGCACGACAAAGCAGATGCTCTGCTCGGAGGACGCCTGCGAGATCATCAGGATGTTTGCGTCCTGCTGGGCAACCGCAGCGAAGGTGCGCGCCGCGATGCCCGGCACGCCCATCATACCGCGGCCCGCAATGGTCACGAGCGCCAGTCCGCGAATGACCGTCAGCGCCTTGACCTGTCCGCCGTTGCGCGTCTGGCTAACCACCATTGTGCCGGGGAAGCGGGGGTTGAAGGTGTTACGCACGCTGATGGGGATACCCAAGTCGATCGCGGGCAGCATGGTCTTGGGATGGAGTACCTTTGCGCCGAAGTAGGCCAGCTCGGCAGCCTCGCTGTAGGTCAGTTCCGGCAGCGGCCGCGCTTCCGGCACGATGCGCGGGTCCGCAGTCAAGACGCCGTCCACATCCGTCCAAATCTGGATTTCGTCCGCTTCGAGCGCCGCGCCCAGGATGGCCGCGGAGTAATCTGACCCGCCGCGGCCGAGCACAGTCGGCACGCCGTCCGGCGTGGCTGCAACGAAGCCGGTCACAACGGGCAGGGTCCCGCGTTCGAGCATGGGCAGCAACCTGTTCCGCGTCATCTGCCGGCTCAGCGCCATGTCGGGCGCGGCGGAGCCATAGTTGTCGTCGGTGACGATCAGCTCTCCGGCATCGACGAATTCGGCGGCCAGTCCGCGCGCTCGGATGGCCGCGGCCAGGATGGGCGCGAGCAGCCGTTCGCCCTGACCCGAAATGACGGCCAGCCCGCGATCGGTGAGCTCACCGAGGATGGCGACGGCCATGCACAGTCGCTCGAACTCACGCACGCGCTCGTCGGTCTGCTCCTGCAAGCGGCTCAGGTCATCGAGGTCCTGAACGAGCGCCTCGGCTGCATCGCGGTGCCGCGTGATGATGGTCAGCCGCGCGTCGCGGTACTTCTGCCGGTCGCCTGCGGCTGCGGCCCGGGCGGAGTCGATCAGCAGGTCGGTGATGCCGCGCATGGCAGATGTCACAACAACCAGGTTTGGGTCGCGTGAGGCCTGGTCGGCTGCAATCGCGGCGACCTGGGCGATAGCTTTCGCATCGTTGACGGACGTGCCGCCAAACTTCATCACTTGCATCGGTCTTACCTCCAGAACTTGCCACTTTCTGTGTGGTCCGTGTCTTCCGTGGTTGCGTGTTCCACACTGTGCCAGACATACAAAAAGCCCCTCACCACATGGGGCGAGGGGCTTCGCGGTTCCACCCAATATCAGCCGGCCCCGCGAGTGCAGCAGGGGCGGCCCTTTGTCAGCCGTAACGTGGCCTGACGGAACGCCATACTGTCCCCGGCCAGCCCTCGTCATGAGATATCGGCTGGCGGCCAGATTTGGGGCGTTCGCTCCCGGGGGGTTTTCCGCGGGCTTCAGCGGGGCAGGCTCTCAGCCGGTGGCCTGCGTTCTCTGGCGTTTCCGCGTCGCGTACTCGTCCCGGTCAACGGTTTCCGTGTATCAAGTTGCAGGGATTATAACCGGCTTTTGTTGGGTGTCAAATGTTATGAAACGCCAAAAGCCCCTTTTGCAAACACCAAGAGCCCGTTTTCTGCGCAGAAAACGGGCTCTTGGTGTTTGCACAGATGAGAGAGGAGTTACTCGAACGGTCCGACGGACCGCTGGCGACGGATCATTCAGGTCTTGACGAGATTTACCCAGTAGTCGATGACCTCAAACCCCCGGCGGCGGAGCAGCGAGAACGCTTCCAGGTTGTCCTTGCTGTGGACGTGCACTTCGACGGCCAGGTAGCCGCGGTTCGCCATATCTGCCAGCGCACGATCGAGAAGATACGAGCCGTAGCGCAGCCCGCGATACGGTCGGTCCAGCCCGATCCAGGCTAGCGCTGCGGTCAACGTGTCGGGTAGCGGGTACCACACCGCGCTGCCCACGGCCCGATTGCCGTCTGCGACGACGAGTCCCTGGTACTGCCGGCCGCCGTTGTGGCCCCAGGTACGTAGTTGGTAGAAGGGCTCATCGCCCGTCCAGGGCGTCTGTTCGTTGATCGGTTCGAGGCACAGGCCGCGGCGGGCGAGGCCGGGGTCCTCGGGCCGCTCACGATTGTGGAGATGCGCGGCCATACTCACATCGCCAGGATCGGTGACCTGATAGCCGCGCACATTGAGCCACGATACCAATGCCTTGTCGTTGACCGCACTCACGCCCATTCTCTCAGTTGAGCCGTACCAGGGCACCCACAGCTTCTCGATGATGCCGTAGAAAGGCGCATTCTGCGCGGCGAAGTACATGGGGCAGTAGTAGAGATAGGTTTCGGCTTCGTTGAGCAGGGCTTCGCCGACCTTGCGCCCGCGGTATTCGGGGAGCACCGCCAGCCACGCGATGTGATGCCGCGCTTCTGAGCTGCGATAGCCGGGCAGAGAGACGATGGGCTTGATGGCGTGGACGCCGCCCACGACTTCGCCGGTCCGTCCCCGGCCTTCCATTTGCGCCAGGATCAGGCCCTCGGGGTCGAAGCCGGGCTGCGACAGCACGCGTTCCGTGAAGTCGGCCTCGCTGATGGCCGTCCAATGCCGATGGCCCGCCAGCGCACGATTCAGGAAAGCTACCAGCGCCGGTAGGTGATGAGGTTGGAAGGTGGTCAGCTTGATCGGATTAGACACCGACGTACTTTGCGTAGAGTGTGGCGGCAGCCGCCTCATCCGCCGTGCCCTTGATGATGGCACGGCCGTCCGGGAAGACGGTGAACTCGTGCCCGTCGATATGCGCGCGCAGCAAATACGGGTTGACCTGGACGCGACCCTCCGCCGCGACGGGGTGAAGCCGTTCGGCCAACGCCGCCAGGTCAAGCGCCTGTTCGCCGGCCCCGACCACGCTGACCTGCACCGCATCGCGACCGCACAGGCTGGTGGTACGCGTGCCCGCCAAGGCCTGCAGAAACTCGAACTCTCGTGCACCACAGGTTGGACAGTCGGGTCGGGGCGCGCCCAACTCGAATCGCTCGTACGTGCCGTCCCACAGATCCACGTGGATCATGCCGTCGTTCAGCTCGCCACGGCCGGTGATGAGCTTGAGCGCCTCGCCCGCCGCGACGGATCCCATCAGCGCGACAATCGGGCCGATGATGCCCGCGGTATCGCAGGTGGGCACGGTTCCCGGTGCAGGGAGTTCGCCCATGATGCAGCGGAGACAGGGCGTGACGCCGGGCCGCACGGTGTGCGTCATGCCGTAGCTGGCGATGACGCCGCAGTAAACCCACGGCTTGCCGAGCTTGACGCAGGCATCGTTGATGAGGTAACGGGCGGTAAAGTTGTCCGTCCCGTCGAGCACGACATCGGCATCGGCAAGCAGCCCCTCGATGTTGGCCGGGCCGGCGTCGGCCACCACGTCTTCGATGGCGATGCTGCTGTTGACGCTGCGAAGCTTGGCTGCTGCGGCCACGGCTTTGGGCAACATGCCCGCTACGTCATCCTCGTCATAAAGCAGTTGGCGCTGGAGGTTGTTTAGCTCGACATAATCTCTGTCAACCAGGCGCAGATGGCCAACCCCCGCGCGTGCCAGGTGATTCGCCAGCACCGAGCCGGTTGCACCGACGCCGATGATGGTCACGCGGGCGTCGAGCAGGCGGCGCTGGCCTGCCTCCCCGATGCCGGGGAAGATCACCTGGCGCGCATAGCGCAAGAGGGCTTCGTCCATGTGGGACGCGTCTCCTCGCTCCCCTATGCGGCCTCGGCCGCGGCTTCCATCTGGCGCAGGTGGCGCGCCAGCATCTTCAGCATGTCCGACTCGGTGATGATACCGGTGACGGTGCCGGCCTCATCCACTACGGGCAGGCCCGCGATTTTGTGCTCGGTCATCAGTTCGACGGCGTGTACCAGGGGTGCATCCGGCGTGGTGGTGTACACGCGGCGTGTCATCAGTCGCCCCACATTCAGGCGATTGAGCATGAAGTGAAGTTCGTAAGTGTCAGCATTGACGGCTTCTGAGAACGTCGCCTCGCGCAGGTCGCCGCGGCTCACGATGCCGACGAGGCGGCCATTCTCCACGACCGGCAGATGGCGGATGCCCTTCGCGCGCATCAACGCACTGGCCGCGGATACGCTCATTTCAGGCCCCACGACGATAGCCGGGCTGCTCATTATCTCACTTACGTGCTTTTTTTCCATGCTGCTCTCCTCATGAGCGAGATCGTTGATTCTGCGATGCTATTATACACGAAACGCGCCACGCCGCGCGTGGCGCGAGTTCCGTTGCCGCGTTTTGCACGAAGGCGATACTTACGCCGCCTATCCAAACCGGTGCTTTAGAGGCGGGATCACCCCGGCCCCACTCTTACACCGTGACTGCGTGCAGCCGGTTGTGTTCTGCGACTTTCGTCTTCAACAGGTTCCCCAGCCGGCGCATACCCTCTTCCATCTGAACCGGCTCGGCATTCGAGAAGTTCAGGCGCATGGTGTTGCGGCCATGGGCCGGGTCAGGATAGAAGGCGAAGCCGGGCACGTAGGCCACCTTTGCCTGCACGGCCTCCGCCATCAGGTCGCCGGTGTCGATCCACTCAGGGACGCGCGCCCACAGGAACAGCCCGCCCTCGGGCCGGGTCCAGGAGCAGCCCTCGGGGAAGTAGCGCGCCAGCGCGGCAAGCATCACGTCGCGGCGCTCACGGTAGACCTTGCGGATGGTACGGATATGGTCGTCCATGAAGCCGTCTTTGACCATCTCATACGCCAGCATCTGGTCAAAGCTGGAAGTCTGCAGGTCCGTGCCCTGCTTCATCATAACTAACTGGTCAACCACCTCGACCGGCGCGACGACCCAGCCGAGCCGCAGGCCGGGCGCAAGCGTCTTCGAGAAGGTCCCCAGGTAGATGACGTTGCCTTCCATGTAACCGTGACCGTTCGATGCGCCGCCCGTCTGGTAGTCGGCATCGAGCGCCACGAGCGGCGGCAGGTGTTCGCCCTCGAAGCGCAGAGCACCGTAGGGATCGTCTTCGACGAGAGGGATGCCATACTTGGTAGCCAGCCGCACGAGGTCATAGCGGCGCTCCAGCGACAGGGTTGTGCCGCCCGGATTTTGGAAGTTGGGGAGGATATACATGAACTTGGGGCCGACGCGCAGCGCGCCTTCCAGTAGCTCCGTGCGCAACCCGTTATCGTCCTGCGGGACCGAGACATAATCGGCCTGGTAGGCGGTCCATGCCTGCAGCGCGCCCAGGTAGGTCGGCTCTTCCACCAGCACCCGGTCGCCGGGGTTGATGAGCATCTTCCCGACCAGGTCCAGGGCCTGCTGTGAGCCGCTGGTAATCAGTATGTTGCCCGGCTCGGCCTTGATGCCGTAGCGGCTCATGCGTTCGCAGATGAAGCGGCGCAGGGGCAGATAGCCTTCGGTCGGCCCATACTGCAAGGCGGCGGCGCCGTGCGTGTTCAACAGGCGGCAGGCTGCGGCCTCGCACTGCTCCAGCGGAAACAGCTCCGGGGCGGGCAAGCCGCCGGCAAACGAAATGATATCCGGCTGCTG